>QHXZ01000068.1:0-19356 GCA_003223165.1 Acidobacteriota bacterium
TCGAGGGCGTGCCGCCGCCCCACCACGGTGCCCAGGTCGCAGGTGATCTCGGCGTCGTGCAGGTCGACCGTGATCACGTTGTGGCCGCGCGCGATGAGCCGGGCCGTGGTCGCGGCTCCGATCCCGGACGCGGCTCCGGTGACGGCGATGGCGCCCCTGGCGCGAAGCGGGACGTGGGGAATCGATTTCATCGACATGGCGTCCTCCTTGATTGCTGAGCGCTGCGTCCCCGGGCCGGGCCACCCCGGATCGGGGAGATTCCAGCCGCCCCCGAGTGACTCGAGGGCGGCGACCGGCCGACATCGTCCCGCCCTCCCGCCAAAGTCTTTTCACGCCGCGTGCCAACCAGGCGGAAATGGAGTCTTGCGACGGCAAGGCATTGTGAGAACGTCTTTTTTGCTTCAGGGTCCACCGAGGTTGGCTCGAGCGGCGACTGCTTGGATTCAGTCAGGTGTGGAAATTCGGTCGGCGCCGGGACGAGCGTCCGGCTCCGGCCGGCCGAGTCCGCTCGATGAGGTGAGCGACCCCGGGCCATCGCTCGGCCCGGGGTCTATGGTGGCGGGAACCGATAGTTATGGAGGGAACGTCGATTGAGGGAGAAGGCACATCCTTAAAATGGGTCTTGGGGGTCGCACCTCCTCCTTCAGGCACTCCCCCCTATTTCACGCCCCGTGCCAACCAGGTGGATATCGAGATCAATTCGCGCAAGAGACTGACGGGACGTTGCTTAAGCGCGAGGGATTGGATGCCCGGGTGGCTGGCCCGGGTGCGTGGAATCCGACAGGTGAAGGAAACCGGTCAGCCGCCGAACTGCACCGAGCGGCGCGTGAGGGAGCCGGCGTAGAAGCCGGTGATGGGAAAGGTGGGGGCCGCCGGCTCGTCGTCGGCGGCCCCCATCGCCACGATCACCGGGACGAAGTGCTCGTGCGTCGGCAGCGCCTGCCGCACGCCCGGGGCGCGGTCGCGGTAGTCGAGGAGCGCGTCCACGTCCCGGCGCGCCAGGACATCGGCGCACCAGATGTCGAACTCCGCCGCCCATGAAGGAGTCGGCGCGTTCGGCCGCAGGTCCATGGCGCTCAGGTTGTGGATCAGGAATCCGCTCCCCACGATGAGCACCCCCTCGCGGCGCAGCGGCGCGAGCGCGCGTCCCAGGGCGAACAGCGTCGGCGGCTCCAGCGTCGGGAGAGAGACCTGGAGCACGGGGACGTCGGCCCCGGGGTACATCGCCACCAGCGGCACGTAGGCTCCGTGGTCGAGGCCGCGCTCCGGGTCGTCCGCGAGCGGCTGCGTCGCGCCGAGCAGCTCCCGGATCCGCGCGGCGAGCCGCGTGGCCCCCGGGGCCGGATAGGTCACCTTGTAGTACCTGTCCGGAAACCCGTAGAAGTCGTAGACCAGCGGGACGGTCCGCGTCGCGCCGAGGGTGACCGGCCGCTGTTCCCAGTGGGCCGAGAAGATCAGGATCGATTCCGGGCGCGGCAGGGCCCGCGCCCAGCGCGCCAGCTCGGCCACCCATGAGGCGTCGTCGAGCAGCAGGGGGGAGCCGTGCGCCAGGAAGATGACCGGCATGGATCCGCCCGCCTGCGGGCGCTTCTGGCCGGCCCGCGTCATGGGGCGGTCGTGCGCGCGAGCAGCGGACCGAGGACCTCGGCCGGTCCCAGGGTCCCGAAGCGGGGCACGGCGCGGCCTCCTTCCGGCGCCACGTGGCCGCGGTTGATGCCCTCGATCATTTCCCGGAAGAGCCGCGCGGTCCCGGCCGTGAAGCCGCTCGCCGTCAGCGCGGGCACGACCGCATCGAGCGGCACTCCCTGCACGCGGACCTCGCGTCCGAGCAGCGAGGCGATCGCCCGGGCGACGTCCTCTGGGGTCCAATCCGCGGGGCCGACCAGCTCGACGAGGCGGGTGCCGCGCGCCGGATCGAGCAGCGCCTCGGCGGCCGCCCGGCCGATGTCACGGGTCGCGACCATCGGCAGCGCGCGGCCGGGCGTGAGGAACGACGGCAACAGGCCCTTCGTCCTCGCCTCGCCCAGCATCGCGGCCCAGTTCTCGAGGAAATAGGCGGCGCGCACGATCGTGAGGTTCCTGGCGGCCTTGCCGATGACCTGCTCGGCGTAGTGCAGCGTGCGGATCGGCCCGGTCCCCTCCGGGTGCTGGGCCCCGACCGACGAGAGCAGCACGACGTGCGGGAGGCCGCTCGCCTTCACGGCCGCGGCGATCGCGTCCACCACGGGCCGCTGGGCGGCGAGCAGATCCTCGGCGGCGTACTGCGGAGGGACGAGGAAGTAGGCGCCGCTCGCCCCCGCGAGCGCCTTCGCCAGTGCGCCGGCGTCGTCCAGCGACGCCCGCGCCACCTGGGCGCCCCGCTCGCGCCAGGCGCCGGCCTTCGCCTCGTCGCGCACCACCACGCGCACGGGCTTCCTGTGATTCGAGAGCATCTCGGCCACGACCTTCCCGGTGTTCCCGGTTACTCCGGCGACGACGTACATGGATGCACCTCCCGCGCGTTGGATGAGGCCCCTGCCACCGACGGTTCAACGATACTCGCAGATCGGCGCCCCGACCATCCGCGCGCGACCTCGGGACATTTCCCGCGCCGATCCCGGGGCTCTTCCCGATGGCTGCGGGGTCCGCCGACGCGTAGAAGAGAGAGCGTCAAGGGCCGGCCTGCGCATGGCGGCCCGGCAGGAGGTCATGGACCATGACGCTCGACATCGTCCCGGTGCAAAGCGAGAGGAGGATGCTGGTCGGGGAAGAGATCCGGCTGCGCTTCAGACTGTTCGACAGTGACAGCGGGCGTACTCCCGCCGAGATGGGGCCCCTGCGGGTCCTGGTCTACCAGCCCACCGGAGCACGGCGGGGCCACGGCTGGGCGCGCCCCATCGGCGGCGGTCACTACGAAGTGGCCTTCCCCGTCCCCGGGGAGGGTCCGTACTACCTCTTCTTCTCCTGCCCGAAATCACGGGTCGGGTTCGGGCAGCTGCCGTACCTCGTCCTCCGCGCCCCCGAGGCGGGAGCCCCGGAGGTCAGCCGCGCCAGCGAATCAGCTCCCGCCGTTCATCAATGTTAGGCGCGCCAGGGAGAAGAAGGGGTCGGGGCTCGCGGCGCCCAGCACCAGGTCCGCGACGCGCTCGCCGATGGCGGGGCCGTGCTTGAAGCCGTGTCCCGAACCGCCGCCGACGATGAAGAGGTTGCCGGCCCGGGGATGGCGGTCGATGATGAAGCGCGTGTCGGGGGAGTTCTCGTACTGGCAGACCCGGGTCTCCAGGAGGGGAGCGCCCTGCATCCCGGGGAAGCGGAACTCCATGTATCCCCGGGCGGCGCGCAGGCCCGCCTTGGTCGGCATCCGTTCCTGCGTCGTCGGGTCGACGGTCGGCCCGCGCGTGTCGTCCGCCACCTTGAAGCCACGCCCGTCGCTGCCCGGGATGCCGTAGAAGATCCGCGCGCCGTTGTCGATCCAGACCGGCAACCGCTCCTCGAGGAAGCGAGGGTCGCCCGGCGGCGTCCCGAAGAAGAAGACCTCCTGGCGCGTCGGCGTGATCCGTTCTCCGAGGAGGTCGGGGAAGAGCGCCCCGAGCCAGGGCCCGCAGGCGAAGACGTGCCGGTCGGCCACGAGGCGCGATCCGTCCGAGAGGAGGATCTCCCGCAGGAGGCCGTCCTGGATGGCTCCCGGCCGCGCCTCCCGCTGCCTGTAGTCGCCTCCCTCCGACAGGAACCCCTGGAGCACCTCCTGGCAGGAGCGGCGCGCCAGCAGGTACCCGGCGTCGCGCTCGTGGATGACCCAGGACACTCCCTCGAAATTGACCTGGGGAAAGCGCGTCCCCGCCTCGGCGGCGGACCACGCGTCGATCGTCAGGCCCGCGGCCCGCATGAGCGGCAGCGAGGCCTTCTCGTAGCGGTCGTCCGGCCCGGCCATCCAGAGGACGCCGGTTTTCCGGAAGAGCGGCCGCTTCCAGCGCACCTCGTTCTCCCGCCAGAGGGCGAGCGCTCGCACGACCATCTGGACGTAGGGGCGGTCCGGGCCGTAGGTGGCGCGGATCACGCGCGTCTCGCCTCCCGAGCTGGCGCGCGAGTTGCCCGGCCCCCAGGCGTCGATCAGGGTGACCCGCGCCCCCTTGCGCAGCAGATAGAGCGCCGTCCAGCCCCCGAAGGCGCCGGCGCCCACCACGGCCACATGCAGCGGCTTGCGGCGCGGCCCCGCCGGCCGCGCGTCGCCGATCCCGGCGGTGAGCCGCAGCGGTCGCAGGGCACGCAAGGCGGCCAGCGCGGCGGCGCCCTTGATCAGCGCGCGGCGGGACAGCGCGCCCGGCTTCATCCGTTCCCTCCCGCTTTCCGGCGCATCCAGGCGACGCAGCGCTCGAGCTCGGAGCGCATCGCGGCGGCGGAGGGGGCGCGGTAGCGCCAGCCGTGGCCGGGCAGGACCCACTCGAAGCGATAGTCGAGCAGGCGCTCCATGGAGCGGATCTGCTCGTCCCAGGAGTACCAGCAGGCGTCGCGGAAGGCGTAGAGCTGGGAGCGCTCGGGCGACCAGGCGAGATGGTCGCCGGTGAACAGGTAGGTCTCTCGGTACAGCAGGACCATGTGGCCGCGGGTGTGCCCGGGCACCGGGATCGCCAGCAGGCCGTCGCCGAGATCGACCGGGGAGGGGCCCTCGATCGGACGCTCCACGGAACGAGTGGAGGAGGTGATGTCGTCCCGGTGCAGGATGCGCTCGCAGCCGAAGCGGCGGTGGAACGCCTGGTGGTCGGCGACGTCATCGCGGTGGGTCAGGAACATGAGGCGCACGCCCCCCCACTCCTCGAGACGGGCCAGGAGCGGCGCCGCGGCGCGGGGCGAATCGACGAGGACGTTCCCTTGCGCCGGCGGGCGGCGGATGAGGTAGCTCCAGGCGCCGAACGAGTCCTCCGAGGTGAAGCCGCAGAAGGAGATCCCGTCGTCGATCGGCTCGGGGAAGAGAGCCACGGCGGGCGCCGCCGAGATCCGGGACACGGTGCCGATCGACGCGGTCGGGCAGGCGACCAGGGCCATGAGCGCGCGCCGTTGCTCGGCTTCGGATCCCGGTTGGCGATGGACGTAGGAGAACGACGTGCCTTCCGCGAAGACCTCCGGGGCGATCCGGCGGCAGGTGTCGCAGTCGATGCACGAGCGGTCGACGAAGAAGTCCCCGGCGGCGTTCTCGGGAAGCCGCGCGCTCACCCTCGCCATGCGCGTCCCCGGTGACTGACGCAGGGGCTGTCCCTGATCCAGAAGCGCCAGGGCCTGTCGGCCCATTCCGCCGCGTAGCCGATGCCGATGCGCGGCCCGGAGGCGATCGCCCCCGGCGGCACCCGGCGCCGGCCTTCTTCGATGAAGACCCGATCGCCCAGCAGGTCGGCGTCGTCGAGCGCCCGGTCGATCCCCAGCGCGATGCAAAGCTTTCCCGGCCCGTTCGTCAGGTCGTGATCCGATCGCCCGCGCCGTCTCCGGCGCATCACCTCGATCCCTTCGGCCGGCTCGAGGGCCCGGACCAGCACCGCATGGGGAATGCCCTCTACGTTCGTCACCACGTTGAACTGATCATACATCCCGTAGACGAAATAGACGTACGCGGTGCCGCCGATGCGGTACATCGTCTCGGTGCGCTTCGTGCGGCGGTCGCCGAAGGCGTGCGAGGCGCGGTCCTCGGGACCGCGGTAGGCCTCGGTCTCGACGATGATCCCCGACACGCGCGCCCCGTCGCGGTCGGGGACGACGAGCCGGCGGCCGAGCAGCCGGCGCGCGACCAGAAGGACGTCGGTGCGGGTGTAGAACTTCCGGGGCAGCTTCCTTGTGTTCATCCGATCAAGGGCGGGATCCCGGCGGCGAGGGACGCGGCACGCGGGAAGGGGCGGGGCCGGCGGTGCCACCGGCCCGTCCCATCCAGGTGCTTCCTAGCCGCACGCCACCGTATCGCAGACGCTCCCGCCGGGGAAGCTGCAATGAGTCTTCATCTTCGAGGTGATGCACCGAGTGATCCTGCACATGGAGAGCGAGGAGGCGTAAGGAGTCGTGCCGCGCGTCGCAGGGGCGATGAGGGTCGAAAGCCCCGCCGCGAGGGCGAGGATCGCCATGAAGCGAAGAGCATAACGGGCGGACCTGTGCATGGTGCGTCCTCCTGTTTGTGGTGGAAGCAGTTGTCCGGGCCGGACACCCGGACCCGGAACGGCCGGCGGCACCACCAGCCGTCTGGAGCGTTGGACTTCCCTTTCGCGGCGACCTGGCTCCCATCCGTATACCGTGGAACGGGGCCGCCGTCAACCACGAGTGCACGGCCGGGATTCCGGGCCGATCGGGTCCGGCACTCAGAGCGCGGCGATGGGGGTAGGGAGGCGGTGGCCCGGCGCAAGACGCGGGGACCCCGCTCGGCTCACCGTGGACGGGCGGGCCCGAGGGGGCTACAGGAGATCGTCGTCCGCCGGGGGCTGGGGGCCCGGTTGGATCCCGGCGATGTCAGGGTCCTCGTCAGCGACGCCCGAGGCCGTGGGATCCTGGCGTTCCTGCTTGCGCTGCAGGCGGCGAGCCTGCTTGTCCTGCTGTCTCTGTTGCCGCGCCATTTCCTTCTGGCGCTTCTTGAAGGTCGAGCGGGTTCTCCGGGCCACGGTCGAATCCCCATGACAGGATCGTGATCAACGAAGGGCCACGAACGGGCTCTGCGCCGTGCTATTATACGGGCGACGGCCGATTATTTGATGGACTGTGGAGGTCCCTTTGGCGAAGAACTCCGAAACATTTGCTGTCAATGAACGCGTCAATCACGCGACCTACGGGCTCGGGACGATCAAGGAGGTCAGCCCCGCCCACACCACGATCGAGTTCGACCTGGAGGGCCGCCGGAAGTTCGTGACCAGCCTGGTTCAGCTGGAACGCAGCTCCGTGGCGGCCCCTGAGCCTCCCGCCAGGAGAGCGCGCCAGAAGAAGGCCGCCCCGAAAGCCGCTCCGAAGGCCGGCAAGTAAGGAAGCCCGGCCGATCAGAGGCTGCGCTTCCTGGCCCGCAGACCGCGCCGGCTCCCCCCGTCTTTCCGGAAGCGAGGGCCGGCGGGCGGCGCGTCGTGCCCGAAGCTCCGAGGGCCGCCGCCGGGCGGGCGGTCGCTCCGGCTCCCGGTACGCTCCCGCGCCTCGCTGACGTTCATCGCCCTGTCCCGCAGCGACGCGCCGTTGAGCTCGGCGATGGCGCGGCGCGCGTCCTCGGCCGACGCCATCTCCACGAAGCCGAATCCCCGGGAGCGGCCGGTCTCCCGATCCTTGATGACCGAAGCCGTCTCGCACGTCCCCGCCTTCGAGAACGCCTCCTTCAGGTCGGCGTCGGTCGTCTCGAAGGAGAGGTTGCCGACGAACAGTTTCTGTCCCACGTCGCGCTCAGACGGGGCGGACGTTCGCCGCGGCCGGTCCCTTCTGTCCCTGGACGATCTCGAACTCCACGGCCTGGCCTTCCGCCAGGCTCTTGAACCCGGGCATGCTGATCGCGGAATGGTGCACGAAGACGTCCTTGGAACCGTCGTCCGGGCTGATGAAACCGAAACCCTTCGCGTCGTTGAACCACTTCACCTTGCCGTTTGCCATAAATCTCATCTCCTGCTTCGAAAGCGTTGCGCGGGCATCATTGCCCCGTTCACTCGTGACCTTCTGCGGATGCTTGGAACCCGTAAGCGGACTCCAGGGCGGCACGTCGTGGTCAACTTGTGGGAAAGTCAATCAGGGGCGTGCTGGTGCAGCCTACGCGACCCGGGGCCGCAGGTCAATAGAAAAAGTGGCCCGGTTGCGGATACCCGGTTGCGATCCCGCCTTCCCGGAGTTAGAGTGCAGGAGCACGGGCGCCCCGACCTTCCTCCACGAGGCGGACATCCATGGCCACACTCGGCAACCTCATCTGCCTCACGCCGCGCGACTCGTACGTCGTTGACGAGCCGATCCGCCGGAAGGGCCTGCTGGGGCGCCTGGAGCGCACGACCGGGCCGTTCGTCCGCAGCCCCGGGATCGGCTTCCCCTACCTGGTCGGGTTCCTGCGCAAGAACGGGGTCCTGAAGGGCGCCACGCACGTCGCGGTGCAGCACGACAAGATCGAAGGGGCGACCCCCTTCGAGGAGATCCTGCGGGACAAGGTCGACCTGCGCCGCGGCGACCACGACGTCCTGTTCGTCACCGCCTACACGAACTCGGCCCGCGAGGCCTTCCGCCGGGCCCGCGAGGCGCGGGCGGCCTACGCCGCGGCGGGCAAGCGCCTCACGGTCGTCTTCGGCGGCCCGCACGCCTCGGCGGTGCCCGAGGAGGGGACGCGCCGCGGGCACGTGGACTGCGCGGTCGTGGGCGAGGGTGAATGGGCCGCCGCCACGCTGCTCGACGATCTCGCCCAGGGACGTCCGCTCAAGCCGGTCTACCGGGCCACCTTCGACCGCATCCGCGATCGGGGGACGCTGGCCCTCGACATGGGGATCTGGCAGGGGCTGCGCCACAGGCCGCAGCAGATCGTGGCCTCCACCACCTTCGCGCGCGGCTGCAAGCTCGACTGCCATTTCTGCGCCGTCTTCCTCACCAACGGCCCCACGGTGCGCAACCGCGACGTGGACGACGTGGTGGAGGAAATCCGCGGCCAGTCGCCGGCCTACACGCGGGAGACCATCGACCAGATCCCCCCCGGCGTGTACAACGCCTTGCTCAAGGCGGCCGTCAAGCTGCCGGTCATCGGCCGGCGCTACGGCGATCGCCTGATCGCCCGGATGGGGCCGGGATTCACCGAGCAGTTCTTCTTCTGGGACGACAACCTGTACAACGCGGCGGGATCGTTCCGGGCCCTGTGCGAGGCCGTCCGCCCGCTCGGGCGGCGCTGGGCGGCCGAGCTGACCATCGACCTCGCCGCCAAGCCGGAGCTTCTGCAGCTGGCCTACGAGAGCGGCTGCCGGGACCTCTTCCTCGGCATCGAGTCGGTCAGCCAGACGGCGATCGATGGCCTGGACAAATGGTCGAACGATACGACCTCGATGGCGCAGATGGTGCGCCGCGTGCACGACGCCGGCATCAACGTCATGGGGGCCTTCGTCTTCGGGCTGGACGGGGACGAGCCCTCGAGCTTCGACCGGACCCTCGAGTTCATCTACGACACCGGCATCGACTTCATCGTGGCCAACATCATCCAGCCCTACCCCGGCACCGGGACCTTCAAGGACGCCGTCGCCGGCGACGATTTCCTGCCCTGGGCGCGCTGCCCGGAGGATGCCGACGTGGCGATGGACTACAACTGGCCCCTGTTCGACGGGGCCCACGTCCTGATACGCCCGAAGGGGATGACGGTCGACCAGCTGCAGGAGGGGTATTACTACTTCCTGCGCGAGGCCTACTCGCTCACCGGCATCCTGCGCCGCTTCCGAGGGAAGGCCTACGATCTGCCCCGCGCCGCGTCCCATTTCGGGCGCAACTACCTGCTGAGCCGCTACGGGATGATCAAGACGGCCCACGCCATCAAGCGCAAGGGCGCGCGGCCGGTGGGAGCGCAGGACGCCGTCGGCGCCGCCCCGCAGCGCCTCCCTTCCGACCCGCCCCTCCCCGCGCGTTTCACCCAGCCCGAGTCAGACTAGCGGACGCGCCAGAGCTCGCCCCAGCTCGTTCCCTGGTAGTGCTTCACCAGATGCTCGGTCAGGAAGGACTTGAGCTGCACGCGCGAGGTGCCGCGGTAGAGCCCGAAGTTCGGATCGAAGAACTGGGCCGAGCCGTTGTCGATCCGCGCGCCCATGGTGTGGCCGCCGAAGCCGCCGTAGACTCCGATCATGATGTGGCCCGCCGGCTGCTGGGAGATCGCGTGGGCCAGCGAGAGCGGCAGCCCGGTCGTGACCGTCTTGTGGCCGATGACGTTCAGGTCGTAGCGGCTGAAGATGGCGTCCCCCCGCGTGTGCCCGATGACGTACGCCCCCTGGGCGATGCTCAGCCCGTGCGGAGAGTCGAGCTGGCTGGAGCTGATGATGCCGTTCGATTCGATGCTGCGGTGTGCCCAATCGCAGGACATCGCGCTGCAGATGCCGGCCATGCCGCCGGCGCTGTAGTTGTTGTTGGTCGAGAACATCAGCCTCATGGCGCGCTCCTCCCCGTCTGAGACGTCCGCGTGTGATTGGCCGCGACGATGAGACATCGAATAGCACAGATGCCCCGCCGATGTCCAATCTGAAGGGCTACGGGGCCGGGCGGCCCGACTTCGCGGCGCGCAGGCAGAGGAACTCGAGGGCGATGGTCGCCCCCGCGAGGGCCGTGATCTCGCCGACGTCGTAGGTGGGGGCGACCTCGGTGACGTCCCCGCCCGCGAAATCGACGCCGGCCAGCCCGCGCACGATCTCGAGGGCCAGGTGGGTCGGCAATCCTCCCACCACCGGCGTCCCCGTCCCGGGGGCGCAGGAGGGGTCCAGGCAGTCGATATCGAAGGTGAAGTACGCCTTGCCGCTCCCCAGGATCTTCTTGATCTCGGAGAGGGTGGTCTCGGGCGGCTCCCGCAGCACCCTGCGCGCGTCCAGGACGGTGAAGCCGTGCGTCTCGTCGTTGTGGGTGCGGATGCCGATCTGCACCGAGCGGCGCGGGTCGACCAGCCCCTCCTGGACGGCGTGGAAGAACATGGTGCCGTGATCGATGCGCCCCGCCTCGTCCCGCCAGGTATCCGAATGGGCGTCGAAGTGCACCAGCGCCAGGGGGCCGAACGCCCGGGCGTGGGCGCGCAGGAGCGGCAGGGAGATGAAGTGATCCCCGCCCAGGCTCAGCATGAAGACGCCGGCGTCGAGGATGGTCCTGGCGTGGGCCTCGATCGCCTGAGGAATCTGCTCGGGGCGGCCCGAGTCGAAGTAGCAGTCGCCGTAGTCGACCACCGCCAGCCGATCGAATGGGCTGAAGTTCCAGGGCCACGGCAGGCCCCAGGCGAGCTGCGCCGAGGCCTTGCGGATGGCCGCCGGGCCGAAGCGGGCGCCCGGGCGGTTGCTGGTCGCCAGGTCGAGCGGCACGCCGGTCACCGCCACGTCGACGCCCTTCAGGTCGCGCGTGTAGCGGCGCCGCATGAAGCTCAAGGCGCCCGAGTAAGTCGGCTCCGCGACGGTGCCGTAGGGACTCTCGGCGGTGAACGCGTGGTCACCCGGGGTCTTGGGCATGCCTCGTCCCTCCATCGCCCCTCAGGCGCGGCGGGCGCGGCGGTTCGTGAGGATTGGTAAGGGTCGTTCGCGGGGAATATACCACGGCCATCCGGCGCCGCTCCCGATCACAAAATCGTCGCCGCGCCTCCCCCCCGGCGGATCCGGCGCCGGACGAGTTTGACCGAGGGCGATCCGGGCACTACTTTCTCCGCAGCGTCTCGCGGGCCGTCGCGCCACGTCGCGGCCGGGGGACGGTGGAGGTGCGGATGGAGAGCCCGGGCGGAGAGGTGCGGAAGATCGAACCGGAGTTCCTCGGTCCCCTCGCGGAGCGGCCGCTCGCCGAGAGCGCCAAGCGTTCGGCCTCCGACGACATCTTCCCCGGGGCCGCGGCCTTCCTGGGCCGCCGGCAGCAGAAGACGCGGCGCCAGCAGTGGCAGGCCGTCCAGGGGCTCCTCGCCCGCCTGCTGCGGCGGGACGAGCACGTCCTCTACTGCTCGCAGGCGATGCAGATCCCTCCCGGCCTCCAGGCGATCGGCCTGGGCCATCTGAGCTACCTCTATCACCAGGTGCTGCTCGTCTTCACCGAGACGCGCCTCATCGAGGTGCTCCTGAACGTCTGGGGAAAGACTCCGTCGACCCGCATCCGGGCGTACGAATGGAAGCACGCGCAGGATCTCACGTTGCGCTTCAGGCGGCTGACGATCAAGCCGGCGCAAGGCAAGAAGCAGGGCTGGTCGCTGCAGCTCGGCGGTGACAAGAAGCTCGTCGCCCTCCTGCTGCCGCGCCTCAAGGGCAGGATGCTGCTCGAAGGGGCGTCCGCCGCGGCGCCGCTGCCCGTCTGGCACTGCCCGCAATGCGCCGCGGCCAACCCGCCAACCCCTTCGAAGTGCGCCTCGTGCGGCACCGTCTTCCGCTCGGCGGCGCTCGCGACCTGCCTCTCCCTGGCCTTCCCCGGGGCGGGGCTGCTCTACCTGGGCCACCCGGCCCTGGCGGTGTTCCATTTCTGCTGGGAGATGCTGCTGTTCACCGGGGCGGCCCTCAGCCTCCTCGACTCGAAGGATGCCGAAGGACCGGGCACGCTCATCTTCTGCCTGTTCATCATCATCGTGGCGAAGGTCAGCGCGCTCTCCGCCGTGAACATCCTCGCGCCGCGCACCAAGCCGGACCGGTTGGAGCGCCGCCCCCTGCTCTGGAAGCTGGCCATCGCCGGAGGGGCCCTGTCGGTCCTCGCCATCGCGGGCGCGGCGACGGCCAGCGCCCGCCTGAAGCCGCGCCTCGACCACGATCTCGATCTGTCCCTGCAGGACAGCGCCTGGAAGGGAAGCCGCAAGGTCGCCGATTGGGAGTACTTCAAGGACAACAAGGATACGCGCTCCGAGTGGACGCACGCGAGCGGCCTGCTGGTCACGGTCTTCGCCTATCCCCTCGGGGCCCTCGAGAGCCCGGCGCAGTTCCGGAGGGAATTCGAGGAGGCGATGCGCGGCAAGGAGAAGAGCACGCTTTTGCGCGCCGACGAGAAGCTCCCGGGCGCCTTCCAGGGCTTCCGTCAGATCCGGCAGTCGACCGGCCAGGATGGCCGGCCGGTCGCGACGCTGCAGTACTTCCTCTACGACACGGACGGCAACGACGTGCACCAGGTGATCACCGCCGTCCCGGTCGACCAGGCCCCGCTCGCCGAGAAGCTGCTGGAGGATTTCCTCGCCCGCGCGCGCTTCATCGACGCCGTCCCGCCGGAGCGCTGAGCGCATCCGCCGGCGGGGCCGGCGCGCCGCCACCGGGCGCCGATCCCGTCCTGCCTAGTGGTCCCAGACGGACGCCTTGCGGCTCCACTCGCTGTCGGGGTACCGGCCCTTCAGGAGCTTCGCCGCCGCCTTGAGCGGCGCGGGGTCGTTGCCCGCCTTGTAGGCGGCGACGCCCGCCCAGTAGCAGGCCTCGGGCGCCGCCCCGCTCCCGGCCCGGGCCTCGCAGACCGAGCGGAAGCGCTTCTCCGCGTCGGCATAGGCGCCGCGCTGGAAGTGCATCTTGCCCAGCCCCAGATCGAGCTGGGCCAGGAAATCGTCCGCCGGGAGGAAACCCTCCACCCGATGCCTCTCCACGCCGTCAGGGTCGAGGATGAGGAGGGTGGGGGTCCAGAGAGCGTTGAAGCGCTCGAAGGTCTGCTTCTGCTCCTTGATGTGGATCTTGACGGGCAGGAAATTCGACGCGATGGCGTCGATGACGCGTGCTTCGGGGTAGACCTCGGCTTCCAGCCGAGCGCACCCCCCTCACATGGGCGCCGCGCTGAAGTCGAGGAGGACCGGCTTCCGCGCGGTCTTCGCCTCGCTCAGGGCGGCGTCGACATCCTTGAGCCAATGGATCTCTTTCATGGTGGTGTCCTCCAAATGGAAGGCATCCTGAATTAAAGGCATCCTAGCACTTCACCGGCCGGTGGACCAGCGCGCGCCGGCGGCCGGCCTCGCTTTGCCTCGCCTCGAAACTGGGTCTATGATGCCCGGTCGAGGCTCACGTGAACCTGTCCGACCGTCCGCAGGGTGCAGCGTCCCGGGCGATGCGCGCCGCATCGCTTCTGTTCCTGTCCGCGCTCCTCGTCGCCGCCACGGCGATCTGCCTCTACCTGACCCGCTTCCACGACAACGAGATGTACGGTGACTCCTCGGTCACGCTCAGCAACTGCCCGCAGGACGAGACCACCAACTGCGAGGTGGTCAACACGAGCGGCTATTCGGAGCTCCTGGGGGTGCCGATCTCGGCCCTGGGGATCCCCACTTACCTCCTGCTCCTCGCCTTGACGGTCGCCTCGTTCCGGCGGCCGCGCCTGCTGGCGTACGTCGCCGCCATCGGGCTTGGGACGGTGGGGTATTCCGCCTACCTCTACTACGTCTCCACCGTGAAGATCGGCTTCCTGTGCGCCTGGTGCTTCAGGCTCTACTGCATCAACGCCTCCGTCCCGGTCCTGGCGGCGATCGCCGCGTGGCGCAATCCGCTGCGGATCCTCGGCGATCTCCTTGTCGATCTCCGCCACCCGACCCCCGATCTGCGCCGCTCCGCGGCGGCGTATGCCGGCCTTCTGGCGCTGGTGGTGCTCGCCGAGCGTGGCTATCGCGCCAGCCTGACGCGCGTCGAGCCGCCCGCGCCTCAGGTGGCACAATCCGAGACGCCGCCGGCGGCGCCCCCGCCGCCGGGAGCGCCCCCGCCGGTGGAGGGCGCTCCGCCTGAGGCGGGCGCCCCGGCCTCGGCGGCCCCGGTCGCCGCTCCGGCCGCCCCCGCGGCTCCCGTGATGCCGCCGACCGGCGCGCGGCCGCGCCCGGCCGCCCCACCCGCCCCGGGAGGCGCCCAGGCCACCGCGCCCGCCTCATCGGCGGGCCCGCCGGCGCCAGGGGCCCTCGTCGTCTCGACCCCCATCAAGGAGCTGCGCGGGCGGGCCGGGGGAGTCGAGGAGGCGCCGTTCGACCTGCAGGGGCGGATCGGCCGGGGGCGTCCCCTGGCGCTCATCTTCTGGGCGCCCGGGTACGGCCTCTCCGAGTCGGCCCTGGTCACCTTCGCGCGCTTCCTCAGGCAGCGCACGCCGCAGTACGACGTGTTCGCGGTGGCGGGCAGGCGCGAGGACCAGCAGCCGGACATGCTCTGGGAGAGGTTCTGCATGCTGGACCTGCCGCCCGACGTGCCGTTGCTGATGGACGAGGGGTTCGCGCTGTCGAAGCAGCTCGACGTGACGGACGTGCCGAACCTGGCGCTCGTGAGCCGCGGCGGCGCCCTGGTGATCGCGAAGATCAAGGGCCTGAACGAGGTCATCTCGCGCCCGCCGGCCCGCCTCACCGCGGAGCAGCTCATCCGCGGCGTCGCCCAGGGCGCTTCGCCTCCGGCCATGACCGGCGTGCCGCCGTACTACCCGGCGACCGCGCTCTTCGGGCACTGCGCTCCCGGATTCACGCTGCCGGAGCTGTCGAGCGGCAGGGACGCGACCTTCAAGGCGCGCTCGGCGGACGGGAAGCCGACGCTCCTGGTCTTCTGGTCGGCGACCTGCAAGCACTGCCAGAAGGAGATCCCCCAGCTGGTGCGCCGCGTGCGCGATCATCCCGGGGAGATCAACGTCGTCTCCGTGGCGCTCATCCGGGGCGACCGCCCCGACGGCTACTCGCACCGCCGGGTGACCGAGGCCTACGTCCGCACCAACGGCATCACCTGGCCGGTCCTCGACGATTCGAGCGGCTTCGCGCAGGACCTCTACAGGGTCGTCTCCACGCCGACCACCTTCCTGATCTCCGCCACCGGCCAGGTGGTGGACGCCTGGTTCTACCCGCACGAGAACCTGGACGCGGCCATGGGGCCGGCGCTGGCGCTGCTGCGCGCCGAAGGGGGACCGTGCGGCCCGGCGCCGCCGGAGAGCGCGCCGACCGCCACCTTCGACATGGTCGGCCCGGACGAGGCGAAGGTCTCGCTGAAAACCTTGACCGACAGGCCGTCCCTGGTGCACTTCTGGGCCACTTGGTGCGTGCCCTGCCAGACGGAGCTGCCGGGGCTGCTGAAGTTCAGGGACGATTTCGAAAGGATGGGCGGGCGCCTGATCCTGATCTCGGTCGAGGACGCGGCGGCGGGCGCGCGCGTGCGCGCCTACGGCTCGAAGCTCGACCCCTCGTTCCGCAGCTATCGCGCCCCGCAGGGGGGGCTCGCCGGCAGGCTCAACCTGGCCTACTCGGTGCCGCGGACCTACCTCGTCGGACGCGGCGGAGAGGTGCTGCGCACTTACTACGGCGCGCAGAAATGGGACGACCCGTCGTTCCGGAAGAAGGTACGCTCGCTCCTGCAGCTCACCGGAAACTGATCCCCGCCCCGCCGTTCCGCGCCGAACCTATGCCACACTCTCCGCGCCACCATGCACCTGCTTCGGGGGGGAGGACGATGACCGGACCGTGGGACGATCGACGAGACCCAGGCATGCGACGTGGCCTCGCGCTGGGTGCAGTCCTGGCGCTGGCGCTCGGCGCGTCCGCCCTGGCCGGAGAGCCGCCGGCCACGCCGCCGGCCGCGCCGCGCTACTTCGACCCCCGGCGTCCTCCGGAACGCGAGCTGGAGATGAGCATCGCCGACGGCTTCACGCTCGCGGCCGTGGGTGACTGCATCATCTCGCGCCCCCTGTCGCAGTTGCTCAAGCGCGACGCGCCCTTCGCCTCCGTGATGGCGATCGTGAAGGGCGCCGACGCGGCGTTCGGGAACTTCGAGAACGTGGCGTTCGACATCCGCGGCTTCAAGGGCTCGCCGCACGGCGCCCGGGAGGATTGGGCGCTCGTGGCCGCGCCCGAGGTGGCCCGCGACCTCAAGTCGATGGGGTTCGATCTCCTGGCGCGGGCCAACAACCACGCCATGGACTGGGGCGTCGAAGGGATGCGGGAGACCGCCCGCTGGCTGGACGAGGCCGGCCTGGTGCACGCCGGGGCGGGGGAGAACCGCGCCGAGGCCCGCGCGGCGCGCTACCTCGAGACCGAGTCGGGGCGCGTCGGCATGGTGTCCATGGTCTCCTCCTTCACCGAGCTGCTGCAGGCCCTGCCGCCGCGCGGCCAGGCCCCGGGCCGTCCGGGCGTCAACGCGCTGCGCACGACCCGTTACACGGTCGTCCCTGGGGAGACCATGCGCACGCTCGCTTCCCTGCGCGGCACCATCCAGGCGTCCCTCCGGTCCTGCAACGAGTTCGACGCCGAGCGCGGCAAGGCCGCGTCCCCCGGAGGCGCGGGCGCTCCGCCGGCGGAGATGACGCTGTTCGACACCCGCTTCCGCCTCGGGGAGCGGTTCGGCTACCACTACGAGATGGACCCGGTCGATCTCGCCGAGAACCTGCAGGCGATCCGCCAGGGGAAGCAGCACTCCGACTTCCTGATCGCCACCATCCACGCGCACGAGGGCGGCCTCAGCTGCGACGAGCCGGGCGACTTCCTGCCGGTCCTGGCCCACGCGGCCCTCGACGCCGGCGCCGACGCCTTCCTGGGCCACGGGTCCGATCGAGGTGTACAAGGGCAAGCCGATCTTCTACGGCCTGGGCAACTTCTTCTGGAGCGACATCCAGGAGCCGATCCCCGCCGATCTGCACGAGACCTACCGCGACCTCGTGGCCTCGGCGCTGGGCGACCCGTCCAAGGCGACCGACGCCGACCTGAGCGCCCTCTTGAACGCGGTCGAATTCGACGACGAGGTGGTGTTCCAGACGATCGTCGCGGTCAGCCGCTTCCAGGGCGGCCGCCTGGCGGAGATCCGCCTCTACCCCGTCGACCTGGGGTATGGCCGGCGGCTGACGGAGAGCGGCGTGCCGCGTCTCGCCTCGCCGCGGGTCGCCCGCGCCATCCTCGAGCGGCTGCAGCGCCTGTCGAGCCCGTACGGCACGACGATCGCCATCGAGCAGAACGTCGGGGTCATCCGGTTCCGCTAGGAGCCTGACCAGGCATGACGGTGGACGCGGCGGCCGGTTCCGAAGCGGCGAGTCCCGGGACCGCGCTGCCCTGGTGGCGCCGCGCCCTCGACCTGGTCCTGGGCCGTGGCGCCCCCGGCTGGGGAGCGGCCGGCTGGGGAGGGGCCGGCTCCCCGTACTGGCTGACCCGCTTCCTGATCCTGCGGCTCCTCGGCCTGGTCTACTTCGTCGCCTTCCTGTCGCTCGCCCGCCAGGTGCTGCCGCTGGTCGGCCACCGCGGCCTGCTGCCCGCCGATCTCTTCCTCGCCCGGATCGAGGAGCATTTCGGATCGCGTCTCGGCGGCTTCCTCGAGTTCCCCGGCATCTTCTGGGCCGGCCTTTCCGACGGGGCGCTTCTGGCCCTGGCCTGGACGGGTGCTGTGCTGTCGCTCGTCGTCCTGCTGGGGTTCGCGAACGCCCTCCTGCTCTTCGTGCTCTGGGCGCTCTACATGTCGTTCGTGAACGTCGGCCAGGACTGGTACGGCTACGGCTGGGAGATCCAGCTCCTCGAGACCGGCTTCCTGTCGATCTTCCTCTGCCCGCTCTTCGACGGGCGGCCGTTTCCCCGCCGGCCCCCTCCGGTCGCGGTCATCCTGCTATTCCGCTGGCTGATCTTCCGCATCATGCTCGGCGCCGGCCTGATCAAGATGCGGGGGGATCCGTGCTGGCGGGACCTGACCTGCCTCGACTTCCACTACGAGACCCAGCCGATCCCCAACCCGCTGAGCCGGCTCCTGCACTTCATGCCGCGCTGGTTCCAGAGGGGCGGCGTGCTCTACAACCACCTGTGCGAGCTGGTCGCGCCCTGGTTCGCGTTCGGGCCGCGCCTGGCGCGGCACATCGCCGGGGCGCTGATGCTCTGCTTCCAGGTCATCCTGATCCTGAGCGGCAACCTGTCGTTCCTGAACTGGCTGACCATCGTCCCGATCCTGGCCTGCTTCGACGACACCCTGCTGCGCCGCGTGCTGCCGGCGCGGCTGGTGGCGCGCGCCGAACGCGCCGCCGCCGAGTCCCGGCCGTCGCGCGCGCACGGCGTCGTCGTGGCGGTCCTGGTGGCGGTGGTGGCGTTCCTCAGCATCGACCCGGTGCGCAACCTGCTCTCGAGCCACCAGGCGATGAACACCTCCTTCAACCGCCTCGACTTGGTGAACACCTACGGCGCCTTCGGCAGCGTGGGCCGCCAGCGCCCGGAGATCGTCTTCGAGCGGACGGACGAGGAAGTTCCCGGCGCGAGCACGCATTGGAAGGAGTACGAGTTCCCCTGCAAGCCGGGCGATCCCAACCGGCGGCCCTGCGTCGTCTCGCCGTATCACTACCGCCTCGACTGGCAGATCTGGTTCGCGGCCATGTCCACGCCCAGCCGCTACCCCTGGACGCTGCATTTCGTCTGGAAGTTGTTGCACGACGACGCCGGGACGCTGAGCCTCCTGGCCAACGACCCGTTTCCCGATCACCCGCCGCGCTTCATCCGCGCGCGGCTCTACCGCTACGAGTTCGCTCCGCTCGGCGACCCGGGCGGCGCCTGGTGGCGGCGCACCCTCTTGGGAACCTGGCTGCCGCCGCTCTCGGCCGACGACCCGCGCCTGCTGCGGATCCTCTCCGCCTACGGCTGGTATCCCGAGCTGCCGGAGGACGGCCCGTCATGACACGGGCGCGCCGATCACCTGGTCGGGCGGCTCGCCGCCGGCCATCTGCTGCGCGGCGATGAGGGCGCGCGCCTCGACGCGCAGGCGCGGCAGGTGGGAGGCGAAGGCCAGGGCGCCGAGGATCGACACCACCCCGCCCGCGGCCAGGGTCCCGGGGGCGCCGTAA
>QHXZ01000068.1:19367-20415 GCA_003223165.1 Acidobacteriota bacterium
CCCCGAACGGGGCCATCCCCATCAGCATCATCGAGTAGACCGCCATGACCCGGCCGCGCAGGACGTCGGGGGTGAGCGTCTGCAGGAGGGTGTTCGAGGCGGCAAACTGCAGCACCATGCAGAAGCCGACGGCGACCAGGAGCGCGACCGAGAGAGGGAAGGTGCGTGACAGGGTGAAGAGCACCAGCGCGACGCCGAACCCCGCCGCGGAGGCCGCCACCCAGCGCCCCAGGCCGCGGGGGCTGGCGCGAAAGGCCAGCAGGACGCCCGCTCCCAGCGCCCCCACGCCGGTCGCCCCCATCAGCATCCCGAGGCCCCGCGCCCCGGCGTGCAGGATCCGATCGGCGAAGATCGGCATCAGCACGCTGAACGGCATGCCGAGCAGGCTGACGAGGCCGAGCAGGGCCAGCAGGGCGCGGATCGGCCCGGTGCGCGCCACGAAGCGGAAACCGTCCAGGATGTCGGCGACGGCCGACGAGACGGCGGCCCGGCGTGGGTTGGGCGACGGCGTCATCAGCAGCAGGCCCGCGATCACGCCGAGGTAGCTCGCGCCGTTGATCACGAAGCACCATCCTTCCCCGACCATCGCCACCAGGATGCCGGCGACGGCGGGGCCGAGCATCCGCGCCGCGTTGAAGACGGACGAGTTCAGGGCGATGGCGTTCGGCAGGTCGTCCCGGCCGACCATCTGCACCACGAACGCCTGGCGCACCGGGATGTCGAAGGCGTTCACCACGCCCAAGAGGGCGGCGAGCACGAAGACGTCGGCGACCGTGATCCATCCGGCCAACGTCAATCCGCCGAGCGCGAAGGCGAGGAGCATCGACGAAGTCTGGGTGGCGACCAGGAGCGCCCGGCGGTCGTGGCGGTCGGCCACGGCGCCGCCCAGAGGCGCCAGCATGAAGACCGGGATCTGGCCGCAGAAGCCGGCGAGCCCCAGGAGCAGGGACGATCCGGTGAGGCGGTAGACCAGCCAGGACTGGGCCACCGACTGCAGCCAGGTGCCGACGAGCGAGATCAGCTGGCCGCCGATGAACAGGCGGTAGTT
>QHXZ01000184.1 GCA_003223165.1 Acidobacteriota bacterium
TGCTCTCGACCCTGGAGAAGGCGCTGCTGCTCTTCCGCTAGCGGCCGGCGTTGGATGCGGGCGCCGCCGGTGCGGCCGGTCCCGGTTGTGGCCCGCGCGGGCGGCGGCCGGCGCGGGGTGGTGGAGGCCGATGCCCGAGCTTCCCGACGTGGTGGTCTACATCGAGAGCCTGCGGCCGCGCGTCGTGGGGCAGGTGCTGCGGCACGTGCGCCTCGCGAGCCCGTTCGTCCTGCGCAGCGTGACGCCGCCGATCCGCGAGGCGGAAGGGCGCGCGGTCACCGGCGTGCGCCGCATCGGCAAGCGGATCGTCCTCGAGCTGGAGGACGACCTCTTCCTGGTCGTCCACCTCATGATCGCCGGGCGCTTCCGCTTCAAGGACGCCGGGGCGAAGATCCCGGGGCGCCTGGGCCTCGCGGCTTTCGACTTTCCGACCGGGACGCTGCTGCTGACGGAGGCCGGATCGAAGAAGCGGGCCTCGCTGCACCTGGTACGCGGCGCGGCCGCGCTGCAGGAGTTCGAGCGCGGCGGCCTCGAGGTGCTCGAGGCGTCGCCCGCAGCGTTCCGCGAGGCGCTCTTGAAGGAAGGGCACACCCTCAAGCGGGCCCTCACCGACCCGCGCCTGTTCAGTGGCATCGGCAACGCCTACTCGGACGAGATCCTGCACCGCGCGCGCCTCTCGCCGCTAAGGCTCACGCGCCAGCTCGGGGACGAGGAGGTCGCCCGCCTGCGCGCGGCGACGCGGGACGTCCTCACGGAGTGGACGGAGCGGCTGCGGCGCGAGACGGGGGACCGCTTCCCCGAAAAGGTCACCGCCTTCCGCGACGGGATGGCGGTGCACGGCCGCTACGGGCGGCCCTGCCCGGCCTGCGGCACCGCGGTGCAGCGGATCGTCTACGCCGAGAACGAGTGCAACTATTGCCCGCGCTGCCAGACGGAAGGCCGCCTGCTCGCCGACCGGGCGCTGTCGCGCCTGCTCAAGGACGACTGGCCCAAAACGGTCGACGAGCTCGAGGAGCTTCGCCCCGGCCGATCCGGCTGAGCGGCGGGCCCGGCGGGCGCGGAGCCGCATTACCAAATCGCACTCCCCCTCCCCCCATCATTATTAATAGGGCGCCACTCTGCTAGACTTTCCGGCGGACGGGCCCCCGGCCGATCGGCGGCGGACCCGCCCCAGGGAGACGGCCCTTGGCAAAGA
The DNA here is from genome assembly GCA_003223165.1 of Acidobacteriota bacterium. Lineage (GTDB taxonomy): Bacteria > Acidobacteriota > Polarisedimenticolia > Gp22-AA2 > Gp22-AA2 > QHXZ01. Next base: position 1,196 of record QHXZ01000184.1, read on the forward strand.
AGGAACGGGCGGCGAAGGCGACGGCGGACCAAAGGCGGCCGAAGGCGCAGGCGAATCCGCACACCGGGCGCCGGCCGAAGGGGCGCGGCGGGACGGCCGCGAGGACGGCCGGCAAGGGGAAGGTCGTGCAGATGGACCTCTTCCGGCCGGCGAAGGGCGCCCCGGACGCCGGCGGGAAGGCCGCCGCGAGCGGCCCGGACGCCGCGGAGGCTCCGGCTTCGGACCCGGTTCCTTCTCCGCCCGTGGGAGCGGCGGTGGCGCGCGCCGCGGCCCCGGCGCGGCGGCGCGAGACGGCGGAGTCGCTCGGCAGGCGCCAGCGCGAGATCTCGGTCGCCGAGTTCTTCCAGAAGAACCGCCACCTGCTCGGCTTCGACAACCCGGCCAAGGCGCTCCTGACGGCGACCAAGGAGGCTGTGGACAACTCCCTCGACGCCTGCGAGGAGGCGGGGATCCTGCCGGCGCTCGAGATCGTCATCGAGGAGCTGGCCGAGGACCGCTTCCGGCTGGCGATCACCGACAACGGCCCCGGCATCGTGCGCAACCAGATCCCGCGCGTCTTCGGCAAGCTGCTGTACGGATCGAAGTTCCACACCATGAAGCAGAGCCGCGGCCAGCAGGGGATCGGCATCTCGGCGGCCGGCATGTACGCCCAGCTGACCACCGGCCAGCCGGTGCGCATCACTTCGCGCACCGGGAAGAAGAAGCCGGCGCATTTCTTCGAGATCCAGATCGACACGGCGAAGAACGAGCCGAAGGTGCTGACCGACCGCGAGAGCGAGTGGGACCGCGATCACGGCACGCGCGTCGAGATGGAGCTGGCCGGCACCTACAAGAAGGGGCGGCGCTCGGTGGACGACTACATCATGCAGTCGGCGCTGGCCAACCCGCACGCCACGGTGCATTACAAGCCGCCGAAGGGGGACGAGTTTCAGCGCGAGCGCCTGACGCAGGAGCTGCCGCGCGAGCCGCTGGCGATCAAGCCGCACCCTTACGGCGTCGAGCTGGGCATCCTGATCGCCATGCTGGGGGACACCAAGGGACGCACGCTCAAGACGGCGCTGCAGTCCGACTTCTCGCGCGTCAGCGCCAAGGTGGCGGAGGAGATCTGCCGCGCCGCCGGGTTGAGCCCCGAGGCGAAGCCGCGCTCGCTCGGCGTGCAGCAGATCGAGGCGCTCTTCCGGGCCATCCCGAAGGTGAAGGTGATGGCCCCGCCGTCGAACGTCATCGTGCCGGTGGGCGAGGCGCTGATCCTCGAAGGGCTGAAGCAGATGGTGAAGGCCGACTTCTACACCGCGACCAC
>QHXZ01000185.1 GCA_003223165.1 Acidobacteriota bacterium
AGCGGTTGCGCGCCAAGCTGGGATCGGTCGGAGAGTGGATCCAGACGGTGCGCGGCGTCGGCTACCGCTTCCGCCCCGCCGGGTTCGAGGCCTCGGACTGATAGCCCGTCCGCGGATCCGGATCGACGGCCGGGCGGAGGGAGCGGCTCCCTGAGAATCCAGCATCGCCTCACCCTGTCGTTCGTCCTGGTCGCCGCCCTCGCCGCCCTCGCCGCCGGGACCTTCCTGAACCGCGCCATCGATCGCCACGTCACCGAGGAGACCGCCGCGCGGCTGGCGGACGAGGCGCGCCTGGTGGGCGACCTCCTGGCCGCCGAGCCCGACCTGGCGCGCGCCGCCGACGGGTTCGCCGATCGCTTCGGCCGGGACCTGTCGGTGCGGGTCACGATCGTCGCCGCCGACGGCAAGGTCTTGGGAGACACCGAGCTGGACGGCGAGGCGCTGGCCGGGGTCGAGAACCACGCCGGGCGCCCGGAGATCGTCGAGGCGATGCGCGACGGCGAGGGACGCGCCGTGCGCTACAGCCACACCCTGGCCGAGAACATGCTGTACGTCGCGCGCCGGATCGATCCGGCCGACCCGCGCCGCGGCGTGGTCCGGCTGGCGGTCCCGCTGACCGCGGTGCGGCTCGCCCAGGAGCAGCTGCGCCTGCCGATCCTGAAGGCGGCGGCCCTCTCGGTGGCGCTGGCGGCGCTGTTGGGCTGGCTTCTGGCGTGGCGCCCGGCGCGCCGGCTCCGGGAGATGGCGCGGGTCGCCTCGGACATCGCCGAGGGGCGTCCGGGGCCGCGCGCTTACGCCTCAGGGAACGACGAGGTGGCGCGCCTGGCCCGCTCGCTCAACCGGATGGCCGGCCAGCTCGAGGAGCGCCTGGCGCTCCTGGCGCGCGAGCGCAACCAGTTGCGCACCGTCCTGGACGGCATGGTGGAAGGGGTCCTTCTGACCGACGCGACGGGGACGATCCTGCTCGCGAACGGCGCCTTCGCCCGCATCTTCGCGGCCCAACAGCCGGTCGAGGGGCGCCGGCCGCTGGAGGCCGCGCGCGTCCCGGCCCTGCAGGAGGCGGTCGAGGCGGCCCTCGGGGCGGCCGAGCCGCTGACCCGCGAGATCGTCCTGGGAGGCGGCCGGGGGAAGGTCATCCGCGCCAGCCTCGCCGCGATCCATGAGGGGCCGCGGACGGTCGGCGCCGTGGCGGTCTTCCACGACGTCACCGAGCTGAAGCGTCTCGAGCAGGTGCGACGCGAGTTCGTGGCGAACGTGTCGCACGAGCTGCGCACCCCGCTCACGGCCATCAAGGGGTACGCCGAGACGCTGCGGGACGGGGGGCTCAAGGACCCCGCCCAGGCCGCCGAGTTCGTCGGGGTGATCCACCGGCACGCCGAGCGGCTGCGGGAGCTGATCGAGGACCTGCTCGATCTCGCCGCGGTGGAGCAGGGGCAGGCGCGCCTCACCCTGGTGCCGGTCGCGCCGCGCGACGCCGTGGCCCAGGCGGAGGCGGTGGTGCGTCCCGCGGCGGAGGGGAAGCGCCAGACGCTGTCGGTCGCCATCCCGGACGGCACCCCGGCGGCGCGCGCCGACCGGGACCGCCTCGCCCAGGTCCTGATCAACCTCCTGGACAACGCCGTCAAGTTCACCCCCGAGGGGGGCCGCATCGGCGTCGGCGCGGCCGCCGGGAACGGGCGGGTCGTCCTTTCGGTGTTCGACAACGGGGTCGGCATCCAGCCCGAGGACCTGGGGCGCGTCTTCGAAAGGTTCTACCGCGCCGATCGCTCCCGCGATCGCCGCGAAGGTGGCACCGGCCTCGGGCCGGCCATCGCCAAGCACCTGGTCCAGGCGATGGGAGGCACGGGCGAGGTCGATAGCCGCCCGGGCGCCGGCACGACCTTCCGGGGCTCCCTCCCCGCCGCCTGAGGGGCCCGGCGGCCCCAGCACCGTTCCCTCGTCGCGTGACCGTCACACCGCCCGGCAACCATCGAACCGAACTTCAGCGGAGGAGCCTCGTCGATGAGCGCACCCAGATCCCTGGTCCGAGTCCTGATTGGCGCCGTGGCGGCCGCGGCCCTGCTCGCCGGTCCGCCGAGCCTTGCCCAGGTCACGCCGGCCGCCGGCTACACGCCGCCCGACGACACGCCGACGATCAAGGTGGGCGCGACGATCTTCACCGAATACAGCTACCAGGACGAGCCGTTGGCCTCCGCCGTCGACGGCACCACGACCAAGACGTACCATCCGGCGGCCTTCAATGTCACCCGTGCCTACATCAACATCACCGGGAACATCTCGCACAACGTCTCCTTCCGCGTCACGCCGGACGTCTCCCGCCTGACGACCACGACGACCGGGCTCGCGGCGGGCGAGAAGGTCAGCACCAGCCTGGACGGGAGCCTCACCTACCGGCTCAAGTACGCCTACGGCCAGTTCAACCTCGACGACAAGTGGACCAAGGGATCCTGGGTCCGGCTGGGCGTCCATCACACTCCCTATGTCGATTGGGAGGAGGGGATCTACCGCTACCGGTTCCAGGGGCAGATCTTCGTGGAGCGGGAGGGGTTCATGAGCTCCTCCGATTTCGGGCTGTCGGCTCACTACAGCGCGCCCGGCAACTTCGGCGACGTGCATGTCGGGTACTACAACGGCGACACCTACTCCAAGGCCGAGGCGAACGACCAGAAGGCGATCCAGATCCGCGGCACGCTGCGGCCGATGCCGCAGGCGGGCGTGCTCAAGGGGCTGCGGCTGACCGCCTTCTACGACGCCGACAACTACATCCAGGGCGACGCCCGCCGTCGGTTCATCTACACCGCCACCTTCGAGCACAAGTACGTCAACGCCGGCTTCGAGCACCTCGACGCGGCCGATCGGTCGGGGCCCGTCGTGCCCGCCGCGGCCGAGGTCAAGTCGCAGGGGTACTCGGTCTGGGTCGTGCCGCGCAGCCCCAAAGGCTGGGAGGGCCTGCTCCGATTTGACCATCTGAAGCCCAACAAGAACGTCGACGCCGCGAAGGACCGCAAGATCGCGGGCGTGGCCTACTGGTTCCACAGCCTGCAGGCGCCGGCGACGGCGGCCCTCCTGCTCGACTATGAGAACGTGACTTACGACACCGCGCTCGCGAAGCCCGACGAGAAGCGCTACGGGCTGCACGCGCTGTTCAACTTCTGAGATCACTCATGACAGAGAGACGAGGTGACACCATGCTGAAATCGTTGCGCGGCCTGATGGGTGGGCTGACCATCGCCGGGGCGGCGCTCCTCGCCGCGCCGGCCTCGGCGCAGTCCGTCCAGATCGACGGCGCGGGGGCGACCTTCCCGTACCCTCTCTACTCCAAGTGGTTCTCCGAGTACAATGCCCTGCACCCCGACGTGAGAATCAACTACCAGTCGATCGGATCGGGAGGCGGGATCCGCCAGCTCACCAACCAGACGGTCTTCTTCGGGGCCACGGACGGCCCGATGACCAACGAGCAGCTGCAGGCGGCCCCGGGGCGGATCCTTCACTTCCCGGCGGTGCTGGGCGGCGTCGTGCCGATCTATAACCTCGCCGACGTCGACGCCGAGCTGAAGTTCACCGGCCCGGTGCTGGCGGACATCTTCCTGGGCAAGATCACGAAGTGGAACGACCCGGCCATCGCCAAGGACAACCCGGGCGTCGCCCTCCCCGCCTCCGAGATCACCGTCGTGCACCGCGCCGACGGCTCGGGGACGTCGTACATCTTCTGCGACTACCTGGCCAAGGTCTCGCCCGACTGGAAGAGCAAAGTGGGCGTCGCGACCGCCGTGAACTGGCCCGCCGGAGTGGGCGGCAAGGGGAACGAGGGGGTGGCCGGCCTGGTCAAGCAGACCCCGGGTGCCATCGGCTACGTCGAGCTGATCTACGCCCTGCAGAACAAGATCGCCTACGGCTCCGTGAAGAGCTTCGACGGCGAGTTCGTGCGCGCCTCTCTCGAGACGGTCGCGGCCGCGGCCGGCGCCGCGGCGCGCCAGATGCCGCCCGACTTCCGGGTCTCGATCACCAACGCCCCGGGCAAGAACGTCTATCCGATCTCCTCGTTCACCTGGATCCTGCTCTACGAGTCTCCGCGGGACAAGAGCCGCTCGCGCCTGATGGTCGACTTCATGAAGTGGGCCCTGAGCGACGGGCAGAAATTCGCCGGCGATCTCGGCTACGCCCCGCTGCCCAAGGACGTGGTCGACCTCGAGATGGTGGCCCTGAAGAAGATCAAGGCCGGCTGAGGGCGCCCGCGGCCCGGAGACGCTGAGGCATGAGACTCTGGACGGACCGAGCGCGCCGGGCGCCTGCGGGGGAGGGGCGCGCCTTCCGGATCGTGATGGGCCTCGGGACGATCCTGGTTCCCTGCCTGGTCGCGGGGGTCTGCATCGTCCTCTGGAGCGAGTCGCTGCTCTCGATCCGGCAGTTCGGCCTCGCCTTCTGGAGGACGACCACCTGGGATCCCGTCGCCGGCCGGTTCGGCGCCCTGCCGTTCATCTGGGGGACCCTCTACTCGTCGCTCCTCGCCCTGCTGATCTCGACCCCCGTGGCGCTCGGGATCGCGGTCTTCCTGTCCGACCTGTCGCCCCGGGCGCTTCGGCAGCCGCTCATCTTCCTGACCGAGCTCCTGGCGGCCATCCCCTCGATCGTCTACGGGCTCTGGGGGATCTTCGTCCTGGTGCCTCTCGTCCGCGGACTCCAGCTGGCGCTGCCCGCCTGGGTGAGACGGACCCCCTTCTTCGAGGGGCCGCCTCTCGGGGTGGGCCTC
>QHXZ01000187.1 GCA_003223165.1 Acidobacteriota bacterium
GCCGCCGAGCCGTCGGATCACCTCCTCGCCCGGCCGCAGGGCCAGGTGGTAGGTGTTCCCCAGAATCACGTCGAAGCCCAGGTCCTGCACGTCCTCCGGAGTCAGGCTCTTGACCGTCCCGGCCGTGCCCACCGGCATGAACGCCGGCGTCTCGATCGTGCCGTGCGGGGTCGTGATCCGGCCGCGCCGCGCGGCGCTGCGCGGATCGCGGGCGAGGATGCTGAACGAGAACGGCGCGCTCACAGGATCAGCATCGCGTCGCCGTAGGAATAGAAGCGGAACTGCCGGTCCACTGCGATGCGGTAGGTGTCGAGCACCCGCTCGCGGCCGGCGAACGCCGCGACCAGGATCAGGAGGGAGGAGCGCGGCAGGTGGAAGTTGGTGACGAGAGCGTCCACGACCTGGAACCGGAGCCCGGGGGTGATGTAGAGATCGCACCACCCGGCTCCCGGGCGCACGCGCCCGCCCTCCCGGGCGCATCCTTCCAGGACCCGCATGACCGTGGTGCCGACCGCCACCACTCGCCCGCCGCGCGCGCGGCAGGCGTCGACCGCCGCGGCCGATTCCTCCGGCAGGCGGTAACGCTCCGGCTCGATGCGGTGCTCCTCGATCCGCTCCGCGCGCACCGGTTGGAACGTCCCGGGCCCCACATGGAGCGTCAGGTGCGCCAGATCGATCCCCCGGGCCCGCAGGGATTCGAGGAGGTCCCGCGTGAAGTGCAAGCCCGCCGTGGGCGCGGCCACCGCCCCTTCCCGCCTCGCGTAGACCGTCTGGTAGCGCTCGCGGTCGAGGCTCTCGCGCCCGTCGCCGGGCTCCCGGTGTATGTAGGGCGGCAGCGGCAGCCGGCCATGGCGCTGGATGGCCGCTTCCGGCGCGCCGTTCTCCGAGCGCAGCCGCACCAGCGTCCGACCGTCTTGGGGCAGGACCAGGACCTCCGCCTCGAATCCGGGCCCGATCGCCAGCCGGAGGCCCGGGCGCAGCCCGCGGACGGGCGACACCATGCAGCGCCAGTCGGCCGCCCCGTCCCCTTCGCCTGTGCGATCGAGGAGGAGGATCTCGGTTCGGCCCCCGCTCGGCTTGGCGGCCAGGAGTCGTGCCGGGACGACGCGCGTGTCGTTCAGGACCAGCAGGTCTCCCGGGCCCAGGTGGTCGCCGATCGCCGCGAAGACCGTTTCCTCGGGAGCGTGGCGCGCGCGGTCGAGCACCATCAGGCGCGCGGCGTCGCGGCGCGCCGCCGGCTCCTGGGCGACCCGACCGGGCGGCAGCGTGTAGTCGAACGCGTCCAGCTGCATGCCGCCTCAGGTCCGGTACGGCAGGGGGTCCGGGATGCCGGCCTCCCGGAAGCCCTTGAGACGCAGCCGGCACGACTCGCATCGCCCGCAGGCGATCTCGCTCTCCGTGTAGCACGACCAGGTGAGATGGAAGGGGGCGCCCAGCCGCGCTCCTTGCCGCACGATCTCCGCCTTGCTCAGGTGGATGAGGGGCGTGACCACCGCGAGGTCGGTCTCGGGCCTGGTGCCGGCGCGCAGGAGGCGGTTGAACGCCTCGTAGTACTCCTGGCGGCAGTCCGGGTAGCCGCTGCCGTCCTCCTCGACCGCGCCGATGAAGATGCGCCGGGCGCCGATCACCTCGCCCCACGACACGGCGACGCTCAGGAGGTGCGTGTTGCGAAACGGCACGTAGGTGTCGGGGATCGAGGAACCCTCGCGGCGCGCCTCGACCGCGTCGCGCGCTTCATCGGTCAGGGCCGATCCTCCGATGGCGCCGAGATGATCGAGGCGCGCCTCGAGGGTGCGGGCGACCCCGAGGTGCCGGGCGATGTCGCGGAAGGCGCGCCGCTCCCGCGTCTCGGTCCTCTGGCCGTAGCTCACGTGCAGCAAGGCGAGCTCGTGGTCACGCCGGGCCACGGCCGCGCTCACGCATGAATCCATTCCGCCGCTCACCAGCACGACCGCCAGCGGCCGGACGGCGGTGTCGGGTGCCATCCAGGCGGCCCTCAGACGCCCCGCATGTCCGGGGGCCAGATGTACTTGTGAATCTGGAGCTGCAGCCGGACCGGCAGGCGATCGGCCAGGATCCACTCCGACAGGGAGCGTGCATCGAGGGCGCCATGCACCGGCGACAGGAGCAGGGAGCAACGCTCCGCCAAGCGGTGGGCGGCGATGGCCTCCCGCGCCCACTCATAGTCCCCCCGGCCGGCCACGACGAACTTGACCTCGTCCAGGGGCTTGAGGAGCGCCAGGTTCTCCCAGCGGTTCCTGGCACTCATGCCGCTGCCGGGGCATTTCAGGTCCATGACCACCATGGCCCGCCGGTCCAGGCCGCCGATGTCGAGGCTTCCCCCCGTCTCGACGGAGACTTCGTGGCCGCGGTCGATCAACTCGCCGATCAGATCGTGGACCCCCTCCTGCGCCAGCGGCTCTCCGCCGGTCACCAGCACGAAGCGCGTCCCGTGCGCCGCCACCTGCTCCAGAACGCGGCCCACGGTGCGGTCTTCGCCCTCCTCGAACGCGTAGGCCGTGTCGCACCAGGAGCAGCGCAGGTTGCACCCGGTCAGGCGGACGAAGACGCAGGGGCGCCCCGCGTGGCGGGACTCGCCCTGGATGCTGTGGAAGATTTCGTTGATCCGCAGGACCGTCGCCTTCCTGTCCCGGGCCACCGCCTCGCTCACCGCCCCGCCCTCCGCGCCCCTGCCCCCGCGGGACGACCCGGGCGCCGGGCCGCATCCGCCCGGACCGGCCGGCCCTCAGGGCGCGCCTTGCCGCCGTCGACCAGGCCCATCAAGGTCTCCAGGTTCATGACGTCCTCGCGGCAGGTCTCGTCCTTCGGGGTCTCGAGCACGAGCGGCACCGCCTGCAGTCGCTCGTCGTTCATCAGCAGCCGGAAGGCCTCGAGCCCCAGGTACCCCTTGCCGATATGCTCGTGGCGATCCACCCGAGCGCCGAGGTCCTTCTTGGAGTCGTTGACGTGCACCGCCACGAGCCGCGGCCAGCCGAGAATGTCGGAGAAGCGGGCCATCGTTTCCGCGTAGGCGACGGGGGTGCGCAGGTCGTATCCCGCCGCGAAGACGTGGCACGTGTCGAGGCAGACGCCGATCCGGGCCGGCGCGGCGGCGCGCGCGATGATCGCCGCGATCTGCTCGAAGCGGTGTCCGATCACGGTCCCCTGCCCGGCGGTCGTCTCCAGGGCGAGCGAGGAGCTCCCCGCGGTCACCTGTTCGTGGATGGCGTCGATCGCCTCGGCCATCCTGCCGATCCCGTACTCCTCGCCGCGGCCCATGTGGCCGCCCGGATGGGTCACGAGCCAGGGCACGCCGAGCCGCTCGCAGCGCGCGAGCTCGAGCGCGCAGGCGTCGATCGATTTGCGCCACAGGGCGTCGTCGGGCGAACAGAGGTTGATGAGGTAGGAATCGTGCGCCACGACCCGCTCGACGCGGTGCCGGACGACCGCCTGCCGAAAGCGCTCCACCTCATCTTCGGGGAGCGATCGCGCCGCCCACTGGTTGCTGCTCTTGGTGAAGATCTGCAGGGCCGTGCAGCCGACGGCCGCCGCCCGCTCGACCGCCAGATCGATCCCGCCGGCGATCGACATGTGGGCCCCCAAGGGGCGCCTGGGGATCGTCCAGAGGACCGGCTTCACCGCCTCGCCTGCCGCCACCGCGTCTCCAGGGAAGCGCCGCGGCGCCTGGCCCCCGCGGCCGGCGCTCCCGGCTGAAGGCTAGCGTACCACCCGCCGATCGGGAGGGTCAATCAGCCCACTGCCAGGGAGGGACCGCGCGGCCGCAGGCGCGGCTCAAGGGGCGCTCCAGGGGACGCACCAGGACGCGCAGGGTCAGGGCCAGGGCGTCGGAGGGGCGGTCGAGCATCAGGCAGCGCACCGGGTAGCGTGCGGGGGACGAGGCCCCGACCGACAGCAGCTCCAGCGCGTCTTCCGTCAGGCAGCGCTCGAGAAGCCAACCCCGCAGGGATCCCGGTTGCACGCCCTCCAGGAGCGACCTCGGGACCTCCCCCGGCAGGATCTTCTCGAGGTGCCGGAGCGCGAGGTAGAGCGCCGTCCGCACGCGCCACGCCGAGGCCCGTGCCACCAGGAGCTCCGGGGCCGGCCTCCAGCGGCGGAGCATCTCGCGCAGGTCGAGGACCCACTTGAGCGATGGACCGAAGTAGGAGTCCGCCTGGTGCGCGACGTGATACAGGAGGGCGTCCTCGCGGGAGGCCCGGCGGCAGGGGACGCCTTCCAGGGCGACCGGATCGGCCCGTTCCCAGATCCCGTCCTCGTCGATGCCGAAACGGAACGGAAGACGCAGCGACCAGTGGAACTCGAAGTGGCATGGGGCCGGACCGGGCCGCCACATCTCGAAGCGGCGGTCCTCGGGAAACAGGCCGCCAACCTCCCCCCGGAACCCGTCCCGCGACAGCCGCCGGGCGAGGCGCCCCGCATCGGATCGGCGCACAAGCAGGTCGATGTCGGTCAGCCTGCGGGACCCCGGATCGTCATACAGGTCGCCGAGGTAGGCCGCGCCCTTCAGCAGGAGGAAGGGGACGCCCGCCTCGGCCAGGCGCGGGCCGAGGTCGCGGAACTGCGCCAGGGCCGCCAGGTTGTCCAGCAGCGTCCGGCGGTGCGCCCGGGCCGGCGC
>QHXZ01000182.1 GCA_003223165.1 Acidobacteriota bacterium
CGCAGGGGCGGTCGCTGCGGCCGAGCTGGCCGCAGGGGCAGGGGTTCATCGCCGCGACCAGCGTGAAACGGGCCGGCAGGCGCACCGCGCGGTTGCCGCGGGTGATCAGGACGCTCCCCTCCTCCAGCGGCTGCCTCAGGACGTCGAGCGTGGCGCGCCCGAACTCGGCCAGCTCGTCCAGGAAGAGGACGCCGTGGTGGGCCAGGGTCGCCTCTCCCGCCCGCGGGCCCGGGCCTCCTCCCACCAGCCCGACGCCGCTGATCGTATGGTGCGGCGCCCGGAAGGGGCGCAGGCGCAGGAGGCCCGGCTCGCGCAGGAGGCCCGCCGCGCT
>QHXZ01000183.1 GCA_003223165.1 Acidobacteriota bacterium
CAGGACCCGCACCGCCTCGAGCAGGTCCGCGACGCCATGCACCGACGGTCCTGGGATGGCGAGCGCCTCGGCGAGGTTTCCCTCCGGCACGACCATTTCCGGGATCCTCTCCCGCCGGGCCATGAGCGCCGCCGGCAGGCAGCCGGGGACGCCGCGCACCCGGCCGTCGAGGGCCAGCTCGCCGAGCACGAGCAGGCGCTCCAGCCTGTCGCGCGGGACCTCTCCTGCCGCGGCCAGGATCCCGAGCGCGATCGGCAGGTCGAGCCCGGCGCCCTGCTTGCGCAGATCGGCGGGCGCCAGGCTGACGGTGATGCGGCGCGGCGGGATCCGGAAGCCGGCGTTGCGCAGGGCGGCGCGCACGCGCGCCGCGGCCTCGCGCACGGCCGTGTCGGGCAGGCCGACGATCAGCACCTGGGGGATGCCGGGCGCCAGGTCGCACTCGACGGACAGGGGGATCGCTTCGATGCCGAGGAGGGTCGCGCTCCGGACCCGGGAGAGCATGGCTTCAGGGCCTCGGGCGGGCCCCGCCAAGGCGCCGGGATCCCACCGCTCGACCGTCGGCTCTCCGGGCGCGGCGTGCCGGCGATCGTAGCATCAAACGCTGGAAACGGAGGCCCTCCTTCATTTACTATTGCGCACACCGTCCCCGGGCGGAGGTCCCCCCAAGGATGCGGAGCGGACGCCGGTCGCCGGCGTCCCGGTGAGGTCCATGGCCAAGCCCAACCCATCGCTCGCCTTCCCGGTCGCCGAGCCCGGCCCGGGCGATGCGCCGCTTTACTCCTCGCTGGCGGGGCCGGGCCGGCGCCGGCGCCCCGGCCGGCGCGCCGTCCTCGTCCTCCTGGCTCTGGTCCTGCTGGCCGGCGCCCTCTACGCCGGCTGGAGCTACGCGCGCGGCCAGCGCGGCCTCGTGAGCGAGGACCTCGATATCCGGCTCGGCAAGACCGAGTACGCCGACATCCAGGTGGCGGTCAACGAGGTCGGGACGATCGAGCCCGTGGTGCGGGTGGACGTCAAGTCGACCCTCTCGGGCCGCGTGACCGACCTTCTGGCGCGCGAGGGAGAGAAGGTCCGCAAGGGGCAGGTGCTGGCGCGCGTCGAGCCCGACGTGAACCAGGCGCAGACTCTCTCCGAGGTGCGCTCGACGCTCAACCTCGCGACCATCCGCGCCACCGATGCCGAGAGAGATCTAAAGACCAACACGCGCCTGCACGACGAGGGGTTCCTCTCCGACCAGCAGCTCAAGGACTCGAAGGTCAAGTACGACACCTCCAGGGAGGACCTCGAGGCGGCCCAGACCAAGATGCGCATCGTGGTCGAGAGCGGCATCCCGCTCGACCAGCCGATCTCGACCACCCAGACGGTGAAGATCGTCTCCCCCATGGACGGCGACGTCATCCACAAGAACGTCGAGGTGGGCCAGACGGTGACCTCGGGCGTGTCGTCCTTCAACGAGGGGACGGTGCTCTACACCGTGGCCCAGGTCGGCTCGATGCTGATCAAGGCCTCGGTCAACGAGGTCGACATCGGCCGCGTGCGGCTGAAGGCGCCGGTCGTCATCACGGTGGACGCCTTCCCCTACCGCCACTTCGACGGGACCGTGACGCACATCTCCCCGTCGGCGCACCTGAAGGAGAAGGTGAAGGTCTTCGACATCGAGGTCACGCTCAAGGAGCAGGTCGGTGATTTCCGCTCCGGCATGACCGCCAACGTCGAGGTGCGCGGCGAGAAGGCCCCCCACTCCCTCGCCGTGCCGGTCGAGGCGATCTTCAGGAAGGACGACCGCGAGGTGGTCTACGTCCTGAAGAAGAGCTTCGAGGACCCGAAGGGGGACGCGCGCAAGCCGCGCAAGAACAAGTCGGGCAAGTACGAGGTGTCAGACACCTGGCAGCGCTACTTCGAGGAGCGGCGGGTGAAGGTGGGCCTGGTGAGCCTGGAGCGCGCCCAGATCCTCGAGGGCCTGAAGGACGGCGAGGAGCTCGCCCTCGAGAACCCGACCCGGCCGCGGCAGATCGAGGAGGACTAGGAGTGTCCTCCGGCGCGCCGGGGCCCTCGGGCGGGAACGGCGCCCTGATACGGATCGCCGGCGTCCACAAGGTGTACGACGCCGGCGCGACCTCCGTCCACGCCCTGCGCGGCGTCGATCTCGACGTCGCCGCCGGCGAGTTCCTGGCGATCATGGGCCCCTCCGGCTCGGGCAAGTCCACCCTGATGCACATCCTCGGGTGCCTGGACGTGCCGACCCGCGGCACCTACCTCCTGGGCGACACACCGGTCGGGAACCTGTCGTCGCGGGAGCTGGCCGGGGTGCGTAACAAGAGGATCGGCTTCGTCTTCCAGACGTTCAACCTGCTTCCCCGCGCCACCGTCCTGCGCAACG
>QHXZ01000069.1 GCA_003223165.1 Acidobacteriota bacterium
AGGCGCAGGTCCTTGAGGATCAGATCGACCATGAATCCGGGGGCGTAGTCGCGCGCCAGGATCTTCGGCCCGAGGTTGGAGAGCTGCCAGGAGCCGGCCGCGCCGTTCTCCACCGCCCGGATCATGACCCCGGGATCGAGGCCGTTGCGCCGCGCGAAGAGGATCGCCTCGCTCACCCCGAGCAGCGTGACGCCCACCAGGATCTGGTTGCTCAGCTTGGCGACCTGCCCGCTGCCGACCGGGCCGCAGTGGGTGACGGTGCGCCCCATCGCCTCGAGCACCGGGCGCGCCTGCTCGAACGCCCGGGAATCGCCGCCGGCCATGATCGCCAGCGTGGCGTTGCGCGCCCCCACGTCGCCGCCGGAGACCGGCGCGTCCACCAGCGCGCACCCCTTCTTCTGCAGCGCCGCGTCGAGGCGCCGCTCGACCGCGGGCGAGACCGTGCTCATGTCGACCACCACCGAATCCGGGCGGATCCCTTGAAGGACCCCGTGCGGGCCCGCCACCACGGCCTCGACGTCGGGCGAATCGGTGACCATGGTCACGATGATCTCCGAGCGCGCGGCGACCTCCGCGGGCGTGCCGGCCACACGGGCGCCGCGGGCGGCCAGGGGCTCGGTCTTCGCTCGCGTGCGATTGAAGACGGTCAGCGGGTAACCCGCTTCGATCAGGTGGCCGGCCATCGGGCCTCCCATGATGCCCAGGCCGATGAATCCGACGGACGGCTTCGACATGCTGGATCTCCGCGTCGATCTCTAGGTGGCCCGGGCCTCGGGGGCGGTTCGGCCCTCGTAGGCGGCGATCGCTTCCTCCTGGTCGATCAGGAAGCTCAGCTCGTCGACGCCCTCGAGGAGGCAGTAGCGGGCGAAGGGGTCGATCGGGAAGCGCGCGCTCGTCCCGTCGGCCAGGGTGAGGGTGCAGGCCTCCAGGTCGATGGTCACCGGCGCGCCGGGTTGGGCCAGGAGGCGCCGGTGCGTCGCGCGGTCCACCACCACCGGCAGGAGACCGTTCTTGAGCGCGTTGCTCTGGAAGATGGAGGCGATCGAGGTGCTGACGACGGCGCGGAAGCCGAAATCGAGCAGCGCCCAGGGAGCGTGCTCGCGCGACGAGCCGCAGCCGAAGTTGTCCCCGGCCACCAGGACCTGCGCCCCGCGCGCCTCGGGCAGGTCGAGGGCGAAGCCGGGGCGCGGCGCGCCGCCGGCGTCGTAGCGCCAGTTGGCGAACAGCCAGCGGCCGAGGCCGCTCCGGTCGGTGACCTTCAGGAAGCGCGCCGGGATGATGACGTCCGTGTCGATGTTGTCGATGTCGAGCACCACGGTGCGCGACTGGATCGTCTTCATCGAAGCATCTCGCGCACGTCGGCGATGCGACCGGCGACCGCGGTGGCGGCGGCGGTCAGCGGGCTGGCCAGGAAGGTGCGGCCTCCCGGCCCCTGCCGCCCCTCGAAGTTGCGGTTGCTGGTGCTCACGGCGTACTGGCCCGGCTGCAGCTGATCGCCGTTCATGGCGATGCACATCGAGCAGCCGGCCTCGCGCCATTCGGCGCCCGCATCACGGAATACCCGGTCGAGTCCCTCGCCCTCCGCCTGGCGCTTGACCTGCTGGGATCCGGGCACCACCAGCACCCTCACCCCCTGCGCCACCTTGCGCCCCTTCAGCAGCCCGGCGGCGAGACGCAGATCGGAGATCCGCGAGTTGGTGCAGGAGCCGATGAACACGACGTCGATCGGGTGGCCGAGGAGCCGCTGCCCGGGGCGCAGCCCCATGTAGTCGAGGGCCTTCCCCAGGGTCGCCCCGGGGTCGCCCTCGGGCACGCTGCCGCGCACCGGGATGGCCATGCCGGGATTGGTGCCGTAGGTGATCATCGGCTCCAGGCTCGACGCGTCGAGGCTCACCTCGCGGTCGAAGGCCGCCCCCTCGTCCGTGGCCAGGCCGCGCCAGGCGCGCAGCGCCTCGTCCCAGGCCGCGCCCCGAGGGGCGTGCGGCCGGCCTGCGAGGTACTCGAAGGTCGCCTCGTCGGGCGCCATCATGCCCGCCCGCGCCCCGGCCTCGATCGACATGTTGCAGACGGTCATCCGCTCTTCCATCGACAGCGCCCCGACGGCAGGGCCGCGATACTCGATGACGTGCCCGGTGCCGCCGCCCACGCCGATCTTCGCGATGATGGCGAGGATCAGGTCCTTGGCGGTGACCCCGCGCGGCAGCCGGCCCTCAACGGTGATCGCCAGCGTCTTCGGCCGGCCCTGCAGCAGGCACTGCGTCGCCAGGACGTGGCCGACCTCCGTGGTGCCGATGCCGAAGGCCAGCGCCCCGAAGGCCCCGTGGGTGCTGGTGTGGCTGTCGCCGCAGACGATCGTCATCCCCGGCTGGGTGAGGCCGAGCTCCGGGCCGATGACGTGCACGATCCCCTGCCCGTCGCTTCCCAGGGCGAAGAGGCGGATGCCGAACTCGGCGCAGTTCTTCTCGAGGGCGCCGATCTGCGCCGCGGCCTGCGGATCGACGACCGGGATGCGGCCGTCGGCCCCGCGCGGCGTCGTGGGGGTCGAGTGGTCCATCGTGGCCACGGTCCGCCCGGGCCGGCGCACCCCCAGCCCGCGCTCGCGCAGCATGCTGAACGCCTGCGGCGAGGTGACCTCGTGGACCAGGTGGAGATCAACGTACAGGATGGCCGGGGTGTCCGCCGTCTCGGGGCGGACCAAGTGGCCCTCCCACACTTTGTCGAACAGGGTGCGTCGTGTCACGCGTCCGGTCCCCTACGGGTTGGCGCGGGCGTCGGCGTACGGCGCCGCGGCCAGGGGGGCGGGGCGGCGGGCGCGGTCGAAGATGCGGCGCAGGAACGTCCCGGTGTGCGAACCGGGGCGGGCGGCGACCTCCTCGGGCGTCCCCTCGGCGACGATGCGGCCCCCTTCGTCGCCCCCCTCCGGGCCGAGGTCGATGATCCAGTCGGCCGTCTTGATGACGTCGAGGTTGTGCTCGATGACGATGACCGTGTTCCCCTGGTCCACCAGGGCGTTCAGGACGCCCAGGAGCTTCTGGATGTCCTCGAAGTGCAGGCCGGTCGTCGGCTCGTCCAGGATGTAGACCGTGCGGCCGGTGGCGCGCCGGCTCAGCTCCTTCGACAGCTTGATGCGCTGCGCCTCGCCGCCCGACAGGGTGGTGGCCGACTGGCCCAGCTTGATGTACGACAGTCCGACGGCGTCGAGGGTCTCCAGCTTGCGGCGGATCGCCGGGAGGTTCTCGAAGAACGGCAGCGCCTCCTTCACCGACATCTCCAGGACGTCGGCGATGTTCTTTCCCTTGAAGCGCACCTCGAGCGTCTCGCGGTTGTAGCGCCGCCCCTTGCAGGCCTCGCAGGTGACGTAGACGTCGGGCAGGAAGTGCATCTCGATCTTGATGATGCCGTCCCCTTCGCAGGCCTCGCAGCGCCCCCCCTTGACGTTGAAGGAGAAGCGCCCCGGCCGGTAGCCGCGCGTGCGCGCCTCGGGCACCATCGAGAAGAGGTCGCGGATTGGCGTGAACAGGCCTGTGTAGGTGGCCGGGTTGCTGCGCGGCGTGCGCCCGATCGGCGACTGGTCGATGTCGATCACCTTGTCCACCTGGTCGACGCCCTTGAGCCCGCGGTGCCGGCCGGGCTTGATCGGCGTGCGGTAGAGGGCGCGGGCCAGCCCCTTGTAGAGGGTCTCGTTGACCAGGGTGCTCTTTCCCGAGCCGGACACGCCGCACACGCAGGTGAACAGGCCGAGCGGGAAGCGGGCGTCGATCGCCTTGAGGTTGTTCTCCTCGGCCCCCTGGACCGTGATGAAGCCGCGCCCCGCGCGGCCGTCATGGGCCCGGCCCGCCTCCGCCACGGCCGTCGCCGCCGGCGCGCCCTTCCTTGCGGCGGCCTGGCCGGCCGGCGGGACGACCGCGGGGCCGGCACCCGGCACGGGCCGGCGGCGCGCCGGCATCGGGATGGCGCGACGGCCCGACAGGTACATGCCGGTCAGGGAATCGGGGTGGGCCGCGATCTCCGCCGGCGTTCCCTGCGCCACCACGCGCCCTCCTTCCTCGCCGGCGCCGGGTCCCAGGTCGACCACGTGGTCGGCGGAGCGGATGGTCTCCTCGTCGTGCTCCACCACGATCACCGTGTTCCCCAGATCGCGCATGGCGCAGAGCGTGTCGAGGAGCTTGCGGTTGTCGCGCTGGTGCAGGCCGATCGACGGCTCGTCCAGGACGTACAGCACGCCCGTCAGGCGCGAGCCGATCTGCGTCGCCAGCCTGATGCGCTGCCCCTCGCCCCCCGAAAGCGTGGCGGCGGTGCGCGACAGCGACAGGTAGCCCAATCCGACGTTGAGCAGGAAGCCGAGCCTCTCGCGGATCTCCTTCAGGACCATGTGGGCGATCTGCCGGTCGCGCTCCGACAGTTTCAAATCGTTGAAGGTGCGCACGGCGTCCTTGATCGTCAGCGCGGTGTAGTGGGCGATGTTGCGACCGTCGAGGTGCACCGCCAGCGACTCCGGCTTCAATCGCGCCCCCTCGCAGACGGCGCAGGGCTCCAGCGACATGTAGCGCTCGATCTCCTCGCGCAGCCCCGGTGACTCGGTCTCCTTGTAACGCCGCATCAGCGAGGGGATGACCCCCACGAACGGCTTGCGGAAGTAGTAGCGGTTGCGCCCCTCGACGTAGGCGTAGTCGTACTCGGTCTGGCCGCTGCCGTAGAGGAGCTGCCGCTGCGCCTCCTTGGGAAGCTTCGTGAACGGCAGGTCGGGGTCGAAGCGCAAAGCGCGCGCCAGCGCCTGCACCGCCATGTGCAACATCGACTTGCCGAACCCCCAGGTCCCCTCGATCGCCCCCTGGCGCACCGAGGCGGCCGGGTTGGTGATGATCTTCGCCGGATCAATCTCCAGGTGCGCCCCGAGCCCGTCGCAGGAGGGGCAGGCGCCGTAGGGCGAGTTGAAGGAGAACATGCGCGGCGCCAGCTCGGGGACCGAGATGCCGCAGTCGACGCAGGCCAGCTTGTCGGAGAACAGCAGGTCGCCCCCCTTCTCGCCCAGCACGTTGACCGTGGCCACGCCGTCGGCCAGCTTGAGGGCCGTCTCCATCGAGTCGGTCAGCCGGTTCTTGACCTCCGGCTTGAGGACCAGGCGGTCCACCACGATCTCGATGGTGTGCTTCTTCTGCTTGTCCAGGTCGATGCGCTCGGCGATCTCGACCACCTGGCCGTCCACGCGGGCCCGCACGAACCCCTTCTTCATCATGTCGAGGAGCTGCTTGCGGTACTCCCCCTTGCGGCCGCGCACGATCGGCGCCAGGACCTGGAGCCGCGTCCCGGCCGGCTGCTCCAGCACCTGGTCGACGATCTGCTGCACGGTCTGGCGGGCGATCGGCTTGCCGCACTGGTGGCAGTGGGGGATGCCGATGCGGGCGAAGAGCAGGCGCAGGTAGTCGTAGATCTCGGTGACCGTGCCGACGGTCGAGCGCGGGTTGTGCGAGGTCGTCTTCTGCTCGATCGAGATGGCGGGGGAGAGCCCCTCGATCGACTCGACCTCCGGCTTCTCCATCTGCTCCAGGAACTGTCGGGCGTAGGCCGACAGCGATTCGACGTACCGCCTTTGCCCCTCGGCGTAGATGGTGTCGAAGGCGAGCGACGACTTCCCCGAGCCGGAGAGGCCGGTCAAGACGATCAGCCTGTTGCGCGGCAGGGTGAGGTCGATCGACTTGAGGTTGTGCTCGGCGGCGCCCTTGATGACGATGGCATCGACGGACATGGCGGCGGGGAAGGCCCTCCCGGACAACGCACGGAGCGTGCGCTTGATGAGAAACCGCGATTTTAGGGCAGGGGCCGCCGAGGTGTCAAACAGCCCCCCTGGCGTAGAATGCGCGGGTGGCGCTCTTAAGCGCCGGAGATCCGCCGACCGTGCCGAAGCGCCCGCCGCGCCGCCTCGTCGTCTACCTGCCCCACCGCCTGCCGATCTGGAGGCTCCCCGAGGGGTACCTCGAGACCATCCGCCGCCGCGCCCGGGCCGCCTTCGACATGGACGTGCCGCTGACCGAGGAGGCCTTCGTGCGCGCCCTGGCCGGGGCCGAGGTGCTGTTCGCCTGGGGCTTGGCGCGGCGCCACGTGGAGAGGGCCCAGGCCCTTCGCTGGCTGCACACGCCGCTGGCGGGTGTCGACCGGGTCCTCAATCCCGAGCTGCTCGCCAGCCGGATCCGGGTGACCTCGTCGCGTGGCGTGAACGCGGTGGCGGTGGCGGAGCAGGCCCTCGGCCTGATCCTGGCGCTGACGCGCGGCATCGCCGACGCGGTGCGCGCGCAGGTCGAGCGCCGCTGGGCGCAGGAGACGATCTACGCCCGCAAGCCGCCGCTCGAGGAGCTGCGCGGAAAGGTCCTGGGGATCTTCGGGCTTGGGGACATCGGGCGCGAGCTGGCGCTGCGCGGCCGCGCCCTGGGGATGACAGTCTGGGGGCTCACCCGCCGGACGCGGCCCCGGCCCGAGTTCGTGGACCGCCTGCTGATTTCGGGGAAGCAGGATCTCCTGATCCGCAACGCCGACGTCCTGGCCCTGGCCGTGCCGCTCACCGCGGCGACGCAGGGGCTGATCGGCGAGAGGGAGCTGAAGAAGATGAAACCGGCCGCCCTCCTGGTCAACGTCGGCCGCGGGGGGCTGGTGCAGGAGTCGGCCCTGGTACGCGCCCTGCAGGAGGGCTGGATCGCCGGGGCGGGTCTCGACGTCTTCGCCACCGAGCCGCTCCCCGACTCGAGCCCCCTCTGGTCGATGCCCAACGTGGCGATGACGCCCCACACGGCCGGCGCCCACCCGCAGTACATGGCGCGCTCGGCCGACCTCTTCATGCAGAACATCAAGCGCTACCTGGCGTCGCAGCCGCTTCTGAACGAGGTGGACAAGGAGGCGGGGTACTGAGCGAGGCGACACCGGGGCGGCGCCGCGCGCCTCAGGCGGAGCCACGGACCTCAGGCGCCGCCGCCCTCGCCGCGCCGGGCGGCGCAGCACCGGCGCACCGTGCGCAGCACCGCGTCGTAGTCCTCCAGCGAGTCGAGCACCACGCGCCGCCCGGAGCGCAGGGTCAGGAACAGGGCGCTCGGCTCCTCTTCCATCCGGCCGGCCTTGAAACGGCGGTGCTCCCGGACGCGCACGACCTCCTCCCAGGGCACGCGGCGCGGCCGCACGCCGAAGCGCGACAGCACCAGGTTGCCGTACTCGAGCCCCGAGGCGCCCAGCGTGAAGCGGTCGGCGTAGGCGCTCACCACGTTGGCGAGGGCCAGGAGGGCCAGGACGATGAGGACGATCGTGCCGGCCGTCAGGCCCGAGGTGGCTCCCATCGACAGGGCCCCGAAGACGAGGAGGGCGGCGCACAGGGCGCTGAGGATGCGCGTGCCGGCCGCGCGCCGGAAGGTCCGCTCGCCGGCTCCGCCCGCGGCGGCGCCGGCGCCCGCTTCGCCGGCCGCGCCCGCCCTCACCCCGGCGGCCATGCGAAGCGGCGTCCGCCGAGGAGATGCAGATGGATGTGGAACACCGACTGGCCGGCCGCCTCCAGGCAGTTGGCGACCACGCGGTATCCCTCCTTGTCGAGACCCTTGTCCTTGGCGACGCGGGCGGCGACCAGCATCATGTGTCCCAGGAGCCCCTCCTCCTCCGCGCCGACGTCGTTCAGCGTCGCGAAGTGGCCCTTGGAGATGACCAGGGTGTGGATGGGCGCCTGCGGTTTGATGTCCTCGAAGGCGACCACCTGCCGGTCCTCGTAGACGATCTTGGACGGGATTTCCTTGCGTCCGATCTTGCAGAAGATGCAGTCGGCCATCGCTCCACCCCCCCCGGAACCTCAGCCCCGGACCCGCTCGATCCGGGCGCCCAGCTCCTGGAACTTGCGCTCCACCCGCTCGTACCCGCGATCGATGTGGTAGGCGCGATCGATCGTCGTCTCGCCCTGCGCCGCCAGCCCGGCCACGATCAGGCAGGCCGAGGCGCGCAGGTCGCTCGCCATGACCGGCGCGCCCGACAGCGGCGAGGGCCCCGCCACGATCGCGGCCTGGCCGTCCACCACGATGCGCGCCCCCATGCGCCGCAGCTCGCCCACGTGCATGAGGCGGTTCTCGAAGACCGACTCGGTGATGATCGACACCCCCTCGGCGCGGGTCATCAGGGCCATGTACTGCGCCTGCAGGTCGGTCGGGAAGGCCGGGTACGGGACGGTCACCACGTTGGCGGCGCGCAGGGGCCCATCGGGGCGCACCTCGATCGCGTCGCGCTCGACCCGCAGATCGGCGCCGCACTCCTTCAGCTTGTCCACGACCGCCACGAGGTGGGCCGGCTCGCACGCCTCGACGGTGATGCCCGACCGCGTGGCCAGGGCGGCCATCACGAAGGTGCCGGCCTCGATCCGGTCCGGGATTACCCGGTGCTCGGCCCCCGCCAGTCGCGGCACGCCGTGCACCTCGATCCTGCCGGTGCCGGCGCCCTCCACCCGGGCGCCGCAGGCGTTCAGGAAGCGCGCCAGGTCGGCGATCTCAGGCTCCAGGGCGCAGTTCTCGAGCGCCGTGCGCCCCTCGGCGAGGCAGGCCGCCATCATGAGGTTCTCGGTGCCGGTCACGGTCTTCTTGTCGAAGGAGATCTCCGCCCCCCGAAGCCTCCGGCAGGAGCCCACGACGTAGCCGTGCTCGATGGTGATCGTGGCTCCCATGCGCCGCAGCGCCTCGATGTGCAGGTCGACCGGCCGCGCGCCGATGGCGCAGCCGCCCGGCAGCGACACGCGCGCCCGCCCCAGGCGCGCCAGGAGCGGCCCCAGGACCAGGATCGAGGCGCGCATCGTCTTGACCAGGGCGTACGGCGCCTCCGGCTCGCCGGGCTCCCCCGCGCCGATGCGCAGCAGGCTCCCCTCGAGCGCCACGTCGCGCAGCCCCAGATGGCGCAGCACCTTCGCCATCGTCTCGACATCGCGCACGGCGGGGACGTTGGTGAGGGTGACCGGCCCCTCCACCAGGAGGGCGGCGGCCATCTCCGGAAGCACGGCGTTCTTGGCGCCGCTGATGCGCACCCGCCCGCGCAGCCGGCAGGGGCCCTCGATGCGGATCTTGTCCATGGGCGGGAATTATACGCGCATCTCCCCGCGGCCCCGGCGGAGCGCGGCAAGCCCCCGCCGCCTCAGCGGGGCGAGCCGCTCTTTGCGGCGTCCTTCTTCAGGCGCTCCAGCATCGCGTCGATCTGGCCTGCGAGATTCGGCTCTCTGACATCGGGCCGGACCTTCTCCAGCAGGGCGATGGCCCCGCGGTAATCCCGGTGGTTCGCCAGGTCCGTGGCCCGGTTGAAGACGGCCACCTGGGCGTTGTAGGAAGCGGTATCGGTCCGCCTGATCCGCTCGATCTGCTCCTGCAGGCGTCGCCGCTCCACGGGATCGGTAGTCGACGCGACCGCCTTCTCGAGGGACGCGATGACCGACTCGAACGTCACCATGGTCCCGGCGGCACGCGAAGGCGTGGCGACGGGCGGCGTCTTGCGTTCCTCGGACTGCGCCTTCGCCTCCTCGTGAACCCGATCGAACTCGCGCAGCGCCTGGCGCGCCTGCTCCAGGCGCTGCGGATCGCCGGCGCGCGCGAGGACGGTGTCCACCAGATCCTGCGCCGCATCGCGCTCGCCGGCGCGCAACTGCAGGTATACGAGGATCGTGACGACGTCCATCCTCGAGGGCAGCATCTGCCGCGCCTTGTCGAGCAGCGCGATGCCGTCCCGCGTGCTCCCGTCCGACAGGGTGTGGCTGGCGCCCAGGGCGACGTACGGAGCGGCGAAATCGGGCCTCAGCTGGATCGCCTTCGCAAGGAGGTTCCTGCCGTGCGCTCGTTCGGTCGCCGCGGAGGCGGCCGCGGCCTCGGAGGGATCGGCGGGGGCGCCGTCGGCGGCTCCGCCGGCTGGGGACTCGTGCTCTTCGGCGAGCGCGAGAAGAGTCCGACCGTACAGATAGCAGGCCATGAAGTCGTCAGGATCGAGCGTGACCGCCTTCTCGAACGAAGCGGCGGCTTCGCCGTAACGCTTCTGGGAATAGCGCAGGTAGCCCATTCCTGCGTGGGTGCACCCGCGCGAAGGGCTCATCCTCAACGCCTCGGTG
>QHXZ01000188.1 GCA_003223165.1 Acidobacteriota bacterium
CTCCGCTTCGCCTCGCGCCGCCCGCCGCGCTGGACAGCGCGCGTCGGGTCCCCGGCGCGAGGTCTCAGAGGGCCCGGCGGCCCCAGGTCCCCTCGCTTCACTCCAGGGTTCCTTCCCCGCCCGACGCCTCGAGGCAAAGGATTTGCGCCACGCGTCGAGCGGTTAAGTTTTTTCAACAGGAGCACCCCCGCTTGGTGCGGGCATGAATCAGTGAAGGGAATTCGGAGTGAAGCGCCGCGCCCTGCAGTCGCCGGGCCCTCCGAGACCTCGCGACCGGGCCCCGCCGCGCGGTCCACAGCGCGGTGGGGGCAGCGAGGCGAGGCGGAGGGGAGGCTCGCGCAGCGAGCCGGACCCGGTGCCCGGCGGCCGCAGGGCGCGGCGCTTCACCCCGGGATTGGCCTCCGGTTCATGCCCGCATCAGGCGGAGTAGCCGTCGGGATGCTGGCGCAGGAAGCGCCAGGCCGTCTCCAGGATGGCGCCCAGCTCGGCGAACCGGGGCGCCCAGCCGAGCTCCCGGCGGGCGCGCTGCGCGGAGGCGACCAGGGTCCCGGGGTCGCCGGGACGGCGCCCGGCGGGGCGGACCGGGATCGGGCGCCCGGTGACGCGCCGGGCCGTTTCGATCACCTGCAGGACCGAGAAGCCATGGCCGTTCCCGAGGTTGAAGGATTCCCCGGCGGCGCGCGACTCCAGCCTGCGCAACGCCGCAAGGTGGGCCTCGGCGAGGTCCTCCACGTGCACGTAGTCGCGCACCGCCGTGCCATCGGGGGTGGGGTAATCGCTGCCGAAGATCGGCACCGGTTCCCCGGTCAGCGCGGCGCGCAGGACGTTCGGCACCAGGTGGCTCTCGGGGCGGTGGTCCTCCCCCAGCGCGCCGTCCGAGGTGGCGCCGGCGGCGTTGAAGTAGCGCAGCGCCACGAAACGCAGGCCGTGCGCGGCGTGGTACCAGTGCAGCGCCCTCTCCAGCGCCAGCTTGGTGTCGCCGTACGGGTTGGCGGGCCGGGTCGGATGATCTTCGTCGATCGGCAGGGCGGCCGGTTCGCCGTACACGGCGGCCGTGGACGAGAGCACGAAGCGCAGCACCCCGGCCTGGCGCATCCGGTCCAGGAGCGCCAGCGAGCGCTCCAGGTTGTTGCGGTAGTAGGCGGCAGGATCGGCCACGGACTCCCCCACCAGGCAGGAGGCGGCCAGGTGCACGACGGCGTCGATGCGCCGCGCCTCGAGGAGCCCGCCCACCCGCAGGCGATCGCCGAAGTCTCCTTGCACCAGGTCGTCCGGCCGTTCGACGGCGGCGCGATGCCCCGTGCTCAGGTCGTCGAGGATCACCGTCTCGTGCCCTGCGGCGCGCAGGCGGCGCGCCACCACGCTGCCCACGTAACCGGCGCCGCCCGTGACCAGGAGCCTCATGTCTCCCCTTCGTAGAAGACCCGCTCGAGCGTCAGCCCGCGGGCGGCGGCGCAGGGACCGGCGGCGCGCCGATCGCGCGCCTCCAGGATGCGCGGGATGGCGTCCCTGCGGATGATCCCCCGGCCGATCTCAATAAGCGTCCCCGCCATGGTGCGCACCATGTGCTGCAGGAAGCCGTCGGCACGCACGCGGAAATCGAGAAACGGGCCTTCCTCGTCGAGGCGTGACAGCGTCACGGTGCGGACCCTGCTCTCGACCCGGCAGGCGGCGGCGCAGAAGGACGTGAAGTCGTTCGCGCCGAGGAACGCGGCGGCCGCCTCACGCATCGCCTCCGGGTCGAGGCGCCCGCGCACCGCGCAGACGAAGGGGGCGTCGAAGGGTGAGACCACGGCGGCCCGGGCGATGCGGTAGTGGTACTCCTTCCCCCGGGCGTCGGCCCGCGCATGGAAGCCGGGCGGCGCCTCCCGCGCCTCCAGCACGCCGACGTCGTCCGGGAGCCTGGCGTTCAAGCCGCGCAGCAGTCCCTCCGGCGGGATGCGGGACGCGGTCATGAAGTTGGCCACCTGGCCGCGCGCGTGCACCCCCGCGTCGGTCCGCCCCGCCCCCGCCAGGCGCACCTTCTCCTTGAGGAGGCGCGACAGGCGCTCTTCCAGCACCCCCTGGACGGTCGCCCGGCCGGGCTGCACCTGCCAGCCCGAGAAGCGGGTCCCCACGTAGGCCACGGTGATCCTGAGATTGCGCATCGCCCCGTCTCACGCGGTGCATTATAAGGCGCCCCGGCCGCGCCGCGGCGCCGCCCCCGCGCCTCCGCCGGCGCGGGTTTGACCCTTCGCGGACCTGCCGCTATAATCCGGCGCCTTCATCGCTGACTCTTCCGCCCGGAAGTCGAGGTGAGCATGAGAACCCGAGGCTTTGCCGCCCTGACAGTCCTGATGATGCTGGCCGCACCCCTGCTGGCGGCCGAGCCCCCGAACTGGAAGGTCCCCGACAAGAACTGGGTCAAGGGCCCGGTCGGCTGGATCATGACCGAGGACGAGCAGAAGGAGTTCAAGAAACTGCGCACGGACGAGGAGCGCGCCGCCTTCGCCAAGACGTTCTGGGAGAAGCGCGACCCCACGCCGGGCACCGCGGACAAGGCGTACGCCTCGATCACCCGGCCGGGATCCTTGACCGACATGGGCAAGACCTTCCTGCTCCTCGGACCGCCGTCCAAGTCCGACCACGACGCGCGCGGCCGTTCCATCTGGACCTACGAGCCGAGCGAGGCCACGGGCATGAAGGCGCACCTCGAGCTGCATTTCGCGCCCAACGACACGGGGCCGCTCCTGCTCGATCGCAAGGACCTCGAGACCTACGTCACGGCCCATCCCGATTCTCTGGGGATCGGCTGGAAGATCCCGGCCCCGGTGATCGCCGAGACGCCCAACGTGCCCTCGGCGGCGGCCCGCAAGCCCGAGGAGGATCAATCGCCGGAGAGCAAGCGACAGATCCCGATCCTGGACGCCATCCTGAGCAAGGGGAGCGGGCCGACGGACGTCCCGTTCCAGGTGGCCTGCGATTACTACGCGGCGGTGGACGGCACGACGCTTTCGGTGGTCACCGTCGAGGCGCCGCGCGACGCCGCCCACGGCAGCGGCGACGTGGCCCTGCACCCGTTCGCGCGCCTGGCCCCGGCCGCGCCCGACGGCAAGCCGGTCAACCTGACGGGCGATCTGCCGTTCGTGCCGGCGTCGACGGCCGACGCGCCCCCCGGCAGCTTCGTCTACCAGGCGCGCCACAATCTCGCGCCGGGCGTCTACAGGCTCGCGGTGGTGGTGGAGGACAAGGTGGTGAACGGCCAGATGGGGGTGCTGGTGCGGACGATCGAGGTGCCCGACTACCGGCCGAAGGATCTCGGCACCAGCAGCGTGAGCCTCCTGTCGAGCTTCACGCAGGTGGAGAGTGGGCTCGGTCCCGACGAGAAGGAGCACGGGGCGGGCCCTTACATGCTGGGCTCCTTCCGCCTCGTGCCGCGCGCCGCGCCCGTGCTGCAGAAGTCCGAAGCGCTCAGCTACTACTACCAGGTCTACAACCCGGCGCCGGACCCGTCGAGCGGCCGGCCGAGCCTCGAGGCGACCTACTCCTTCTTCCTCAAGCAGGGCGGCGCCTGGAAGCCGTTCCGCAAGCCGATCGTCAAGGCGCAGGGGCAGGTGGAGCTCTACTCGATCGACCTCAAGGACCTGCTGATCCCGAACATGCCGCTGCCCGCCGAGTTCAAGCTGGAGATCAAGGTGGCGGACAAGATCGCCGGCAAGGAGCTCAAGCGCGAGGTGGCCTTCACCGTCCGCTGATCGTCAGGCGGCCCTCCCCGGTATCGAGGCGCGCCGGGCGGCCGAGCGGCAGGGTCACCTTCCCGGGGCCGTGTCCGGCCGGGAAATCGTAGACCACCGGGAAGCCGGCCCCCTTCAGGTGGCGCTGCAGGATCTCCTCGATCGTCGCCTCGTTCTCCGGCTCCTTGGCCTGGCAGCCCGCGAGGCGGCCGACCACCATGCCGCGCAGCTTCGCGAGCCGTCCGGCCAGGCGCAGGTGGCCGAGCATCCGGTCGACGCGGTACGGCTCCTCCCCCACCTCCTCCCAGAACAGGATCGCTCCGTCGGTCGCCACCTCGTAAGGGGTGCCGAGGAGGCTCACCAGCAGGGACAGGCAGCCGCCGACCAGGGGACCCTCGCCGGAGCCGGGCCGCAGCACGGTGGAGGTCTTCAGATCGTGCGCCAGCGATCCGCCGTCGACCGCCAGCGCCTGCCAGAGGGAGCTCTCGTCGAACGAGGCGGCGTGGCCGAGGTCCGACACGTTCGGGCCGTAGAAGGTGGACAGGCCGAGCCGCCTTTGGACCGCGGCGTGCAGCACGGTCAGGTCCGAGTAGCCGATCACGATCTTCGGCCACTTCCTGAGGGAGCGGAAGTCGATCCCTTCGACGATGCGGGCCGAGCCATAGCCGCCGCGCGCCGACCAGAGGGCGCGGATGGTGCGGTCCGCGAGGATCGCGTTGAGGTCCTCCAGGCGTTCCTCGTCGCTTCCCGCCAGGTAGCCGCGCCGCTCCTCGAGATGCCGGCCGCGCACCAGGGCATAGCCGCGCGACTTGAGGTACTCCTGGCCGCGCTCCAGGTCCGGATGCCGCACCGGTCCGGCGGGCGCCACGATGCCGATGCGGTCCCCCGGACGCAGGGGCGGCGGCAGGGCGATCTTCATGCCCCGCCTCGCAGGCCGCGGCGGCGCCGGAAGGCGCCGAGCTCGCGCCGGGCCCGGGCCAGGAGGCCGTCGTCCCGCAGCAGCTCGAGGCCGGTCAGGGCCAGCGCGCGTGTCGCGACCATCAGGCCGGCCCGCCCCGCGGGCCCGCCGGCGCGGCGGGCGAAGGCCGCCGAATGCAGCGGGGCCGAGCGCGGGGCGATGGCGACGTAGGGGTGGATCGAGGGCACGCGGTGGCTGACGTTCCCCATGTCGAGGGAGCCCATGCGATCGCGGGGCGTGTCGATGGTGCGCCGCCCGAGGCGCCGCAACTCCGTCTTGAAGACCTCGGCCATGGCGCGGTTGGTCACCATCTCGGCGTACGGATGGTCGAGCGATCGGATGCTCGCGCGCGCTCCGGTGGCGCGGCCCGCGGCGCGCGCCGCGCGGCGGAAGGCGGACTCCACCCGGCGCAGCGTCGCCAGGTCGCGGGCCCGCAGCGTGAAGCGTCCGACGGCGCGCTCGGGAACGATGTTCGCCCGCCGTCCCCCCTCGACGATCACCCCCGGCATGCGCACCTCGCGCGGCAGCCGGTGCTTGAGGCGCTGCAGGTCGAGGAAGAGGCGGATAAGGGCGTCCAGGGCGTTGATTCCCTCCTCGGGCGCCGCC
>QHXZ01000078.1 GCA_003223165.1 Acidobacteriota bacterium
TCTCGTCGGCGCGCCTGGCCGCGGCGTGGGTGGACGAAAGCGGCGCATCCTCGGGCAGCCAGACGTCGATGTACGACAGGTACTGCAGGTCCGTGGGGAAGAAGCTCTGCTTCAGCCGTCCCGCGAGGAATCCGCCGAGCATCAGGAAAAGGATCGACCCGGCGAGCACCTGCCAGCGATGGTCCAGAGCCCAACCGCCCACCTTGTAGTAGAAGCGGGCGAAGCCTTTCGTCCGGCGTTCCTCCGGCGACGGCTCCTGCTTGCGGCCCGGGCGCAGGAGGTAGTAGCCGATCAGGGGGATGAAGGTCATCGACACCACCCGCGACGCCACGAGCGAGCAGGCGAGCACGACCGGCAGGGTGTAAAGGAAGCGGCCGGTGTCGCCGCTCAGGGTCAGGAGGGGCAGGTAGGCCACGATGTTCGTGATGGTCGCGAACATGATCGCGGTCGCCAGCTTCTCGGGGCCGAGCCAGGCGGCGATCACGGGGGGCCGCCCCGCCGCCAGCTCGCGCTTGATGGCGTCGCCCGCCACGACCGGATCGTCCACCAGGAGGCCGAGCGCGATGATGAGGGAGGCGATCGACACCTGCTGCAGATCGATCCCGAGCATGTCCATCATCCCGAAGGTCATCGCCAGGGTCAGGGGGATCGACAGGGCCATCAGCAGCGCCGGGCGCCACTCCCAGAAACCGACGAGCGCCACCAGCACGACGAGGACGATCGCCTCGTAAAGGCTCTTCATGAAGAGATCGACGCTCTCCTCGACCTGGAGGGGCTGGTCGGAGGTGCGGGCGATGACCAGGTCCTCCGGCAGCCGCGGCCTCAGATCGGCGAGCGCCGCGTCCACCCCGGCGCCGAACTGCCCGATCTGCTGCCCCGGGCGCATCTGCACCGACAGCGTGATCGCCCGGGTGCGCTGCCAGCGCCCCGCCGCGTCCTTGAAGGTGTAGAAGTTCAGGAAGCGCGGCGGGCTGTCGTAGGCGCGCGTGACGTCGACCAGGTCGCGCAGGTAAACCGGCGCGCCCCCGCTCGAGGTGGTGATCAGGACGTCGCCGATCTCCTTCTCGCTCTTGAACTCGCCGGAGGGGTCGATGTTCAGGTTCTTGCCGCCGATCTCGAGCACGCCACCCGGCGTGGTGATGTTGCGCGCCGCGAGGATCTGGCCCAGCCGGGACGGCTGGAGGCCGTACGACGCGAGCCGCTGCTGCGAGTACTCGAGGTAGATCTTCTCCTTCAGTACGCCCGCGGTGTCGATCTTGGAGACCTGCGGCACGGTCTGCAGCGTGTACTTGATGAGGGTTGTGAAGTCGTCCAGCTCGCGGTAGGAGTACTTGTCGCCGGACACCGCCGCGAGCCGGGCCCGGGTGTCGCGCGGATCGCGGATGACCGCCGGCGGCCAGAGATCGGGGTGGAACTCGGAGGAGTGGAGACGCTCCTGGATCCAGCCGTTGATGAACGCCAGGATCTCGGCGTCGGTGTGCTCGACGAGGGCGTCGATGCCGATGTACCCCGGCCCGATGACCGGCCGGACGTCGCGCGCGAAGCCGCTCGAGGCGGCGTCGCGCACCAGCAGGTCGATGGGCCGCTTCAGCGCCCGGGGGTTGATCGAAGGCGGCGCGCAGGCGACGACGCTGACGCGCTGCCCCGGGCCGCTCCCGGCCGGGGCCCCGCGGCCGGTCTGCCCCGCTCCCCGCGTCTCCTCGATCGCCCGCCGCACGTCGCGCGCCCGCAGCGCGATTTCGATGTCGCCGACCTTGGGGCTGGCCACCGTCAGCATCAGCGCCGCGGTGTCGCCGAAGTCCTTGATGAAGTCGATCGACCCCGCTCCCGACGGCAGATCGGAGATGGCGTCGAGCTTCATCTTGACGTCGTCGAACTGCTTTCCGGGGTCGGCGGCCCCCTCGTCCAGCTCCACGTGGACCACGGCCAGCCCGGCGCGGGAGAGCGAGGTGATCTTCTGGACCGAGGCGTTCTGCGCCATGGCATCCTCGATCCGGCGCGCCACCAGCTCCTCGACCTTCTCGGCGGCCGCCCCGGGCCAGGCGCAGAGGGCCACGGCCACCCGCACGGGGATGTCCGGGTCCTTGCGCTGCGGCATCTTCATATAGCCGTAGACGCCCCAGGCGACGGTCGCGATGAGAAGCACCCAGGAGATGTGCCGCGTCTCGGTGAAGAAGCGGGCGGTGTTGCGGCTGTGGGCGATCAGGTCGGCGTCGGCTCTGTGGGCCACGGTGGCGTCTCCGCGTCGCGCCGGGAATCCTGCTAGGGGACGATCCTCACCGGCTCGCCGTCGGTCACGAGGGTGGCGCCGGTGACGATGACCCGCTCGCCGCTCTTCAGCCCGAACGTCACGGCGATGGTGTTGCCGAGCGCCTCGCCGAGCGTGACCTTGCGCAGGCGCGCGACCGGCCGGCCGTTCTCCTCCTGCACCACGTAGACCGCGTACCCCTCCGGCTCGGCCGGGGGCCGCACGATGGCGCTGAGACGGACGGCGGCCGGGGCTTCCTCGGCCGCGCCGGCCGCGGCGGCTCCGGCGCCCGCGACGCCGGCGGCCCGGGCCGCCTCACCGGTCTGCAGGGCCGCAATCATCCCCGACTTGAGGCGGCCGCCCGGGTTGGGGATTGTCAGCTCGACCTCGAAGACGCGGCTCTTGGGGTCGGCCGAAGGCGCGATGCGCGTGATGCGGCCCTGAAAGGTGACGTCCGGAATCGCTTCCGTCCGGACCGACAGGGCGCCGCCCGGCTTGAGGGCGGGGAGCATGACGTCGGAGACCCCGAAGACCGCCTTCACCGCGCCGGTGTCGGCCACCACGAAGCCGACCGTGCCCGGGGAGGCGAGCTCGCCGGCCTTGACGCTGGCGGCGATCACGACGCCGGTGAGGGGGGTGGACAGGGCGCAATCCTGGAGGGCCACCTGGGCCTGCTCGAGCTGCGCCTTCGCCCCCTCGACCTGGGCCTGCGTCACGTCGAAGCGCGCCTTGGCCGAATCGTAGTCCGGCTTCGTCATGCTCTGGCTGCCGAAGAGCGCCTGGGCCCGGTCGAAGTCCTGCCGGGCATGCTGGAACGACGCCTCGGCCTCGGCGAGCTGGGCGCGCGCCTGGTTCGCCTTCTCGGTGTAGTCGGCCTCGCGCACGCGCGCCAGGACCGTGCCGCGCTCCACCTGGTCTCCTTCCTGCACGTCCCGCGGCCGGCCGTCCACGCCGGGCACCTGGAGGATCTCGCGGATGTACCCGCTCACCTTGAAGGCCAGGTTCACCTGCTCGCGCGGCGCGATACTGGCCGAGTAGCGCACCCCGCCGCCGACGGGGGCGGGCGCAACCGTCTGCACGCGCACCGGGGAGGGCGGCTTCTCGATCGGCCCGCCCTGGCCGCACCCGGCCAGGAACGCCAGGGATGCCGCCGCGGCCCCGATCAGCTCAGGTCGGCGTCGTCTCATTCAGTCCTCTCCCAAGGCCCGCTCGAGGTCGGCGCGGGCCGTCCAGGCCGAAAGCAAGGCTTGCTGCTGCTGGCGGTCGGCGTCCGCAAGGCGCTCCTGGTCCTCGAGGACGTCCTTCAGGAGGGCCGCCTTCTGCTGGTACCGGTTCGTCGTCACCTTGAGCTTCTCGCGCGCCGCCTCCTGCGCCAGGGAAGGGCGCGGAGCTTGAGGCCGACGTCGATCGAGGCCTGGCTCTCGGTCTCGCGCGTGGCGTTCCGCGCCTGCTCGAGCGCCCTGGACGACTCGGCGACGGCGCGCCGCTTGCGTCCCCAGTCGAACGGCTCCCAGCTCAGGTAGAGGCCGACCGAGCTGAAGTTTCGCGGCAGCACCTCGACATTGTAAGAGGTGACGTAGCTGGCCATCAGGCTGAGGTCGGGGACGTAGTCCCAGCGCTTCAGGCGCCGGTCGGTCTCCGCCTGCCTCTCCGCCAGGCGGGCCTCCCGCACGTCGCTCCGGTTCTGCAGCGCCCGGGCGCGCGCCGCCTTTAGGTCGGCCTCGTACGGGGTGATCTCGGGCACCGGGCTGACGCCGAAGGCCGTGTCGAGATCGCGCCCCAGCAGGTCGTTGAGCCGCTCGCGCCCCGACACCAGGGCGTTCCTCAGCTGCAGCGCCTGGTGCTCCTCGCCCGCCAGCCGCGAGCGGACCGACAGGTCCTCCGCCTTGAGGGCCGCCTGCTGCGCCACGCGCTCGCCGACGACGCGGGCCAGCTCGCGCAGGGCGCGCACCGCCTCGTCCGTGGCCCGCAGGGCGCTCTCCGTCTGCAAGAGCGAGTAGTAGGCCTGCTTCACCTCGGCCACGGTCGCTTGCCGCTGTCCGCGCGATTTCTCGCGCGCCAAGTCGAGGTTCAGCGCCTTGAGGCGCACGCCCAGGCCGACGCTCGGCAGCTGCAGCAACGGCTGTGTGAGGCGGCCGACGACGAAGGCCGTGGTCTTCCCCGGAGAGGTCACCTCGGTGTCGTCCGCGGGGATCGGCCCGGTCGCCCCAAAGTCCCCGAACGCTCCCTTCGGAAAGCGGAACTTCAAATCGGTGAGGTTGCGCGACTCGAGGGCCGTCAGGTCCAGGGACGGCAGCAAGCGCGTCCTGTAGGCCGCCAGGCCGTCCTCGGCCTTGGCGGCCTCGAGAGCGGCGTTCTTGACCAGACGGTTGTTCTCGAGCGCCAGGGAGATGGCCCGCTCGAGGGTCAGGACCTCGGCCGCCGGCACGCCGGCTTCCTGCGCTCTGGATTCCTGCGCCGGGGCCCGGCCCATCCCCAGGAGCAGCCCGAGGCCGAGGGCGGCCAGGCGGAGCGCGCCGCGCGCGCCGCGACCGGGGCACGGCACGCGGCATGACGCGACCGGTCCGCGCTGGAACGGGACCACGGTGCCTCCGGAGCGGGCGGTGATTGTGATTCGTGGGCGCGAACTATAGCACGAACAGGGTATCATCCCCGCCGACCACGAAACCCATGCACGGCCGACCAGCCCGGGCGCGCCCCCGCGCCCAGGCGCGTGCGTCGGCATCCGAGGAGACCATGTCCAAACCATCCTGCATCATCGATCGTCGTCCTGGCCTGCCTGATCCTCCCCGCCCTGGCGGAGACGCGCACAGAGACCCTGTCGCAGACCTTCAAACGCGTCGATGGATCGGTCGTGGTCGTCCTGACCCGGGAGAGGGACGTGGCCCCCCTGCCCCAGGGCACGCCGGTCAGCGTCGCCGGGCTGGGGTCGGGCGTGCTGATCGACGCGGACGGGAAGATCCTCACAGCGGCCCACGTGGTGCAGACGGCCGACGCGATCGCCGTCGAGTTCGCCGATGGAGATCGGATCAAGGCCGCCGTGATCTCCTCCGAGCCGGCGGCCGACGTGGCGCTCCTGCAGCTCGAGCGTCCGCCGGGCCGCCGCGCCACGGTGGCCGAGCTGGGCGATTCCGACGCCGTCGAGGTCGGCGACCAGGTCTTCGTGGTGGGCGCGCCGCGGGGCATCACCCACACCCTGACGGTCGGCCACATCAGCGCGCGGCGCAAGCCCAACTCCACCTTCGGCGGCCTGTCGCTGGCCGAATTCTTCCAGACCGACGCCGCCATCAACCAGGGGAACTCGGGCGGGCCGATGTTCAACCTGAAGGGGCAGGTGATCGGCATCGTGAGCCACATCATCACCCAGTCGGGCGGCTCCGAAGGGCTGGGGTTCGCCGTCACCTCCAACATGGCGCGCCAGCTCACCCTCGAGGAGAAGAGCATGTGGAACGGCCTCGAAGGGTACCTTCTGCAAGGGGAGATGGCGCAGGTGTTCAACCTTCCCCCTCCGGGCGTCGGCCTGCTCGTGCAGCGGGTGGCGGAGGGCTCGCCGGCGGCGCGCATCGGCCTGAAGCCCGGCACGCTCCGGGCCACCATCGGGGACGAGGACCTGATCGTGGGCGGGGACGTCATCCTGTCGGTGCAGGGGATCTCGCTCGGC
This sequence comes from Acidobacteriota bacterium, assembly GCA_003223165.1. Classification (GTDB taxonomy): domain Bacteria; phylum Acidobacteriota; class Polarisedimenticolia; order Gp22-AA2; family Gp22-AA2; genus QHXZ01. The sequence continues at coordinate 5,910 of QHXZ01000078.1, forward strand.
ACGCCGGGGAACTACGACACGATCCGCCGCGTCATGAGCGAGAGCCGGCCGGGGGACAAGGTCACCGTCACCGTCCTGCGCAAGGGAGAGACGTTGGAGCTCACGGGAATCCGGCAGCGTTGAGCCGCGCCGGAGGGGCGTTGCCGCTCGCCCTCGCGACCCTGGCCGCCGGCGCCGACACCTTCTTCGGCCCCCTGTACGTCGCCTTCGGCGCGGCGGACGGCGGCCACCAGGCCCTCTACCTGTCGATGGGACGCTCGTTCGGCGGCCCGGGCCTCTTCGGCGCTTCGGGCCGCTGAGGGTCCTGCATCAGCTGGCGCACGTCGCGCGGCGGGATGGTGCCGAAGGACAGGAGCCGTTCGTTGAAGGCGCGCAGGTCGAAGGCGGAGCCGGCCTGCCGGCGCGCCGCGTTCAGCAGCTCCTCCAGCTCCGTCGATCCGACGAAGTAGGTCGAGAGCTGCGTCGAGCTGACCTTGGCCCGGCGCAGCTTGCCGCGCGCTTCGGCCTCCTCCTGGAAGCCGAGCCGTTGCATGAGGTCCAGCGCCCAACGGTCGGCCTCCTCCTCGCCCAGGATCGTGGTGTGCAGGCGGGCGTCCAGGATGGCGTTGATCGGCACGCGCAGCTTCTGCTTCAGGTGCACCAGGAGGTTCTCGCTCTCCGCGCCCGCGTAGCCGGCGTCGAACATCTCGCGCTCGGCCAGAACCGCCCACCCTTCGGCGAACGTCCCCGAGGCGAACACCTTCTTGTAGATCGTCGCCATCGGAGAGTGGAGCGCGTACCAGTGCTGCACGTAGTGCCCCGGGAAGGCCTCGTGGATGGTCAGGCCCTGCAGGGCGTAGATGTTGTACTCGCGGAAGAAGGAGGCCTCGATCTCCCTGTCCCTCTCGGGCGACCCGCCCCGCGGCACCGAGGAGATCCAGTACGACTTCTTGAGGTCCGGCTCGAGGACCGGCGGCGGATTGAAGAAGGCGACCGCGATGCCGTCCATGAAGCCGGGAGTCGGCTCGACCACGAAGTTGTCGTCGTCCGGGGGCAGGCCGATCACGTTCGCCTTGCGGATGAAGACCTTGGCGCGCTCGACGCAGGCGCGGGCGTCGGCGAAGAGAGACTCGCGCGTGGAATGGCGCCTGGTGACCTCTCCCAGCACCTCTCCGACCACCGCGTTGATCCGCTCTTCGCCTGTTTCGGCGTGGCGGTGGTCCGGGAAGAGCTTCGCGTGCAGCGGCGTGGCGACCTCCAGCATCCGGCGGCGGTCCGCCGCGAGCCGCTCCTGGGCCTGGCGCAGGATCTCCTCCGGGGTCATCGAGGACTGCAGGGTGAAGCGCAGCTTCTTCGTCCAGAGATCCTTGCCCAGGCGCCAGTCGCCCTTGGAGCGGGGCAGGAGGTCCGCCTCGAGCCAGGTCTGGAACTCGCGCAGCGCCGCGATGACCCGCCGGTCCTCGCGCTCGAGATCCTTCCGGATGCCGGGGGCGCGGGCGAAGAGGGGCGGCGCCGCGTTCTCGAAGAAGTCGAGGGTGCCGGCGTTGGTGTGCAGGACCAGGTCGGTGATGACGCGCGGCGGGTCATGGAGGTTCTTGCGGGCCGCCGCCAGGAACGAGGGGATCCGCCGCATGCGCGACAGGAGCGCCTCGAGCCTCTGCGGCCACGTCGGGGAGGAGGCGTCCTGCAGCGTGAGATAGAGCGTGGCGTGCCCGAGGAGGTCGACGTAGGACTGCGGGTCCCACTCGTGCGGCCGCAGCTCCGCGAAGGTGAACAGGGTCCCTTCGACGTCGTTGAGGACCAGGGCGTAGTCGATCCGGGCGCTGGCCGACAGCCGGGCAGGCTCGACGGCCGCGAGCTCCGCCCGGTAGCGGCGCGCCAGATCCAGCTTGTCCCGCACTCCCTCGGGAGTGAAGTCCTCGAGCAGGCCGTCGTAGGCGTGGTAGCCGAGGACCGTGGCGTTCGTCGGGTAGGCACGCGAGGACTCGTCCAGGTAGCGGTCGGCGATGGTGTAGAAGGCGAGATCGGGGCCTCTGGCGCCCTCCGGAATGCCGCCGGGGAAGCGGGACGGGGGCAGGGCGTCCTGGGCCATCAGGCCGCCCCGGGCGCCGCCGCACGGCGCTGCGAGGCTGACGGCCAGAAGGAACGCACCCGCCGCCGGCCCGGGCGGCAGGGCACCGAAGCGCCGGCGCGCGTCGGAAAACATGCGGCACCTCTCCGGGGATCGTTCCTGGTTGCGCGGATCATCGGATCGCCCTCGGTCGGCGGGACGCTACCACAAGGCGGCCCGGCGCCGAGCCACCATTCTATTGCCGGGAGGGGCGGCGCGGTCCCTGGGCGATGCGGCCGGCGGCCGGGCGATCGACGATAAAGATGAGGGCTCCCGTCCGCGGGCGGATCAGCTGGGCGGGATAGGGATCGGGACCAGGCTCGTCCTCGAGGACGACGCGCACGATCTCAGCCTTCTCCGCTCCGCTCACCAGGAAGAGCACGCGCGCCGCGTGGTTGAGCACCGGGATCGTCAGCGTGATGCGGTGGCTCCTGAGCGAATCGATCCAGGGCGCGACGGCGAGACGCCCGGTCTCGCGCAGCGCCTCGCTGCCGGGGAAGAGCGAGGCGGTGTGGCCGTCCTTCCCGAGGCCGAGCAGGACGAGGTCGAAGCGCGGCCAGGCGCCGGGGCCGGCCCGGAAATGGGCCCGCAGGTCGGCCTCGTACTCCTCGGCCGCCCTGCGCGCTTCGGGCTCCTCCCCCTTGATCCGGTGCACGTTGCCTTCCGGGATCGGCACCCTGGAGAGGAGCGCCTCGCGGGCCATGCGGTAGTTGCTGTCCGGGTGGCCCGGGGGCACGGGGCGCTCGTCGCCCCAGAAGACGTGCGCCTTGTCCCAGGCGACCATGCCCCGGAAGAGGCCGCGCGCCCCCTCGCCGGCGAGCGCCTGGTACAGGCCCCGGGGAGTCGAGCCGCCCGCCAGGGCGACCGAGAAGAGGCCGCGCCGGCGCACCGCATCGGCCGCCGCGCGGACGAACTCGCCGGCCCCGGCCCGGGCCAGCTCTTCGGGATCGGAAACGATGCGCAGGTCGGATCGCGCGGCCATCGCGAGCGCCATTAGACCACGAACCGGCCCGGGGGCCTCCGAAGCGTCCGCCGGCGCGCCGGCCCTCAGGTCTGGTCCCAGCGCAGGCCGCCGCGCAGGAGCCCCGTCGTCGCCTCGGCCGGCAGCGGATGGCCGAAGTAGAAACCCTGCGTCCGGTCGCACTCGTGCCGGCGCAAGAAGGAGACCTGGTCGGTCGTCTCGACACCGACCGCGACGACCTGGAGCTGCAGCGTGTGCGCCATGGCGATCACGGCGCGCACCGTGGAGGCGCCGTGGTCGTCCCCGGCCGCGACTCCGTTGATGAGCGAGGGATCGATCTTCAGCGAGTTGAACGGGAAGCGCATCAGGTGGCTGAGGGAGGCCAGACCGGTGCCGAAGCCGTCGATCGACAGCCCGATGCCCGCCTGCCGCAGATCCCGGAAGGTCCGCAGGGAGTCCTCCTGGTTGCGCAGCACGCTGCCCTCGGTGAACTCGAAATCCAGGCGGAGAGGTTCGATGCCGTGGTCCTGGAGGGCCTTCGAGGCCCGGGCCACCAGGCTTCCCTCGTGCAGCTCGCGGCCCGTGACGTTCACCGAGACCCCGAGCTCGGGCAGGCCCTCGCCCCGCCAGGCCTGCATCTGGGCGCAGACGTTCTTCAGGACCCATCCGCTGATCGGGATCACCAGACCGGTCCGTTCGGCGACCGGGATGAACTCGGCCGGCGGGACGAGCCCCAGCTCGGGGTGACGCCAGCGCAGCAGCGCCTCGAAGCCGGTGAGGGTGCCGGAGCGGAGGTCGACCTGGGGCTGGTAGTGCAGGTCGAGCTGCTCGCGCTCCAGGGCGTGCTGCAGATCGCGCGCCAGCCTGGCCCGCTTGGAGACCTGCATGTAGACCGCGGGCACGAAGAACTCGTGGATGTTGCCGCCGTGCTGCTTGGCGCGGTACATGGCCGCGTCGGCGTTCCTGAGGAGGGTCTCCGCGTCCTGGCCGTCGGCCGGGTAGAGGCTGATCCCCATGCTGGCCGTGACTTCGGTGTGGCGCCCGGCGAGGTCGAACGTGGCGGCCAGCATGTGGAAGATCTTCTCGGCGAAGCGGATGACGTCCTCGATGCGGTCCACCTCCGGAAGGATCACGGCGAACTCGTCCCCGCCGAGGCGCGCCACCGTGTCGCTGGCCCGCGTCGAGGCCCGCAGGCGCACGGCGACCAGCTTGAGCAACCGGTCCCCCTCCTCGTGCCCCAGGGTGTCGTTGATCGCCTTGAAACGGTCGAGGTCGAGGAACAGCAGAGCGAGAATCTGACGGTTGCGCTGGGTCCGCGCCACCGCCTGGTCCAGGCGGTCCAGGAACAGACGGCGGTTCGGGAGGCCGGTCAGCGGGTCGTGGTGGGCGAGGTGGTTCATCGACTGCTCCATCCGCTTGCGCTCGATGGCATAGCGGATCGAGCGTGCCAGGAGTTCGCCGCTCTCGCGTCCCTTGATCAGGTAGTCCTGGGCGCCGCACTGCACCGCCTGCACGGCCAGTCTCTCGTCCTGGTGGCCGCTCAGCACCACGATCGGGATCGCCGGCGCCGCGTTCTTGATCGGGTCGACCGCCTCCAGGCCGTAGGCGTCGGGGAGCCCCAGATCGAGCAGGACGGCATCGAAGCCGTCCTGCCCGAGGCAGCGCACCGCCTCGCTGAGCCTCGTGACGTGGGTGATTTCGAACGGGGCGGACCCCGCCTCCTGCAGGAGCTCGCGCACCATCCTGGCGTCACCTGGATTGTCTTCGACGAGGAGGAGGCGGATCATAGCTGCGCCCGCTGCGAAAACCTTTCAGGCGTCATGTCGGGGCCCCGCTCCCCCGGGCGGCCGGCCGTCGGATCGGCCCGCGCGGGGCCGGTCAGTGCGAAGAGGATCCGCCTGTCCCTTGTCCGAGCCGCATGTCCGCGATCGGACTCGATGAGGTGAATTCTGAGGTGGACCGCGCGAAATGTAAATAAGGTGCAACCCGCAGTCCATCAGGTATTCACCCGATGGCGCTCCGAGGGGGCGGCCGGAGCGGACCGAGGCAGGATGCGGGGCGCCGGGCCGGGCAGGCGGGGGCTTCGAGGATCTCCTAGCGCAGGGTCTTGAGGATCTCGCGCGCGGCGTTGGCGCCCGAGGCGCCGGTGACGCCGACGCCGGGGTGCGTCCCCGAGCCGCACAGGTACAGCCCCTTGATCGGCGTCGCGTAGCGCGCCCAGCCGAGCAGGGGGCGCATCGTGAAGAGCTGATCGAGCGCGAGCTCCCCGTGGTAGATGTGGCCGCCGGTCAGGGCGTAGGTGTCCTCCAGATCGCGCGGGGTGATCACCTGGCGCTTGAGGATGCGGCCGGGCAGGTCGGGGGCATAGGCCGCCAACGTCTTCACGACGGTGTCGCCCAGCTCCTCCCGCCGGCCGCTCCAGTCCCCGGTCTTCAGCCGGAAGGGGGCGAACTGCGCGCAGATCGACATGACGTGCTGGCCTGAAGGAGCGAGCGACGGATCGGAGAGGGAAGGGATGGTGGCGTCGAGGTAGGGCTGCTTCGAGAAATCGCCGTACTTCGCGTCGTCGAAGGCGCGCTCGAGATAGTCGATCTCCGGCCCGATGTGGATCCGCCCCGCCAGGGCTCCGGCGCCCCGGGCGCCGCCCGTTTCCTTGAGGGCCGTGAAGGACGGCAGGCCGGACAGCGCCAGGTTCACCTTCGCGACGTACCCGACCGAGCGGTAGTGCTGCAGCTTGGTGCGGAAGTCCGGCTGCAGGTGGACCGGATCGACGAGCGTCAGGAGCGTGCGCCGCGGGTCGGCGTTCGAGATCACCGCCCGGGCCGGAATCTCCTCGCCGCTCGCCAGCACGACCCCCGTGGCGGCGCCGTCCTTCACGCCGACGCGGGCCACCTCGGCCCCGGTGCGGATCTCGGCGCCGGCCTGCCTCGCCGCCGAGGCCATCGCCTGGGTCAACGCGCCCATCCCGCCGCGCACGAAGGTCACGCCGCCCGCGGCGTCGCCGCCCTCGGCCGCGGCGCGCAGCAGGAGCGCGGCGCCGGTCCCGGCCGACCACGGGCCCAGGAAGCTGCCGAAGATCCCGCGTCCCGCCAGCGTGCCGCGCAGGAGCTCGGTCTCGAACCACTCGGCGACCAGGTCGGCCACCGCCATCGGGCCCCAGCGCAGCAGGCGGAACATGTCCTTCTTTCCCAGGGCGCGGAATTTCCGGCCGGCCTTCAGCAGGCCCCAGAGGTCGCCGCCGGAGGGGGCGTCGACGGAGGGAGGGATCAGCGACTCCAGGTCCGCCAGGACGGACGCGATGCGCCCGAGGGCGCGATGGAACTCGGGGTACTTCTCGGCATCCTTGCGCGAGAACGCCGCGATCCCCTGCGCGGTCCGCCCCGGATCCCCGTAGAGCACGAGGGCCCTCCCGTCGGGCGCCGGCGCGAAGGCGCGCGCCTCCGGGGTGACGACCTGGAGGCCGTGCCGCTCGAGCCGCAGATCGCGGGCCACGTCGGCGCGCAGGGGCCCGGCGAGAGGAGCGAGGGTCGAGCACTTGAAGCCGGGGTGGAGGTCGTCGGTGATGGCCGCGCCGCCGACGACCGGCCGGCGCTCGAGGACCAGGGGCTTGCGCCCCGCGCGGGCCAGGTAGAAGGCGGTCACCAGGCCGTTGTGGCCGCCACCGATGATGACGACGTCGCGCGGGGTGGCCATGGTTTACTAGATCGCCCCCTTCGCCCAGTCCTTGAGGATCTCCAGCGCCGCGATGCGGCCGTTGGCGCCCATGATGCCGCCTCCGGGATGGGTCGCCGAGCCGCACATGTAGAGGTTCTTGACCGGGGTGCGGTACTGCGCCCAGCCGGGGACCGGCCGCAGGAAGAAGAGCTGCTCGAGCGACAGCTCGCCCTGGAAGATGTTCCCTTCCGACAGGCCCCACTCGCGCTCCAGGTCGAGCGGCGTGACGACCTGCCGGTGTCGGATGATGCTCTTGATGTTCGGGGCGTACTCCGCGATCGTGTCGATCACCGTGTCGCCGAACGCCTCTTTCTGCCGGTCCCAGTCCTGCGGCCCTTCCTTGAGCTTGTAAGGCGCGTACTGCACGAAGCAGGACAGCACGTGCTTCCCGGGCGGCGCCACCGACGGATCGGTCAGGCTCGGGATGACCATGTCGATGTAAGGGCGGCGCGAGAACTGCCCGTACTTGGCGTCGTCGTAAGCGCGCTCCATGTACTCGACCGAGGGGGAGATCGAGATCGCGCCCCGCAGGTGGGCCCCGGGGCCGGGCAGGCACTTGAAATCAGGCAGCGCCTCGAGGGCCAGGTTGACCTTGCCCGAGGAGCCGCGGAACTTGTAGCGCCGCACCTCCTCGAGGAACTCGTCGGGGAGGTTGCCGGCCTCGATCATCTTGAGGAAGGTGTTGTTCGGATCGACGCTCGAGGAGAGGACGTCGGCGTACAGCTCGTCGCCGTTCTGCAGCGCCACGCCCGTCGCCTTCCCCCCCTTGACCAGGATGCGGGCGATGGGCGAGCGGGTCCGGATCTCGACGCCCGCCTCGCGGGCGGCGTCGGCGATGGCGTTCGAGATCGCCCCGGTGCCGCCGCGCGCGAAGCCCCAGGAGCGGAAGGCGCCGTCGATCTCTCCCATGTAGTGGTGCAGCAGCACGTAGGCGGTGCCGGGCGAGCGCACGCCGAGAAAGGTGCCGATGATCCCCGAGGCCGACATGGTCGCCTTGAGCACGTCGGTCTCGAACCACTGGTCCAGGAAGTCGATGGCGCTCATGGTCATCAGCTGGACCTGGTTGTACTTGTCCTGCCCGGAGAGAGCCTGGAAGCGGCGGCCCAGGAAGAGAAGCTTCATCAGCCCGCGCGGGTCGAGCGAGGTGGGATCGGGAGGCGTCATGCTGAGGATCGGCTTGACGAAGCGGCACATCTGCACCATCGCCTGCCCGAACTCCTCGTAGGCTTCGGCGTCGAGCTTCGAGTGCCGCCGCAGCTCGCGCACCGTCTTGCCGTGGTCGTTCACCCGCCAGAGGTGGTCGCCGTTCGGCATCGGAGTGAAGGTGCCGTCGAGCGGCAGGATCTCGAGCCCGTGGCGCGGCAGGTCCAGCTCGCGGATGATCTCCGGCCGCAGGAGGGACACGACGTAGGAGCAGACCGAGAACTTGAAGCCGGGGAAGACCTCCTCGGTCACGGCCGCGCCGCCGAGCACGTGGCGGCGCTCGAGGACCAGCACCTTCTTGCCGGCACGGGCCAGGTAGGCGGCGTTGACCAGCCCGTTATGGCCCCCCCCGATGACAATCGCGTCGTACCTGGAGCCCATGCCCGCTCTCCCTCGGCGTGCGACACCATTCGCGTCTGGCGAAATGAGCGCACATTGTACGGATCGTGCCGGGCGCTGACAAGATGGAGAGTGGGGCCCCCCGCGGGTCATTTCACGAGCAGAAACGGGCGGCGCGCTCCGCGCTTGCGGGGCGCCGCGCCCCGCCGCTATAATGCCGCGCCCTGAACGAAGACAGCGATGGAGGAGGGACCGTGCCGATCGGGACCGCGGTTCACGAGAGGACCTTTCGACTCTGCGAGAGCCTGAACTACCGGGAATGGTCCGGCTATTACTGCGTGAGCGTCTATGAGACGCACCACGAGCACGAGTACAACGCCATCCGGAACGCCGCCGCCCTGATCGATCTCTCGCCCCTCTACAAGTACCACGTGAGCGGCAAGGACGCCCGCAAGCTCGTGGATCGCGTGGTGACGCGTGACATGGGTCGCGTCGCTCCGGGCCAGGTCGTCTACACGCCGTGGTGCGACGAGCAGGGGAAGGTGATCGACGACGGGACCATCCAGTGCCTGGCGGAGGACTCCTTCCGCTGGACCGCCGCCGACCCGACGCTGCGCTGGATCGCGCAGAACGCTCTGGGGATGGACGTGCGGGTGGAGGACGTCTCGGAGCGGATCGCGGCGCTGGCGCTGCAGGGCCCGACCTCGGCGCGCCTGTTGCGCAAGGTGGCGCAAGCCGACATCGACTCCCTGAAATACTTCCGCGTCACCCGCGGCGGCATCGCCGGCGTGCCGGTCGAGATCTCGCGCACCGGCTACACCGGCGATCTGGGGTACGAGATCTGGATACCCTGGAACGACGCCGTCAAGGTCTGGGACGCCCTGATGGAGGGGGGGCGGGAGTTCGACATCCACCCGACCGGGATGCTGGCGCTCGACGTGGCCCGCATCGAGGCGGGCTTCCTGCTGATCGAGGTGGACTACACCAGCAGCCGCAAGGCGGTCATCGCGTCGCAGCGCTACAGTCCCGAGGAGATCGGCCTGGGCCGGCTGGTCGCGTTCGACAAGTCCCACTTCATCGGGCGCGAGGCGCTCCTCGAGGAGCGCCGGCGGGGAGCGAGCCGCCGCCTGGCCGGCCTGGAGATCGACTGGACCGAGGTCGAGACGATCTTCGAGGAGGCCGGGCTGGCGCCGCAGGTGCCGTCGGCCGCCTCGCGGGTGGCGGTGCCGGTCTACGCCGGGGGCGAGCAGGTCGGCAAGGCGACCTCCTCCACCTGGTCCCCCACTCTCAAGAAGATGATCGCCCTGGCCAGCCTGTCCTCGTCCCAGGCGGAGCCGGGAACGACGCTGCAGATGGAGATGACGGTGGAGGCGGCGCGCCGCAAGGTGGGCGCGAAGGTCGTGCCGCTGCCGTTCTTCAACCCAGCGCGCAAGACCGCGACCCCGCCCGCCTGAGCGCCCGGCTCCGCATGACGGGGCTGGCAAGGCGCGTGGGCCGCTGATATGATGGCCCGCCCCATTGATCTTATGACCCTTGCC
>QHXZ01000079.1 GCA_003223165.1 Acidobacteriota bacterium
GGTTCACCAGCACGCTGTCCCGGTCGCTGCTCGTCCTCATCGACGGGCGGAGCGTCTATTCCCCGCTGTTCGCCGGCGTCTACTGGGACGCGCAGGACGTCGTCCTGAACGACATCGAGCGGATCGAAGTGATCCGGGGCCCGGGCGCCACCCTCTGGGGGGCGAACGCCGTCAACGGCGTCATCAACGTCATCACCAAGAGCGCCCGGGCGACGGAGGGCACCTACACGTCGGTCCGCGCCGGGAACGAGGAACGCCTCCTGGCGACGGCCCGGTACGGAGGCAGGACCTCGGGCGGCGTCTCCTTCCGGACGTACGCCAAGTATTCCAGCCGCGACGCGGCCTTCCATCCGGACGGGGACAATTTCGACGCCTGGCAGATGGCGCACGTCGGCTTCCGGGCCGACGCCGACCCGGGAGATCGGGACCACGTCACCGTCCAGGGGGATCTCTACGACGCCACCGAGGGCCAGCGCACGGTCGTCACGACCTACAGCGCGCCGTTCATGCAGACCGTGCGGGACGACACGACCCTGTCGGGCGGGAACCTGCTCGGCCAGTGGAAGCGCCGGCTCCACGAAGGCTCGGACACGAGCCTGCAGTTCTATTACGACCGCACCAACCGGCACACGCCCACCTTCATCGAGGATCGGGACACGCTCGACCTGGAGTTCCAGCACCATCTCCTGGTCGCGTCACGCCACGATCTCCTCTGGGGCGCGGGGTACCGCTGGACCTCGGGCAGGACCGGAGGCGTGTCGACCATCCAGTTCCTGCCCGCCGACCGGACCGACGACGTGCTGAACGCCTTCGTGCAGGACGAGATCCGGCTCGTTCCTTCGAGGTGGACCCTCACCCTCGGCTCGAAGTTCGAGCACAACGACTACAGCGGCTTCAACTACCAGCCGAACGCACGCCTGCTCTTCAGCCCCGCGCCGAAGCATGTCTTCTGGTCGGCGGTGTCGCGCGCGCTGCGGGTTCCCTCGCGCGTCGAAGCCGACCTGTCCGTGACGGCGCTGCTGGAGCCCTTCACGCCGACCTTCATCCGGCTCCAGGGCAACAAGGACTTCGAGCCGGAGCGTCTCAACGCCTACGAGATGGGCTACCGGACCCAGCCGATGGAGCACCTGTTCCTCGACCTGTCCCTCTTCTACGACGATTACACGCGCCTCTTGAGCCTCGAGACGGGGGCTTCCTTCACCGAGACATCCCCGGCGCCGAGCCATAGCGTCGTCCCGATCGTCCTGGGCAACGGGATCGGGGCCGCCGCTCACGGCGCCGAGCTGGCCTTCGCGTGGCGACCCGTCGCCTCATGGCGTCTGAGCGGCTCCTACTCCTTCCTCAGCATGAACCTCACCGCGGCGGAGAACAGCACCGACGCCACCACCGCGCCCGGGACCGAGGGATCGAACCCGCGCCACCTGGCGAGCCTGCGCTCCTCCCTGGACCTTCCCCGGAGCTTCGCCCTCAACCTGACCCTGCGCTACGTCAGCGGCCTGCCGAGCCAGAAGGTCGACGGATACACCGAGGCGGATCTCTCGATCAGCAGGCGCCTGACCAAGGGCCTGGAGATCGCCCTGTCGGGGCAGAACCTGCTGTCGCCCCATCATGCGGAGTTCGGTGGCGGAAGCGGCGGGACGATCGAGGTCGAGCGGAGCGTCTACGGACGCCTCGTGGGACGATGGTGACGGCCGCCCGGCCCGGTCCCTGGGCCAGGCTCCGGCCGGCCCTGTTTCTCTGCCTGGCCTCGGCGTTCGTCCTCGCCTCGGGCCGCGCGCGCGGAGAGGATGCGCCCGCCGCCGCTCTCTCCGACTACCGCATCAAGGCGGCGTACCTCTATTACTTCACGACCTTCGTCGACTGGCCCCCCGACACCTTCTCCAAGAGCGGCGACGCCCTGGTGATCGGCGTCCTCGGCGAGGATCCGTTCGGCGCCGTCCTCGACGAGACGCTGCGCGGCAAGACCGTCAAGGACAGGCCGCTGCGCGTCAAACGGTTCGCGAGCATCAAGGAAGCGCGCGACAGCCACATCCTGTTCATCAGCTCCTCCGAGCAGGACCGCCTCGCTTCGATCCTCAAGGCGCTGGAGGGCACGACGGTCCTGACGGTCGGCGAGATCGACCACTTCGCGTCGCGCGGCGGCGAGATCGGGTTCCGCGTGGAAGACAGGAAGGTGCGGTTCGACATCAACGTCACGGCCGTGGAGCGCGCCCGGCTGAAGGTCAGCGCCCAGCTGATGAAGCTCGGGCACATCGTCGAGGAGCCCGGGCGTCAGGGAGGCTAGGGCCGGATGGCACTCTTCGGCAACGCATCGGTCAGGCTGAAGCTGATTCTGGCCAGCATCCTCGGCAGCGGCACCGCCCTTCTGATCGTCGGCGCCGTGATCACCGAGTTCGACCTGATCGCGTTGCACGCCCGCCTGCTGAACAGGATGACGGTCCAGGCCGACATCGTGGGCGCGAACTGCCTCTCGGCCCTGCTGTTCAACGATCCGAAGTCGGCCGAGGACACGCTGGCGGCCCTGAAGGCCGACCCGCGCATCCTCGGCGCCGGCCTGTACACGGCGGACCGCAAGCTGTTCGCGACTTACCTGCGCGATCCCGCGAGCGGCGCCCGGGTGATGGACGAGACCCTGGGGGACGCCGGCGAGGGCCATCGCCTGGTCGGCGATCGGCTCCGGCTCTCGAGGGATGTCCTGTTCAACGGCGCCGCGACGGGCACCGTGGTCATCCTGTGCGACCTGCGCGAGATCAGCCAGTCGCTGACGCGCGACGTTGTGATCTTCGGCAGCGTGCTCTTGCTCTCGCTCCTGGTCGCGCTGGCCATCTCGTCACGGCTGCAGCGCGACATCACCCAGCCGATCCTGCATCTCGCCGCGACCGCGCGCAGGGTCTCCCAGGACAAGGACTACTCCGTGCGGGCCACGGGCGACCGGCGCGGCGAGATCGGGGCGCTGGTCGTGGCCTTCAACGAGATGCTGGAGGAGATCCGGCAGCAGGAGTCCGCGCTGCGGGGCGCCCAGGACGAGCTCGAGCGGCGCGTCGTGGAGCGGACGGCGCAGCTGCAGGCGGCCAACAGCGAGCTGGAGGCGTTTTCCTACTCCGTGTCGCACGACCTGCGCGCTCCGATCCGGCACATCGCCGGCTTCGCCGAGATCCTCGAGAACGACGGGAACGGGCTCGACGAGGCGGGACGGCGGCACCTGAAGAAGATCTCGCAGGCGGCCTCCCGCATGGGCGAGCTGATCGACGATCTCCTGGTCTTCTCGAGGATGGGACGCTCCGAGATGCAGGCGGCCGCCGTGAACCTGACCGACCTGCTCAAGGAGGTGGTGCGGGAGGCGCAGCCCGACGTGAAGCATCCCATCGACTGGCGGATCAAACCCCTGCCGACGGTGCATGGAGACCCGGCGATGCTGCGGCTGGTGCTCTCCAACCTGGTCTCGAACGCGATGAAGTATACGGGGAAGACCGAGCATCCGCGCATCGAAGTCGGCGTCGACCGGGACGAGGGTCGCGAAGTCGTGATCTGCGTGCGCGACAACGGCGTCGGCTTCGACATGACCTACGCCTCGAAGCTCTTCGGGGTCTTCCAGCGCCTGCACCGGGCCGATGAATTCGAGGGCACGGGCATCGGCCTGGCGAACGTGCGGCGGATCATCAACCGTCATGGCGGCCGGACCTGGGCGGAAGGCGAGCTCGGTCGCGGAGCCGCGTTTTACTTCTCACTGCCCAAGGCAAAGGAGCCCACCCCATGAGCGAGCTCAAGCGCATCCTCCTCGCGGAGGACAACGAGAACGACGTGGAACTCACCCTGGCGGCCCTGGCGGAGAACCGCCTGGCCAACGAGGTGATCGTGGTCAAGGACGGCGTGGAGGCGCTCGACTACCTCTACCGTCGCGGCCGGTTCGCTTCGAACCCGGCCGGGAACCCGGCCGTCTGCCTGCTCGACCTCAAGATGCCGAAGGTCGACGGCCTGGAAGTGCTGCGCACCATGCGGGCCGACCCGAAGATGCATGCCATTCCGGTCGTGATCCTGACCTCCTCGCGCGAAGAGCGCGACCTGGTCGAGAGCTACAGGCTGGGCGTCAACGCCTACGTCGTGAAGCCGGTCAAGTTCCAGCAGTTCGTCGAGGCCGTGAAGACGCTCGGGCTCTTCTGGGGCGTCTTGAACGAACCGCCGGTCGGCAGCGTGCGACGCGTGGCCTGAGGTCGTGTGTCCGGGTCCTGGACGGCTCCGGGGCCCTGGAGCGGCACGGGCATGACACCTTTCTCCCCTCGATCCACAGGCACGAGACGGCTCCCGAATCCCTCTTGAAATAGCGCCAGGCGGGCCTTAAGTTCGCTGTAATGCAGTCCCCAAGCGGCCTCGCGAGGATCTCCTATCAAAAGCCGGGGCCGCTGGTGACGAGAAGGCGGGGGAGGCGCGGGTGGACGAGCCAATCCGGATCCTGATCCTCGAAGACTCGCCCGCGGACGCCGAGCTGCTGCAGCGCGACATCCTCAAAGGGGGGATCTGGTGCGTCAGCCGGGTCGTCGAGACCCGCGAGGACTTCCTCAGAGGGCTCTCGGACTTCGCTCCCGACATCATCCTGTGCGACAACGAGCTGCCGCATTTCGACGGCAGCACCGCCTTGAGACTGGCCAGGGAGGTGCGGCCCGGGGCCCCGTTCATCCTGGTGACGGGCAGCATCTCGGACGAGGCGGCGGCGGCGATGCTGGCGAGCGGGGCGACCGACTACGTCCTCAAGGATCGCCGGTCGCGGCTCGTCCCCGCGATCCGCCGCGCCCTCGAGGAGGCCGAGGAGCGGGTGCGCCGCAGCCGCGCGGAGGACGCGGTGCGCCGGACGGAGGAGCAGATGGCCCACAGCGCCCTGTTCGACGCCCTGACCGGCCTCCCGAACCGTCCCCACCTGCTGGACCGCCTGGGCAAGACGCTCGAGGCGGCCCGGGGCGACCGCGGGCGCTTCGCTCTCTTCCTGATCGACCTGGACCACTTCAAGGACGTCAACGACAGCCTCGGGCACACGGCGGGGGACCGCCTCCTGGTCTCGGTCGCGGAGAGGCTCCGGGGTATCCTGCGCCCGCGGGACACGGTCGCCCGCCTCGGCGGCGACGAGTTCGCCGTCCTGGCGGGAACCGTGGGAGACGCCGCGCAGGCGACCGGGCTCGCGGAGCGCATCCAGAAGGCGCTTTCGGCCCCCGTGCTTCTCGGCGAGAGCGAAATCGCGGCCCCCGTGAGCATCGGCCTGGTCCTGGGGCCGGCGCAGTACGACGCCCCCGAGGACCTCCTGCGCGACGCCGACACCGCCCTGTACCGGGCGAAGGAGAAGGGCCGCGCCCGCGTCGCCGTCTTCGACGAGTCGATGCACGCGCGCGTGGAGGCGGTCCTGCGCACCCAATCGGACCTGCGGCAGGCCCTGGCGCGCCGGGAGTTCCGCGTCCTCTACCAGCCGATCGTCTCTTTGGACACGAACCTCGTCTCCGGCTGCGAGGCCCTGCTGCGCTGGGACCATCCCGGCCGCGGCCTCGTCCCGCCCGCCGACTTCATCCCGATCGCCGAGGAGACCGGGGCGATCGTGCCGATCGGAGAGTGGGTGCTGCGGGAGGCCTGCGCCCAGGCGCAGGCCTGGGCCTACCTGGGCCCGGCGGCGCCTTCGGTCGCGGTCAACCTGTCGGCCCGGCAGTTCCGCGAGCGCGGGCTCGGCCGCACGATCGAGAGGATCCTGCGGGAGTCCGGGCTTCCGGCGCGACGGCTTAAGCTCGAGGTGACGGAGACCGCCATCCTCCACGACGCGGACGAGGCGGCCGTCATCGTAAGCCAGCTCCGGGATCTCGGCGTCGGCTTCGCCCTGGACGATTTCGGGACGGGCCACTCGTCGCTCGCGTACGTCAAGCGCTTCCCGCTGAGCGACCTGAAGATCGATCGCTCCTTCGTGATGGACATCACGACGAACGCGGAGGCGGCGGCCATCGCGGGCGCGGTGGTCAACCTCGGACACAACCTGGGCCTCACGGTCATCGCGGAGGGGATCGAGACCGAGGACCAGTGGATCTTCCTGTGCGATCTGCACTGCGACGCCGGCCAGGGATACCATCTCGGCAGGCCGATGACGGCCGGGGCGCTGGAGGATCTCCTGCGCGCCTCGGCGCCCCCCGCGCTGGGGGGGCCGGCCGCCCCGTCGCGATCCCCCGCGACGGATCGGCGGAAGCCGCGGAAGATCCAGCCGGTCCCGCACGACGACCTGACCTGAGCCCAAACTCCTCCCCAGAGCGCGCTTGCGACCGCGCGTGGTAGGCTATCCTACGCCGCGCAGGGGGGAATGCGCTGAAAGCGCTCGTTCGCAACGTGCAGGCGGCCCACGGGGTCGCCATCGCGCCATGAGGGTTGGCCGACCGCTCGCGGCCCTGGGTTGGCTCTTCCTGGCCTCGAGCGTGGCGCGCGGGGCGGACGAGATCCAGGTCTACAACGCCGAGATCAACCCTCCGGGCCGGTTCAGCCTGCAATTGCACGGCAACTATGTCGCGCGCGCAGGCGCGGCGGCCGGGTTCCCCGGCGGGCTGGCGCCGGGCGGCGCATTCAACGGCACTCCGGAGTTCGCGCTCGGCGTCACGGACTCCTGGGAAGTCGGAGCGTATCTCCCTTACGCGGTGACGCGCGACGGCGACTTCGAGCCGGGCGGCGTCAAGCTGCGGACGCTCGTCGCCTCGCCGCACGCCCATGAGCGGCGCTTCTTCTACGGCGTCAACGTCGAGCTGAGCCACCAGCCGCGCCTCTTCACGGGAAGCCACTGGAACTCGGAAATCCGGCCGATCCTCGGCTGGCGCCGGCCGCCAGTCGAGTTCATCCTCAACCCCATCGTGGACGTCGCCTTGAGCGGCCCGCGCCGGACGATCGACTTTGCCCCCGCCGCGCGCCTCGCTTATCTCGTCTCCTCCACCTGGGCCTTCGGCCTGGAGCACTATGCCGATTTCGGGCCGATCGACCGATTCGACCCGCCCCGCCGCCAGGTGCAGGAGATCTTCCTCGTCGCCGACCACTCCGGCAAGGCGCTCGACGTTGATGTCGGCATCGGCCACGGCCTCACGCCGGGCTCCAATGACTGGACCGCCAAGCTCATCCTGGGCTGGGCCCTCTGAGGTAATCGTCCGGTTTCTCGGGAATCCTCCCTCCCCGAAATCAGGAGATCACCCGATCGAAACCCCGGCACCGTCGGCGTACCAGTAGCGCCGCATTCGGGGGCCCACCGGGGGATCGCTCGCAAGGCCCCTTCCTCTTACCCGATCCCCGCGCCCGGTCTTGGAGGAGGACCGCCATGAAGACCCGCCGTCGGGACTCGCGCACGCCTGGAGCCGGCAACGATCGGGGACGCCTCGCCGCGGCGATCGCGGCCGCGGCCCTGGGGACCTTCCTGTCGGGCGCGCCGCTCCGCGCCCAGACGACGACGCCGATCTTCGTCGAGCTGAAGTCTCCCGATCCGGTCGTCGTGGCCCGCGCGCGCGCCGCCGCCCAGGGGAAGGCGTTCGATGAGGCCCAGCAGCGCTCGTCGATCAGGCTGGCGCAGGACCAGCTCCTCCAGGGCCTGGTCACGGCCGGGATCCCTTACACGCTGACGAGCACCACGCTGGTGCTCTCGGGCGGATCCATGAG
The DNA here is from genome assembly GCA_003223165.1 of Acidobacteriota bacterium. Classification (GTDB taxonomy): domain Bacteria; phylum Acidobacteriota; class Polarisedimenticolia; order Gp22-AA2; family Gp22-AA2; genus QHXZ01. Next base: position 7,651 of record QHXZ01000079.1, read on the forward strand.
CCTTCCCGACCGCTACGCCGACCTGATCAACGCCGTCCGCCTCGAGGTGGGAGGCTGGGACGTGGGGAAGATCCGGCGCATGAGCGCCGTCAAGCACATCAGCGTCGACGTCGGCAAGCAGCTGGCGCTCGACCACAGCGTGCCGTACATCCGCGCCAACTGCCCGTCCGATCCGAGCGGCACCCCCTCCGCCTGCGGCAGCGCGCGCAGCCTCGGCCTGCGCGGGACGGGGCAGGTGATCGCGGTGCTCGACACGGGGATCCATGCCGGCGCGGGGCAGGGCGCGGCCGGAGGCCACCCGATGCTCGACGACCGGGTCGACGACGCCCACTTCGAGGACCGCAACGCCTTCACCCACCCCGACACGCGCCCGGTGCGGATGCAGGGCGAGCCGTTCCTGCAGGGCGTGCACCACACCAAGGTGGTCTACCGGGCGATCTACGGCGGCAATGCCGTCGCCGGCGACGACACCGGACACGGGACGCTGGTCTCGACCACGGCGGCCGGGCTGAAGGCCCGCACCGGTCCGAACGACGGCAGCGTCGTGGTCGAGGGGGTGGCGCCCGGGGCGCTGCTGATGGACTACAAGGTCTGCCCCAGCCTGGCCTGCACCGACCAGCAGATCCTGTTCAGCCTGGAGGACTCGATCCGGCCGGTGGACGTCGCGGGCAACCCGAAGCCGGTGGCCACGGTGGTCAACATGAGCTTCGGGGACTCGACCGGCGACCCGGATGACGCCATCGGCACGGCTGCGGGCAATCTCCAGTTCGCGGGCGTCGTCCCCGAGGCCTCGGCCGGGAACGACGGCCCCTCCGAGAACATCATCGGATCCCCGGCGGCGCACCGGCTGGTGCTGGCGACGGCGGCCACCACCGACCCCGGGGTGGCGCCGAACAGCATCGACGTGCTGAACGCCGATCGGACGACGATCAGGCCGGGCACGCCGAAGATGCTCGCCGATTTCGCCCCCGAGTCGAACGGCACGAAGAAGATCGGCGCGTCGATCGTCGAGAACTACGTCTACGCGGGGTTCGCGGACACGCCGGCCGACGTGCCGCCCGCGGTGAGCGGCCGCATCTGCCTGGCGCAGCGGGGCGGGACGGTCGGTCTCTTCGGCGCCAAGGCGAACAACTGCGCGGCCCTGGGAGCGATCGCCGTGGTGATCTTCAACAACGTCCCCGGGCCGATCGGGGTCGTCCTGGCCCCATCGGTCACCGTGCCCGTCTTCACGATCTCGCAGGAGGATGGACTCCTGCTGCGTGACGGCGCGGGCCTCGGCTTCGACGCCGGCGGCGTCTCCAACCTGCCGATCCGCATCAATCCCGAGGACGCGGCCCTCTTCGTGCCGGACACGGCGGCGTTCAGCTCCCGCGGACCGAACAACGACTTCAGGGTGGTGAAGCCGGACATCACCGCTCCGGGCGTCGCCATCCTGATGGGCGCCTCGCCCACCGGGATCCCGGTCATCCTGGGCGACCCGGACTTCTACAACAGCGCCGACGGCACCAGCTTTTCCGGGCCGCACCTGAGCGGATCGGCCGCCCTGGTGCGCGACGCCCTCGCCCGGCCCGGCTTCGCTCCCAGTCAGGTGCGCGCCGCCCTGATGAACGGCGCCACGAACCTGCGCAGGGTCGACGGCGCCCCGATCGCGGATACCGACGCCAACAACTTCATCCACGAGACCGGCGCCGGCCTCGCCGACCTGGTGCGCGCCGTCACGGTGAAGGCGCTCCTCGGCACGAACAACCTGAACGGTCCGGGTGGCCCCGACGACCCGGCGCAGCCCGACTTCCTCCCCAGCCACAGCTTCGGTGAGCTGGGGCTGATCGGCACCGGCGCCTCCGCGAGGAGCGCCTCCCAGCGGCGGGCCATCACCGTGACGCTGGCCGACGTCTCCGGCACCTCCAGCACCTACGCCCTGAGCCTGGTCGACGCCGGGGCGCTGCGCGGCGACATCACGAGGCCCCTCGCCACGCCCGGGTTCAGCGTCTCCCTCGGCAAGACCTCCGTCTCGGTCGGGGCGAACGGCCGGGCGACGTTCGACGTGAACCTCGCCGTGGACGGGACCGCCACCGGGCTGCAGGTCGCCGGCCCGGACGTCAACGGCGATCCGGCCGTCGAGTTCCTCTGGTACGTGATCGCCGCCCGCTCCGACGGGAGCGAGACGCTGCGCATGCCCTTCTTCGCCCGCTTCGCCAAGGGCCCAGGGGCGGCCGCCGGCAAGGCGAGCGGCGACGGCTGGATCGCGGGGAGCGGCGCCGGCCAGAAGGCGAACTTCCACTTCAATGCCCGCTTCGAAGGGTCGTCGCCCGCCGGCCGGATCCGCTACGAGTCCGGCGGCGGGCTGTCGTTGACCGGGGACGTGAGGACGCTCTCGGTGGACGGCGCCCAGTTCCGCGCCAGCTTCGGCGGCGTCTGCACGCTCGGCGACGGCTCCCCCTGCCAGTACACGGCCGACGTCGAGGACAACGGCGAGCCGGGCAACGGCGCGGATCGGTTCACGATCCGCGTCACGCGCCCGGGCGGCGCTTCGGCCCACTCGAACGACGGCCTCCTGGGAGGGGGGAACATCCGGATCGGTCAGTAAGCCACGGAGGTGTGTGGGACGGCAGCTCCGGGGAAAGAAGAGCCGGGCCGGTGACCTCACCGGCCCGGCTCTTCGAGGAAACCGGCAGGTGTGACGCCCGCGGCGCCTCGCCCGCCGGCCCGGCTCAGAACGCCCACCCCACGCCCGCCGTCGTCTCGACCGTGTTCAACGAAGTGTTGAACCTGTCGACCAGGCTGTCGAGGTAGCGGTAGCGCGCCTCGACCCGGATGAGGAAATCCTTGGTGGCGAAAAACTTCGCCCCGACCCCCGCGTTGAGGGAGAAGCCGCTGTCGTCGCCGATCGAGACGGTCTGGACCCCCACCGTGCCGCGGATCGGGTCGTCAAGGCTGGCGATGGCATAGCCCGCCCCGAAGGTCAGGTAGCCGACGGTGCGCGCCTTGGGCGTGAAGTGCCACACGGCGTCGAGGTCCACCGTCGTGAGGTTCAGGTTGATGTCCCCGCCGGGGGCGTTCGTGGCGGAGTTGGGGCTGTAGCCGGCCGAGACCTCGAAGCCCCACGCATCGCTGAAGTCATAGCCGTACCGGATGCCGTAGGTGACGTCGTCGTCGAGCTTGGGCTTCCGGCCGGAGACGCTCTTGTCCGTCAGATCGCCGCCGAAGAGCTCGCCGGCGTAAAGATGGAGCTCGCTCCTGCCGCCCTGTATCTGGGCCGCGGCGGGCACGATTCCGACCAGCAGCGCTCCCAGCATCGTGAGACCGACCATGATTGCCTTCGTTCGCATCGGATCCTCCTCGTTCCATCGGTTCGAGTGAAACTTCGTTGACTTGCCGGCCGCCGCGGCGGCCGGCGGGTTAGAAAGCCTGGACGAAAGCGAGAGCGTTGACCCCGGGATTC
>QHXZ01000189.1 GCA_003223165.1 Acidobacteriota bacterium
CCGTTCTCGACGATCGCAACCCGGTTCTCTTCCTCCGCGGTCACGTTGACCAGCATCGATTTCGCCATGATGTGGGATCTCCTCGCGCCCCACGCCGCGGCGTCCTCGCCGGCCCCGAGGCCTGGCGCGCCGCGTGGGCGCCTGTGACGGGCTCGACCGGGCCGCGGTTATCGCTCGCCCGGGTGCGCCGCCATAAGAGGCGGAGTATACCATCCCGCCTCCCTGGCCGGAAGATGGCCCGCCTCAGGCACCCCCGGTGCCCGGCGGCCGCAAGGCGCGGCGCTTCACTCCAGAGGTCCGGTGGGGGACGTTGCCCGGCGGCAGGCGACCGGATACAATCCGCGCTCCGTAAGGTCGAGGGTCCCAGGACGCCCACAGGGGAGGTTCAGAGATGTCCGAGACGCTCCGGATCGGCGGGCACGCCGGTGGCTTCGCGGCGACGGCGCGCACCGACCGCTGGTGGGTGGGGCCGCTGCTCACCTTCGCCGGGCTCGGCGCCTTCGTCGTCTACTCCACCTGGGCGGCCTTCCAGGGGGCGTATTACTATGCCGCGCCGTATCTGTCGCCGTTCTACTCGCCGCTCCTGTTCATCGATCCCTCGGCGCCGGGGGCGGCGCCGCTGGAGCACGCCTGGATCGGCGCCTGGCCTTCGTGGTGGCCGGCGCTCCTCCCGGCCTCTCCGGCCTTCCTGATCCTGATCTTCCCCGGGGCATTCAGGGCGACCTGCTACTACTACCGCAAGGCGTACTATCGATCCTTCTTCGCCACGCCGCCGGGCTGCGCCGTCGGCCCGATCCCGCAGGGCCGCTACAAGGGCGAGACGTCGCTCTTGATCTTCCAGAACCTGCACCGCTACGCCCTGTACTTCGCCATCCTGTTCATCTTCATCCTGTACCTCGACGCCTTCAAGGCGTTCTTCAAGGATGGACGGCTCGGCGTCGGCGTCGGCACCCTGGTGCTGCTGATCAACCCGACGCTGCTCGGCCTCTACACCTTCGGCTGCCATTCGTTCCGGCACCTGGTGGGGGGCGGGCTCGACTGCTTCTCGTGCGATCGGGCCAGCGCCGCGCGCCACGGCCTCTGGAAGAAGGTCACGGCCCTCAACGAGCGCCACATGCTGTGGGCCTGGACGAGCCTCTTCTGGGTCGGCTTCACCGACGTCTACGTCAGGCTGGTGGCGATGGGCGTCATCAGGGACCTGAACACCTGGGGGTAGGGGACGGTGAGCGCCTCCGAGATCCAGACTTTCGAGCACGACGTGCTGGTCGTCGGCGCCGGCGGCGCCGGCCTGCGCGCGGCGATCGAGTGCTCGCGCCAGGGCCTCAGCACGGGACTGGTCTGCAAGTCGCTCCTCGGCAAGGCGCACACGGTGATGGCCGAAGGAGGGCTGGCGGCCGCGCTCGGCAATGTCGACGCGCGCGACAACTGGAAGATCCACTTCCGCGACACGATGCGCGGCGGCAAGTTCCTCAACCAGTGGCGCATGGCCGAGCTGCACGCCCGGGAGGCCCCCGACCGGGTGCGCGAGCTCGAGGAGTGGGGCGCGGTCTTCGACCGCACCAAGGACGGCCTGATCAGCCAGCGCAACTTCGGCGGCCACCGCTACCCGCGCCTGGCGCACGTCGGCGACCGCACCGGGCTCGAGATCATCCGCACGCTGCAGGATCACGGCGTGCACCAGGGCATCAAGGTGTACATGGAGTGCACCGGCCTCGACCTGATGCTCGACGGCCCGCGCATCGCCGGCATGCTCGGCTACTGGCGCGAGACCGGACGCTTCGTGCTGTTCAAGGCCAAGGCGGTGATCCTGGCCACCGGGGGCGGCGGCAAGGCCTGGCGGGTCACGTCGAACTCCTGGGAATACTCGGGCGACGGCTACGGCATGGCCTACGAGGCGGGCGCCGATCTGATGGACATGGAGTTCACCCAGTTCCACCCGACCGGCATGGTCTGGCCCCCGTCGGTGCGCGGCATCCTGGTCACGGAAGGGGTGCGCGGCGACGGCGGCGTGCTCCTGAACAGCCAGCGCGACCGCTTCATGTTCAAGTACATCCCCGAGAAGTTCGCGGCCGAGACGGCCGACAGCGAAGAGGAGGCGAACCGCTGGCTCAAGGGAGACAAGACGGCCCGCCGCCCGCCCGAGCTTCTGACCCGCGACGAGGTCGCGCGGGCGATCACCAAGGAGGTCAACGAGGGGCGCGGCTCGCCGCACGGCGGGGTGTTCCTCGACATCGCCTCGCGCCTGCCGGCCGAGGCGATCAGGAAGAAGCTCCCCTCGATGTACCACCAGTTCAAGGAGCTGGCGGAGATCGACATCACCAAGGAGCCGATGGAAGTGGGGCCGACGCTGCACTACTTCATGGGCGGGGTGCGGGTCGATTCCGACACCCAGGAATCGACCGTGCAGGGGCTGTTCGCGGCGGGCGAGGTGGCGGCGGGGCTGCACGGCGCCAACCGGCTCGGCGGCAACTCGCTC
>QHXZ01000190.1 GCA_003223165.1 Acidobacteriota bacterium
TCCTCGCAGTCTATAATCTGGCGCGCGATCATGCCCGAGCCGAGCAGCGTCCCGCGAATCGTCCGTCCTGCGCCGCGAGCCTTCTTGCGTGAGTTCCTCGCGCGCAGGCGGCCGGTGGTCATCACGGGTGTCGCCGACCGCTGGCCGGCGATCTCGCGCTGGGACGCCGCGTACTTCAAGAGAACGCTGCCGGAGGTCGAAGTCAGGGTCGAGATCTGGGACAGGGAGGGGCCGGGCAACGATCCTGCCGACTACCTCAAGAGCGTCAGGAGGAGGCCGATGTCTCTGGGCGAGCTCCTCGATCGCATCCAGGCATCCGGCCGGGACTCGCGCAACTACTACCTGGCGCAGTACCCCATCCTGGAGGCGGCGCCGGGTCTCCTGGACGACGTCCACCCACCCGAAGAGTACATGAGGGTCGGTGCTTTCATCCCGCGGGCGCTGGCCAGGCGGATGAGGCTCGAGCCGGCGCTCTGGATGGGACCGGCGGGCGCCGTCACCACGCTCCACTTCGACTCGACGCACAACCTGTTCGCCCAGATCGCGGGGAAGAAGAAGGTCATCCTGATCCCGCCCGCAGAGTCCGACCTCGTGTACTACCCCTGCCGCGAGTTCGGGATGAACCTGCACTTCAGCCCCGTCGACGTCGAGCATCCCGATCTGAGCAGGCATCCTCTGTTCGCGCGGGCCACGCCCTTGGAGGTCACCGTGGAGCCCGGGGAGATGCTCTTCATCCCCGCGACCTGGTGGCACTACCTGCGCGCCCTGGAGCCTGCGATTTCCCTGAACTTCTGGTGGAACACGCCGGCCACTCTCTGGGGGCCACCCCGGCATCTCCTTTTGGAATGGAGGGAGAGGTTCGCCCGCTTCATGCGCGGGGACGGGGGGCGGTGAGCCCGGCCGGACCGGGGCGCCCGGTTCGCGCCGGGCCCCGGAGGGTGTATCATCCTGGCCTCCAAGAAACGCCGAACGATGGGACGAATCTGTGCCGGACGACGCGACGCCCTGGAAGCGGCACTTCTCCGATTTTGGCGGCAAGGTCTATCTCGACTGCGCCGCCCAGGGGCCCTTTCCGGACGAGACGGTCGCCGAGGTGCAGCGCGCCCTGCGTCTCAAGGAGCACCCGGAGGAAATCGTCGGCTCGCTCTATGAGACTCTCCCCGGGCGGGCGCGCGAGGCGGTGGCACGCCTTCTCGGCTGCGACCCGGAAAGCATCGCCCTGGCCTCGGGCGCCTCGCACGGATTGAATCTCGCGGCGCGCTGCCTCCCTTTGAAGGAAGGGGACGAGGTGCTGCTGGCGCACGGCGAGTTCCCGGCGAACGTCTATCCCTGGCTCAACCGGGCGTCCGACGGCGTCGGCGTGCGCCTGGTCAAGGCCACGGGGCGCCGCTTCGTCGGCGAAATGGACCTGATCGCGGCGATCGCGCCGAACACGCGGGTCATCTCGATCAGCCACGTCGCCTTCGCCACGGGCTACCGCGCCGATCTCCGGACCCTGGGCGAGGCCTGCCACGAGCGCGGCATCTTCCTCGTGGTGGACGGCGCGCAGTCCGTGGGCGCCGTGGATTTCAGGGTGTCGGACCTGCCGATCGACCTCCTGGCCACGAGCGGCGACAAGTGGCTCCTCGCCCCGTTCGGCACCGGCTTCACCTACGTCAACCCGGAGGTCCTCGATCGGCTCCGGGTCGCCGACGTCAACTGGATGAACGTCGAGGGATCGAGCAACCTCAACGAGCTCGATGGCTACTCCCTGCGCTTCCGGGACGGCGCCCGCCGGTTCGACATCCCCGAGGCCGCGTCGTTCCTGAACCTGGCGGGCTTCATCGCCTCGCTCTCGTTCCTGGCCCGGGTCGGGGTGGCGAACGTGCAGGCGCATGTGACCCACCTGCACGATGTCCTGATCCACGGTCTCGGGAAGACGAGGCTGCGGGTCGCCTCGGACCTCGCGACCGAGCGCCGGTCGGGGATCCTGGCGCTGGAGGGGCCCTCGCGCGAAGAGACGCGCCTGATCTACCGCAGGCTGAGGGAACGCGGCGTGGTGGTGAGCCTGCGCGACAACCTCATCCGCGTCTCGCCGCACCTCTACAACACACGCGACCAGATGGAGTTCCTGCTGGACGCGGCGGTCGGGCCGCCGGACCACCCCGGCAGCGGCCTGGCGCGCGGCGAGACCTGAGGCGGACATGATCCAGGGCGATCGGATCGTCCACGAGATCTTCGAGGCGCAGGTCGAGCGCACGCCCGACGCGATCGCGCTCGTCTACGAAGGGGAGCGCCTGACGTATCGCGAGCTGAACGCGCGCTCCAACCGGCTGGCGCGGCGGCTGCGTCGGCTCGGCGCCACGACGGACGGCCTCGTGCCGGTCTTCATGGAACGCGCGCCCGAGATGGTTGTCGCCATCCTGGGCGCCCTCAAGGCC
>QHXZ01000191.1:0-4777 GCA_003223165.1 Acidobacteriota bacterium
CGTCGAGCTCGAGGGACCTGAGGACCGTCTGGATCTCCGCGACGTCCATGGCCGATACGTTACCACAGGTGCGGCGGAGGCCTGCGGGCGGGGTCCTAGGTTGCGCAGGCGTCGCCGATGCCGTCATGGTCAGCGTCGGCCTGGTCGGGGTTCGGCACGGCGGGGCAGTTGTCGCACGGATCTCCGACCCCGTCGTGGTCGGCGTCCTCCTGGCCCGGGTTCGCGGCCAGCGGACAATCGTCCTCGGCGTCGGGGAACCCGTCGAGATCGGTGTCGGAGTAGATGGCCGGGCAGGCGCCGAGGGCGGGGATCTCCCCGCCACCCGGCTTCACGCCGAGCGGCCCTTCTCCGCAGCTGTTGGCCCCGGCGACCAGGTAGTAGTAGACGACCCCCGGGGGCGGCACGGCGCCGTCGCTGAAGGCAGCGCGGGGCAGGCCAGGCGCCAGACAGGCGTGGCTGTAGCCGCCTCCTCCGTGCGGTCCCAGCGTGCCGCGGTACAGGTCGTAGACCGGCGCCTGGGCCGCCAGGAGCCAGGAGAGGGCCGCCGTGGCTCCTTCCTGGACCGCCGCCAGGGAGGACGGCGGCACCTCCCCCGGGCGTCCGGTCTGGCTGCCGATGGCGGGGGCGCAGTCGAGGGAGTCGAGGAGGCCGTCGCCGTCGGAGTCCTGGCAGGCGTCGCCCCGCCCGTCCCCGTTCCAGTCCCCTTGCGCGGGGTTGGAGTCGGCGGGACAGTCGTCGCAGGCGTCGGGGCGGCCGTCCTGGTCATGGTCGACCTGGTTGGGTGTGGCGATCTGCGCGCAGCCGTCGTCGAGGTCGGGAACCCCGTCGGCGTCGAAATCGCGCGCCGAGCGGGGGCAGGGCGCCGGGTTGGGCAGATCGTTTCCGGCGCTGTCGCGGCCCAGGGAGCTCTCTCCACAGCCGTTCACTCCCGAGACGACGTAGAAGAAGGCGGACCCCGGAGCGGGGACGGACGGGTCCTGGGAGAGCGTGTCGACCGACCCGGCCTCGAGGCAGGCCGGCGCGCCGATCGATCCGGCCGGCCCCAGGCTGCCCCGGTAGACGTTGTAGACATTCGCCTGGGCCACGGCGGCCCAGGCCAGGCCCGCTGGGCCTCCGGCCGACAGCCTCAGGGTCGAGCCGACCGGGTCGGGGGAGCGCCACTCGCTGCCGTTGTACGGGGCGCAGTCGACCGGGTCGAGCACCCCGTCCAAATCGGAGTCGGGGATGATCAGCTCGTAGGCGCCGATATCGACGGTCGCCGTCCCGTCCAGGTTGCCGTCGACCGGCCGGGCCTTGCCGTCGAGATCGATCGTTTCGAGATCGGCATTGCTTCCGGCGTCGACGGCCGGGGAGCCGCCGGTGAGATGGAAGTCGAGCCCGAGGATGCTCGAGGCGCCCCAGTCCAGGAGCATCCTGTAAGGCTGGCTGGCCGAAGCCAGGGGCGGCGAGAAGGTCAGAGTCGGCGGAGAGAGGACGACGGCCGTCACGGTGCGCGGCACACCATCGGCGCCGTATTCCACGATGTCCCCGGTCCCGTAGCGCGAGCCATCGGTGACCACCACGGTGCTGGCCGTCCCCGCCAGCGTCGTGACGTCGTAGAAGGCGGGCTGCCGGACCAGGGCCGGGGGCGCCGAGAGGTTGAGGTTGCCCCCGAAAATCTGGGCAGGCGTGTAGTCGCCCGCCACCTCCGAGACCGTGGCCGGCCGGCGCACGTCGGCGAAGAGCAGGTTGTGATCGACCGCCGGATAGGCGCCGGCGGAGTACATCCCGGCCCCCGCTCCGTTGGAGTGCACCGAGTTGCCGTAGACCAGGTTGTTCGTGATGCGCTGCGGAGGGTTGTTCGGCGGCGCCGAGAAGCTCACGGTGTAGACCCCGGCGCCGGTCCCCGAGTAAGTGTAGCCGCTCGGAATGGTGGTTTCGGTCAGGGCATTGCCCACCAGCGTGTTGAGGGTGACGACGGCGGTGGCGCTGAGCAGGTCGACGGCTCCCCCATGGATGCGGGCGCTATTGCCGTAGATCAGGTTCCCCTCGATGCGCGCCTCGCTGTATGCGATGATGCCCCCCCCGGTGTCCGAGGAGCGGTTGCCGTACAGGACGTTGCGGCTGATGACCGTGCCCGGACCCCCGCGCACCCGGATGGCCCCCCCGCGCCCTTCCTCGCTGCTGGCGGTATTGTCGCGGATGACGTTGCCGATGATCTGCGGCGAGGAGTCGGTGTTGAGGGAGAAGATCCCGCCTCCCGCTCCGAAGGCGGGAGTGCTCCCCCCGGCCCTGGGCGCGATCGCGAGGTTGCCGGCGATCGTGTTCCCGGTGATGATCGGGGCGCCGGTCGCCACGTAGACCCCGCCCCCGAAGTAATCCTTGTTCCGCCCCGACAGCACGTTGCCGACGATCATGTTGTTGCTCACCACGGCGTCGCCGAAGATGTAGACCCCGCCCCCCGACACCGTGTCCTGCGTGGAGGAGGTGACGAGTCCGCTCCCTCCCGTGATCGTGAAGCCGTCGATCATGAAGTCCACCCCGGGCCGGCCCATGCCGCCCGGGGAGAAGATCACCGCGCTGCGTCCCTGGCCGGTGGCGTCGATCACCGAGGCCCCCGCCCCGGCTCCGAGGACGTGGGTGTTGGGGAAGACGAAGATCCGCTCGCGGTAGAGGCCGGCCGCCACCCGCACGGTCACCGTCGCCGCTCCGCCGGTCACGACCCGGCAGTTGGCGTCGTTCACAGCCGACTGGATCGACCGGTAGGGGGCGCCGGCGGTGCCGCAGCCGGCCGCGCAGCCGGGGTCGCAGACGCTGCCGGTCAGCGTGCAGACGCTGGCGCAGGGGCTGGCGGCATCGACATAGAGGGTCGCCTCGGTCGGCTGGGCCGCCGGTCCCTCGAAAAGGAGGCAGGCCCCGAGGCATGCCATGAGCCCAGCGAACCGATGGACGGTTGTGAGACCGCGGGGCGAGGCCGTGCTCTCCACGCGGCCTCGAATGGCGCGAACCCTTATGCGGCAACGAGTTACGCGTAGAGGGCGCACAGAGGCTCCACGACCCCCGCGGACGATTGGTTGAGCCGGATGCGTGTGTTCCTGTATCTACCATTGAACGGCTCGATGTCAAGCGTTACCTTGCCATGGCAGGAGCCGGAGCGCCGCGAGGCGGGAGAAGGAGCGTGGAAAGATGTTGACGATCCTGCTGATTGAACGTAAATGAGGGTCGCTGACGGTGTGTCTTCATCCTTTCCCGCTTTGAGGAGGGCGTCCATGAGGATACAGAGGAAATTGCTCGTGCTAGCCTTGGCGTCCGCCGTGTCCCTGGCCGCCTTCGCCGCGGGACAGCCCCCGGCGAAAGATGGCAAGGCGGCCCGGCTGAGCGTCGGTGACTTCGCCGTCATGCTGGCCTCGGGAGGAAAGGGCGGCAAGGCCATCGAAGTCAATGTCGCCGTCGCTTCTCTGGTCAAGGCCGGCGTGCCCCTGGGCGACGCGGGGGCGACCCTGAGCGAGGGGAAGCTGGCCGAGATCATGGCCTTCTATGGCCAGCGGACGACGACCTCGTCGCCCGGCAGGGAAGTGAGCAAGGGGAAGGCGGTGGCGGCCGCCCAGCTGCTCGCTCCGGCTTTGAGCCGTGTGACCGGCGCCACCTTGAACACCAACTCGAGCCCGCTGCCCCCGGGAGCCGAGCAGTGCACCGACCCGGATGTCAGCAAGAACCATGGTTCCTGCGTCAATTGCTGCAAGGATCTCGGCGGCAAGCCGAGTTCCTGTTCGTCGCTCTGCTTCGCGATCAACAAGCCGAGCGCGGACGAGCCGCTCCCCTGAATCGAAGGCGTTCCGATCCCGAACCATGACCGCCGGCGGAGGGGGCCATGAAGGCCCCTCCGCCGGCGCGCTTCAAGCGACCCTTCCACCCGCAACCAGCCCCAGGCCGATCGGATTACCCCGCGGGCGTGCGCCTGCGAACGAAGTCGGATCCCTAGCCCTCGATCCTCAGGGCTGGCAGGCATCGCCGACTCCGTCCCGGTTGGTGTCTTCCTGGCCGGGGTTCGGGACGTCGGGACAATTGTCGCAGATATCGCCGCGGCCATCGTGGTCGCGATCGGCCTGGGCGGGATTGGCCACGAGCGGGCAGTCGTCGTCCAGGTCGGCGACCAGGTCGAGGTCGCCGTCGTGGCCTAGAGGCGCGCAGTGGGACGGAATCGGCTCCACCCCGCCCGAGCTGGAGGTGCCCGGGATCCCTTCGCCGCAGCGGTTGGTGCCGGTGATCAGGTAGAAGAAGATCGACCCGGGCGGCGGGACCTCTGTATCGGCCAGGAGCGGAGTCGGAGTCTCGGCCAGTTGGCAGGTCATGCCGTCGTACCAGTTCCCCGCCGCGCGGTTCCAGGCGGCGCTGCGGTAGACGTTCTCCACGTTGGCCTGGGCGATCGGCGTCCAGGAGTAGGTCCCCGCGGCCGCGCCGGGCACGGGCAGCAGCGTCGGCCCGACCTCTCCCGGGATGGCGCTGACGCTGTTGATCAGCGGCGCGCAGTCCTGCAGGTCCGGGACCAGATCGTTGTCGTCGTCCGGGTCGACGCAGTCGGCCAGGCCGTCACCATCGCTGTCCAGGAACCCTTCGTCGGCGACCTGGTTGCAGTTGTCGTCGATCCCGTTGCAGACCTCGACGGCGCCCGGGTGCACGGCGGGGTTCGCGTCGTTGCAGTCGCCGGCGCAGGTGGTCACGCCGTCGTTGTCCTGGTCGAAGCCGTTGTCCACCACGCCGTTGCAGTCGTCGTCGATGCCGTTGCAGGTCTCGGTGG
>QHXZ01000191.1:4823-6776 GCA_003223165.1 Acidobacteriota bacterium
TGATGTTGTCGTCCACCGTGCCGTTGCAATCGTCGTCGATGCTGTTGCAGACCTCGGGGGTCGGGGTGCCCGGGGTGCAAGGGCCGGGCTGGCCCCCGACGCAGGCCGGCGCGGTCCGGACGCAGGCGCCGGTGCCGCAGGACAGCGTGCCCAGGTTCTCGTCCACCGCTCCGTTGCAGTCGTCGTCGAGGCCGTTGCACAGCTCGACGGCCCCCGGATGGATCGCCGGGTTGGCGTCGTTGCAGTCCTGGGTGACCGGGTATCCGTCGCCGTCGGCGTCCTGGCAGGCGTCGCCCACTCCGTTGCCGTCGGTGTCGACCTGATCGACGTTGGCCACGCTGGCGCAGTTGTCGCAGGCGTCGCCGACGCCGTCGCGATCCCGATCGGCCTGGCAGCCCGAGACGGGGCCGTTGGACACCAGAGGGCAGCTGTCGTTGATGTCCGCGACCCCGTCCCCGTCGTAGTCCGCGAGACCCGGCGCGCAGGGGGCCGGGTTGGGTCTTTCGGCCGGGGCGGAGCTCTGGCCCAGGCTAGGCCAATCGGCGCACGAGTTGACACCGCTCACGAGGTAGAAATAGGCGCTGCCGACCGGCGGGATCGAGGTGTCCTGCGTCTTCTGATCGGTGGAGGCGCTCTCCAGGCAGGCCTGGTTGTACGCGAAGGGGCGCGTGATCGTCCCGCGGTAGACGTTGTAGACGTTGGCCTGCGCGATGCGCGTCCAGGAGAGCTCGAAGGGGGAGCCCGGCGAGGCCTTCAGCGTGTAGCCCACGGCTCCCGGCACGGCCCAGATCGAGCTGACCAGGGGGGCGCAGTCCAGGGCGCCGGTCACGCCGTCGCAGTCGGGGTCGGGCGGCACCAGCTCGTAAGCCCCCATGTCGACGACCGCGACGCCGTCGCTGTTGCCGTCCGCGATGCGCGGCTGGCCCAAAAGGTCGAACGCCGACGCCGCCGCGTTGCTGCCGCGGTCGATGGCGGGGGAGGAGGCCTGCAGGCGGAAGTCCTCGGTGACGTCGGTCGAGGTTCCCCAGTTCGCCAGCACCTTGAACGCCTGCGAGGCCGCGCTCAGGGCCGGGGTGAAGGTCAGGACGTTGGTCGTGGTGTTGATCGCCGTGATGGTGCGCGCCACCCCATCGTTGTTGTACTCGATCTGCTGGTTCGTGGTGTAGCGGGCGGCGCTCCGCACCGCCGCCGTGGTCGTCGTCCCGGCCGCGATGGTCTGGTCGCTGAAGGCCGGCGCATGCACGAAGAGCGGGTCCTGCATCAGGTTGCCCGGCATCGCCAGCACCTGCGAGTCGGTGAAGTCGCCCTCCACGTTGATGATGGACGAGGGCAGCTTCAGGTTGTTGAACAGGTCGTTGTAGGTGATCGTCGGCTGGGCGTTCCTGGTCAGCAGCCCCGGACCGGTGCCCAGCGCCGAGATGGTGTTGCCGGCGATCAGGTTGTTGGTGAGCTTCACCTGAGGGTTCGACCCTTGCGGGAGGGTGGAGCTGACGCAAAGGCCACCCCCGTAGTTGGCGAAGCTGTACCCGGACTGGACCGCATTGTCGGTCAGGGAATTTCCCACGATGGTGTTGTTGGTGATCTGGGCGGTTCCCTCGAAGACGTGGAAGCCTCCCCCGATGGTCGCGGCCGAATTGCCGAACACCAGGTTGTCGGTGGCGTTGAAGGTGTCGTACAGCACCAGGCCGCCGCCGGCCAGGGAGGCGCGGTTGCCGATGATCAGGTTGCGCGTGACGACCGTCCCCAGATTGCCGTCCACGCTCATGCCGCCCCCCTTGCCGATCTCCGCGATCGCCGTGTTGTCGGCGATCAGGTTTCCTTCGATGCGCACGTAGGTGGTCTGCTGGGAGATGGGCCCGCGGACGAGGATTCCGCCGCCGATTCCGAAGGAATCCGTCGCCCCGCCCGCCGGCGGGGGGTTGGCGGTATTCTCGGTGATGGTGTTGCCGATGA
>QHXZ01000038.1:0-1002 GCA_003223165.1 Acidobacteriota bacterium
TGTCGCCGGCGAGGGGACTCCGTATCTCAAGGTGCGGCGGCTGCTCCCCGGCCATTACCTCCAATGGAAGGACGGATCGGTCGTCCTGAAGCGCTGGTGGAACCTGTCGCAGAAGGCGGCGTCGCTGCGCGAGAGGCTGCCTCCCGATCCCGCACGCTGGTTCCGCGAAGTCTTCGACGACGCCGTCAGCCTGCGCCGTCTCAGCGACGTCCCGGTCGGGGTGCTGTTGAGCGGCGGCCTGGACTCGACGAGCGTCGTCGCCTCGCTCGCGGCCCAGGGCGCCCGGCAATACCCCACCTTCACGGTCCGTTTCCCCGATGTGAGCCTCGACGAGGGCCCGCTGGCCCGGCAGGTGGCCGATTCCTCCGGCTTCCAGTATCACGAGATGGTGCTCACGCCCGAGGAGCTGGGGGATGAGCTGGAGAAGGCGTCATGGTACGCCGATGAGCCGCTGGCCCACGGGAGCGACGTGCACATGTGGGCCGTCTCCAGGCACGCGAAGCCGCAGGTCACCGTGCCGACGAGACCCTCGGGGGTTACGTGCGCTACAAGCCGTTGCGCTACCCGAACTGGCTCCGCCTGGCCCGCCCCCTCCTGGTCCCGGCGCTGTCGTCGAGACGGGGCGGAGGCCGCTGGAAGAAGCTGGCGCGCCTGCTGGCCCTCGGCACCCCGGAGGCCTGCGTCCTGTTCAACGCCTGCGACGCCCTCCCCAACGATCTGCGCTGCTTCGGCCTGGAGCCCACGGCCCGCTTCGAGTACCGCAGGCAGGTCCTGTCGGAGGCGGCGGCTCTCTATCCGGGAGACCTCTATCGCCAGGCGATGTACTGCGACCAGCACACCTTTCTCAGCTCGATCCTGGACCGCAATGACCGCATGACGATGGCGGCCTCGGTCGAGTTCCGCGTCCCGTTCCTGGACCGCCGCCTCATCGAGGGGCTCGCCGCCCTGCCGACCCGCCACCTGGTGTTCGGCCGCGGCGGCAAGTCGCTTCTGCGCGCCGCG
>QHXZ01000038.1:1024-4054 GCA_003223165.1 Acidobacteriota bacterium
CGCCGCAAGTGGGGCTTTGGCGTGCCCTGGACGCGGTATTTCCGCAACGTCCCCCGGCTGCGCGACCGGGTCACCGCGCTGCCCGAATCCCGCTTCTTGCGCTCGGGCCCCTTTCAGCCCGCGGCCCTGCGGCGCGAGGTCGAGGCCTTCCTGGGCGGGGACAATCGCCACCAGAGCCTGGTCTGGATGCTGGTCATGATGGACGCCTGGGCCCAGGCCTGCCTCAGCCCGGCCGCCGCCCGCAGGCCCAGCCTGACCCTCTGACGCGATCCCTCCGAGGCTCCCCGTTCAGCGCCCCGCGGCCGGGAACGCCTGCAGCTTCATCGCCGTGAGCGGCCGGGGCAGCGGCTTGCGCGGCAGCATCTGAGGGCGGGTCGCCGCGTTGTAGACGAACGAAGCGAGCACGGCCGAGGCCTGCATCAGGTCGCTCGCCTGCAGGTGGTCGTAGACGTCGAGGTTGGAGTGGTGGGTGCGCGACTCGTAGTCGAGCGGGTCCTGGATGAACTGGAAGCCGGGCAGGCCGACGCCGTCGAAGGAGAGGTGGTCGGTGCCGCCGGTGTCGTCGATGGTGACGGTGGTGGCGCCGAGGTCCTTGAACGGGGCGAGCCACGACTCGAAGAGGGGGCGGGCCATGTCGTTCCCCTGCAGGTAGACGCCGCGGATCTTGCCGGTGCCGTTGTCCACGTTGAAGTAGCCGGCCAGGCGCGCGTGCTCGGGCTTGAGGGCCATGCTGATCGGGTCGCCGAAGTGGGACCGAACGTAGCCGCGCGAGCCGTAGAGCCCCTGCTCTTCGCCGCTCCAGAGGGCGAGGCGGACCGTGCGGTCCAGCGGCAGATCGAGCGCCTTGAGGATGCGCATCGCCTCCAGGGCGACGGCGCAGCCGGCGGCGTTGTCGGTGGCGCCGGTGCCGCCGTGCCACGAGTCGAGGTGGGCGCCCAGCATCACCACTTCGTCCTTCTTCCTGCCGCCCGGGATCTCCGCCACCACGTTCGCGCCGTCCGGGGTCTCTTCGTAGAACTTCACCTCCACGTCCAGCGCCAGGGTGACCGGGACCTTGCGCTCGACCAGGCGCGCGATCCGGTCGTATGGCTCGGGCGCCAGCGAGATCATCGGCGGCGGGATCGGGGCGCCGCTCTCCCACGATCCGGCCTCCTCGGCGAAGGTGACGCCGCCGTTGCCGCGCAGGTCGGTCGACAGCACGGCCAGGGCCCCTTCGTCGTGCAGGAAGGCGTTCAGGCGGTCGCGGGTCCGCACCAGGCGGAGGTAGTAGTCCTCGGCCACCTCGTCGGTCACCGAGGCCCAGAGCTGCCGGCGCTTCTTCGGGTCCTCGGGCAGCCGGCTCAAGGGCCATTCGATCTGCGGCGGCGGGAACGGTGCGGGGGCCGTGGCGATGGCCGCCAGTTTCCCTTCGTCGTACCTCTCGCTGTCCGCCTCCTTCGGAGGCTCCAGCTCGCGGGCCGGCTCGATCAGCACGATCTTCCCCTTCAGCTTCCCCTTCTGCTCGGCGACGTACCGGGCGATGCGCGCTGAGAGCCTCTCGAGGTCGCCCTCGTCGTCCCGCTCCGTCTCGGTCATGGTGAACAGCGGGGCCGCCACGGCCTCGCCCGTGACCGTCCCGGGCGTGCCGCCCGACCAGGCCTTCGGCACGCCGGAGAGGGGCGCGTAGACGGGCTCCTTCAGGCTGGCGGTGAAGCGGGTCAGCGACCAGCCGCGGCCGAAGCGCCCCCAGGTCTCGAGGCGTGCGTCCGCGATCCCCCACCCATTCAGCGAGCGGATCGACCAGTCGGCCGCCGCGCGCCAGCCCGGCGAATTGGTCAGGCGGGGGCCGTTGACGTCGGTCAGGTAGAAGAGATGGTCCATGACCTTCGAGCGCTGGAACGCCTCGTCCTTGATCCGGTGCACGACCGTCAGGTCGACGTTCTCGTCCGCCGTCGCGGGGGGTGTCGGCGCGCCGAGGGACAGCAGAACGGCCACGAACAGGAAGGGGAAGAGCGGGGCGCGGGCTCGCGGCCTCATCGGGTCGTCTCCTTGTGAGATCGGCGGGAGCCTAGCGCGGGCGGGCGTTCCGGTCAAGCGCGGGCGCACCCGGCACGGGCGCAAACGCGCGAGTCGGCGCGGCCGTCTTCTGCGGGAAGCTTGAGGTTTGGTGCTTACGTCAGTTTAATGATGGCCGTGCCAGACGGCCCCCTGGCTGTCGACGGAGTCGCTGGCGCTGCCCCAGATGAGCGAGCAGGCGTCGAAGCCCCAGACGAGACCCGAGGCGGTGATCTCGGTGTTCTGGACGATGGTGCCGTCGCCGGCGCAGAAGCCCCAGACCAGCCCGTAGCTCTGGGTGATCGAATGGGGGACGCTGGTCGAGGTGATGCCGTACGTGGCGCCCTTGCTGAAGCCCCAGACGAGGCTGTCGGCGGCGAAACTGCCCCAGATGAGGGACAGGCTCTGCAGGTAGACGCCGCCATCGCCGGCCAGCATGGCGACCGGCGAGGGAGCGGCGGCGGCGTAGCCGGTTGCCTTGAGGGCGCCGTCCACGTTGAGGTAGCCCGCGCCGGTCTCGAAGACCAGGTTGTTACCGAGGCCGGGTTGAGCGTCGGCTCCTTCTGCAGCATCAGGGCCGCGGTGGCCGACACCATCGGCGCCGCCATCGAGGTCCCCGACAGGTCGTAATAGAAGCCGTCCTTGTTGCTGGTCGAGGTGTCGTTGCGGTAGTCGCCGAGCTTCAGGGTGAAGTTGTGGTAGTTGGTGTCCAGGTACGATCCGGCGACGCGCAGCGACACGATGTGCGTGCCGGGGGCCACCAGGTCGGGCTTGGCGATGTGGTCGACGAGCGTCGGACCCTTTGAAGAATAGGGCGCCAGGACGTCGTCGTCCGTGCCGGCCGTGTTGCGGTCGTCCATCGCGCCGACCGTGATGACGTTCGGCTCGTTGCCGGGGCTGTCGATCGTCCCGAAGCCGGTGCCCACCTGGCCGTCGTTGCCCGCCGCCACCACGACCACGATGCCGTTGTTGTAGGCCCTGCGCACCGCGACGCAC
>QHXZ01000038.1:4124-11479 GCA_003223165.1 Acidobacteriota bacterium
CCCAGTCGATGGCCGACAGGACGTCCGAGGTGCTCCCCGTGCCGTCAGGGTTGAGGGCGCGCAGCGAGATGATGCGCGCACCGGGCGCGATCCCCTTGAAGGTCCTGAAGGCCCACTTGTCGCTCGAGGCGGAGCCGTCGCCGGCGATGATCCCGGCCACGTGCGTGCCGTGGCCGTAGTAGTCGGCAAGACCCGACTCGTGCCCGACGATCTCGACCTCGACGATCCCCTGGCCCATCGGCCGCACCAGGTCCAGGTGGGCGATGACGCCCGTGTCGATCACCGCCACCCCGACGCCGCGGCCGTCCAGGCCGCCTGAGTTGGCGTAGGCCATATCAGCCTTGACCGACGGATAGGCGACGTCCATGTGCGCCGCCACCGGCGAGTCGTAAGAGACGTGCTCGACCTCGGGGTCGTCCGCCAGGCCCTCGAGCTGCGAGGCCGGCACCTGCGCGGAGTAGCCGCGGATCGACTTGTGGACCGCCTTCACCAGCCCGCCCCGGCTGTGCAGCCGGGTGAAGTGCAGCGAGCTCGGGTCGCCCGTCGTCTGAATGATGACGGGGATCAGGTCGTCCGACCCGGCCTCGCGCACCTTGCGGGCGACGTCCTGGGACAGCTTCCCCTCGGCCTGAACGCTCTGCGCCGTGGGGCCTGGCAGGAACGCGAACAGCAGGGTCAGGACGGCGGATACGGCCAGTGCCTTCCTGCCCAGCGTGGCGATGACTCGGGTGGTCCTCATGTTAGCCTCTCCTCTCCTCAAGCCGCACCGCGGGGCGCCCGAAGCGCTCACGCGGCACCCGGAGTAAGAGCAAGCCCCCTGCCAGTTCCGCTTCCGTCATTTCCTCCGAAACCACTGCGGCACAGGCACTTCCGAGGGTGGCCTGGAAGGCGCCACGGGGCCCGAAACCGGGCCCCGTGTCGGCCTTTTCCACACCCTTTTCCGCCCCGGCCGGGCGGCCCGGGAGTACTCGCCCGCTATCAAGGAGTTGGGAGGATGACGGAGGCTGGACACCCGGTGTCCAGGTTCGAGGCACGTGTCGGGGGGGCTGGCTCGGGGGGCCCTGAAAAGGCGACGGCCGCGCCGGGGAGGGGTCGGCGCGGCCGTCGGGTGCGAAGTCCGCGGCGTCCTTCAGGTCTTGTGGGCCTTCTGCGACGCGCGCGGGAAATACGCCTTGTAGAAGTGGTACGTCATGATGCAGAACGGGATGGTCAGGAACAGCACCTGGGCCCCGAAGGTCTGGCGCAGCATGCCGAGCAGGATGACGAGCGAGCCGCCGGCCAGCTGGGCGTTGATGGTCCAGGAGTACTTCTCGTACCAGACGCGGAAGGGCGGGATCCCCTGCTCGAGGCCGACCGCGATCGACACCAGCCCGGTGTTCACCACGAAGAAGGCCAGCACGCTCATCAGCAGGCCGACGAGCGATCCGGGCGAAGTCACGTCGCCCAGGCGGCCGCCGGCGGCGGTGAAGGCGTGCCCGCCGAGCCAGCCCGCCAGGACGAAGTTGCAGACGTTGAAGACCGCTTTGTAGAACGGCAGGCGCGGCCGCCCCACGATCCAGAAATAGGTCAGGCTGATGGCCGCCAGGAGCATCGCCTCGCGCACGCCGAACAGCACGATGGCCGCCAGCATGAACGGCTGCACGGTGGAGATGCGCGCGTTGTGCCCCAGGTTGAGCGTGTGCGGGGCGGCGATGCAGGCGAAGACCACCATCAGCAGGAAGTCGGCGCCCAGGTTCAGCGTGCCGTGCAGGCTGCTCTCTATGGCGGCGATCCCGCCCAGCGTCGCGATGGTGGCAAGGAAGGCGAACATCAGTTTTTCCTCGGGCCCCAGACGGCGCCCAGGTTGTCCACCATGCCGGTGGTCGATGGCAGGATCGAGCGGGTGCCGGTCCAGATGGCGCCCGATGCGGTGACCTGGTTGTTGTCGAGCAGCGACTTGGGGCCGCCCCGGTTGTTCCAGATCGCCCCGTAGGTCTGGAGAATGGACGCAGACACGTCGCTCATGATGATGCCGTCGGCGTTACCCTTGCCCCTGCCCCAGATCGATCCCAGGCTCCAGGTCGCGTCGCCCCAGAGGACCGCCGTATCCTGGAAGTACACGTTGCCGTCCGACGCCAGCATCGCCAGGGGCGACAGCGCCGACTTGGCGAAGCCGCCGGCCGCCAGGGCGCCGTACACGTCGAGGAAGCCGGCGCCGGTCTCGAACGGCAGGCGGTCGTCCTTGACCGCCCCCTTCATCAGGCGCGCCTTGACGGTCGCCGGGTTGAGGGTCGGGTCCATCTGGATCATCAACGCCGCGGTGCCCGAGACCATCGGCGCCGCCATCGAGGTGCCGGACAACGTGTAGTAGACGCCATCGTTCAGGGCCAACTTGGGGTCGGTCTTGTAGTCCCCCAGCTTCAGCGTGAACTGGTGGTAGGTGGTGTCGATGTACGAGCCCGTGGCGCGCAACGAGACGATCGCCGTCCCGGGCGCCACCAGGTCGGGCTTGACGACGTAGTCGACGAGCGACGGGCCCCGCGATGAGTACCAGGCAAGGACGTCGTCGGTCGTGGTCACCGTGCGGCTGTCGTCCATCGCGCCCACCGTGACGGCGCTCGGCTCGTTGGCCGGGCTGTCGATGGTGCCGAAGCCGCTGCCGACGCCGCCGTCGTTGCCCGCCGCGACGACCACCACGATGCCGGCGTCGTAGGCCGCGCGCACGGCGCGGCAGAGCGGGTCGGTGGCGTACGATTCGTAGATCGGGTGGCCCAGCGACAGGTTCAGGACGCGGATGCGGTACGTCGAGCGGTTCCTGACCGCCCAGTCGATCCCCGCGATGATGTCCGAGGTGTAACCGGTGCCGTCCGGCGACAGGGCGCGGATCGAGATGACCAGCGCGCCCGGGGCGATCCCCTTGAAGGTGCGATAGGAAAGCTTGTCGCTCGAGGAGTAGCCGTTGCCGTTGATGATGCCGGCGACGTGCGTGCCGTGGCCGTAGTAGTCGGCCAGGCCGGTCTCGTGCCCGACGATCTCGACCTCGACCACCTGCGGCGTTCCCTTGGGGCGCACCAGGTCCGGGTGCAGCTGCACGCCCGTGTCGACCAGCGCCACGCCGACTCCCCTGCCGTCCAGCAGGCCGCCCGAGGCGACGTAGACGGCGTCCGCCCTGATCGCCTTGTAGGCGACGTCCATGTGCGCCTTGACGGGCGAGTCGTAGGAGACCTGCTCGACCTCGGGGTCCTCGGCCAGGGCCTCGATCTGCGAGGCCGGGACACGGGCGGTGTAGCCGTGAATCGAGGTGTGCTGCGTCTTCACGACGCCGCCCCGACCACGCAGCCGGGCCAGGTGGCCCTGGCTCGGGTCGGAACCGGTCTGGACGATGACGGAGAGGAGGTCGTCCGCCCCGGCGGCCCGCACCTTCTCCTCGACCTCCTTCGAGACCTTGGCGCCCTGCGTGGCCTGCGCCGAAACCGAGGGAAGGAGGAGAACGAGGCAGGCGAGGACTGCGGTCCCCGCTAGCATCTTGCGTCCGAGCCGTGCCAGGCCGGATGTCATGTTGTTTGGTTCCCCACGTCGTCCGTCGTCGAGCTGCACCGCCGCCCTCCACTTCGCCCGCGGCGACTGCCGCTCGCCACCGGGCAGCCGGAACAAGAGCAAGGCGACTGCCATGAACGGTTCCGTAACGAAAGGGGGTAAGGTCCTGGGCGGGAACGAGTTGTCCGGCAGACGGCGGGGGGCCGGGCGCGCACCGGAATACGCATGGGTGTCGGGTCTTTCGACACCGTTTGCGGCGTGGCGCTGACGGAGAGGAACTAGTGGCTGCGGGTCAGTGGCTTGGAGTGTGCTACGTCGTTCTGGACACGGCTGTCCAGAACCGCGGCAGGCGGAAGATCCTCAGGGGCGGGTGATCGGCCCGTTCATGACGGCCCGGCAGACGTCGAGGGCGCTGACGATCCCGACCAGCCTGGCACCCCGGACGATCGGCACGCGATGCACACGGCGTTCCCACATCATCCGGCAGAGGTCCTCGATCGGCGCGTCCTCCGGGGCGCTCAGGACGTCGCGGGTCATGATCTCGCCGACGCGGGTCGGGAGGTCATCGGCTTGGGCGAAGCCGACGAACCCGGAGGTGAACAGCGACTTGATGTCGGCCTCCGGCGCCCGCTCGGACGAGCCGCGCCGGCGGCGGAAGAGCACGTCGTCCTTGGAGACGATGCCGACCAGCCTCCCCTGCCCGTCCACCACGGGGGCGCCCGTGATGCGGCGCTCGCGGAACAAGTCGCAGAGTCTGTCGATGGTGGTTTCGGGCGTGACGGTGGCGACTTCGTGCGTCATCAGGTCGGCTGAGAGCATATCCTCCTCTTCGCTGGTCTTGAAATCTTCACTGGCTCCGGGATCCCGGCGGGCGTGCTTGGTGACCGGCCACTGAAAGTTGCCACGATCCCCGCCCGGAGTCAAGTCGGAACCCCTCGGCTCCTCAGGCAGTTAGCCCCGTCCCGGCCTTGAAACCGCCCGCCCCGGACCTATATTCGACGTCACGTGGGCAGGTCTGCCCGCCCGCGCCCAGCGGCCGGCCGTCATGGCCCCCGCGACACGGGGATGGAATGAGCCTCGGCGACATCTACAAGAGCCTGACCCAGGGCGCGGAGCAGCGGGCCATCGGCAACGCGCAGAAGCAGTACGCCAAGGGCGAGCTGCAGAAGGCGATCGAGACCCTCAAAGAGGCCCACGACAAGTCCCCCGAGAACTCCGACGTGCTGTTCGAGATGGCGCGCATGCTCATCCTGGCCAACCGCGGGCCGGAGGCCTCCGACGCCTTGCGCACCATCCTGCGCCGCAGCCCGAGGTCCTACCCGAAGGTCAGCGAGATGATCGAGGAGGTGCGCGCCCGCCACCCGCACGTCGGGCCGCTCTACGACGCGGTGGCCGAGCACTTCATCAGGCACGACGACCTGAAGAGCGCCTACGACGCGCTCGAGCGCATGAAGGCGGAGGAGATCAAGGTCTTCCTGCCGCGCCACCGCGGCAAGTGGGAGCAGGTGCGCAAGAACGCCCCCGACGCCAAGCTGGCCAAGGTCTCGCTGCTGTCGGCTTACTACCTGGCGCTGTGCCACGAGGTTCTGCGCGAGTACGGGCCCGCGGCGGAGATCTACCGCGCCGTGGCGCGCAACAACCCCGAGGAAGTCCCCCGCCTCCTGTCGCGCTTCGAGGCGCTCCTGGCCAAGGACTACCACAACGCCGCCCTCCGCGTCGTCGTCGGCGACCTGTTCCTGCGGGCCGGGCGCCAGGAGGACGGCGTCCGGCAGCTCACCCTCTCCTTCGAGACCGATGCGCGCGCGGCCCGCCCCGTGGCGGAGCGCCTCGAGGAGTACCTGAAGGAGAAAGGGGAGAAGGCCGATCTGCGCTGGGCGCTGGTCGGCGCGCTGCTCGCGGACGCGGACCCGGACGCAGCGCTCGAGGCGATGCGGCCGCTGGTCGACGCAGGGGCGCTCCTCGACCAGGTGGTTTCGGTCCTGCAGCCGATGGCGGCGAAGGAGAAATCGGGCCCCGCCCGCCGCCTCCTCGCCCTGGCCCTGATCAAGCGCGGCCAGCCGCAAGGAGCGATGGAGGCGCTGCAGCAGGTGGCCGACGAGGAAGGCATCGGCGCGATGCGCGAGCCGCTCGAGGCGCTGGTGGCCGCCCACCCCGGCTTCGCCCGGGCTCACCTGCTGCTGGCCGACGTCCACCTGGCGGAAGGGCGCACGGCGCCGGCGGTGCAATGCATGCGCAAGGCGCGCGAGCTGGCCCCCGGCGAGGAAGGGATCCTGGCCCCCAAGCTCGTCGCGGTCCTCAGCGCCGACCCCGCCTCGGCCGAGGCGCACCTCCTGCTCGCCGATCTGCAGATCAAGTCGGGAGAGCGCGAGCGGGCCATCGTCCTCCTGCGGCACCTGGTGCGCACGGCACCGCCCTCGTCCGGCGAGGCGCTCGGCCGCTTCGCGGGCATTCTCAAGGACGATCCCCAGTCGCCGCGGGCCCGCCTCGGCGCCGCGGAGGCCTGCCTGGAGATGGGCCGCTTCCCGGAGGCCCTGGTCGCCGCCAAGCCTGAGCTCGCGGCCGAGTTCCTGCGCACCTTTGGCCCGCTCTCCGAGGCCGCGCCCGACCTGATGCCGAAGATCTGCGCCCTCTTGCGCGCCCTCGAGCCGAAATCATCGCTGCCGCACGCGGTGCGCTTCGCGCTCGGCGAGGCGGCCTTCTTCGGCGGCGACCTCGCCGCGGCCGCTGCCGCCTTCCGCGCCGTGCTCGAGGGGGTCCCCGAGCGGACCGAGGAGGTGCGCCAGGCCCTGGAGCGTTTCGACCGCGACGACCCGGCCGCCGCCGAGGCGCGCTACCTTCTGGCCGGCCTGTATCTCGATCGCCGCGATCACCAGGCGGCCCTCAGGGAGCTGTCGCGCGGCGGGGCGGTGAACGGGGCGCTCCTGGCGACCGTGGTTTCGAAGTACGAGGGACTGCTCAAGGCCGGCCCCGGACGATCTGCCGGCCCGCGTCGGCTTCGTGCAGGTCCTGCTCCTGGCGCGCGATTTCGACCGGGTCTTGTCGTACGGCCAGGAGACCGTCAAGCTGCGCGACGACGCCTCGACCGCCCCCGTCGCCGTGGCGATGGGGGACGCGCTGCGCGAGAAGGGGGATCAGGACGCCGCCGTGAAGCGCTACTTCGCGGCCTACGGGCGCGACCGCGTGCTCGGGGACGAGGTGGCCGGGCGCCTGCGGCGGCTGATCGAGTCGGAAGGGGGCCATCCCCTGGCCTCCCTCGCCCTCGGCAAGGTGCTGGGCGCCGAAGGGCGCTCCTCCGAGGCCGTGGAGGCGCTGCGCGCCGCGTGCGCCGCCGACGCCAAGCTCTCCGACTCGGTCCTGAACGAGCTGCGGGCCCTGATGGCCTCGAGCCCCGCCGACCCGCAGCCGGGGCTGGCGACGCTGGCCCTTTTGCTCGAGCGCCGCGACACCAAGGAGGCGATCCGGACGGTGTCGGGGCTGCTCGACTCGCACCCCCAGACCGCTCCGGCGCTCGCCGGGCACCTGGAGCAGATCCTCAAGGCCGACCCGAACCAGCCGTTCGCCCAGTACGAGATGGGGCGCGCCCTGCAGCACATGCAGCTCTTCCCGCGCAGCGCCGGCTTCTACCTCGCGGCCTTCCGGCTCGACGCCGGCCTGGCCCCGATGATCCTCAAGCGGCTCCAGGAGATCACCATGGCCGCCCCGGCCTGCCTCGACGCCTACCTGGCCGCCTGCGCCATCCACGCCAGCAAGGGGAAGTTCATGGCGGCGGCCGAGAAGATCCAGCAGGCGTTCCAGAAGCTCCCCGGCGAGGCGGCGCGCCTGCTGCCGCGCCTCGAGGA
>QHXZ01000038.1:11586-22440 GCA_003223165.1 Acidobacteriota bacterium
GCAGAAGGACGCCTCGACGACCGACACCGTCTTCGACGGGCTCGAGGCGATCGTCACGGCCTGCCCGAAGATGGGCGAGGCCTACGCGGCCCGCGCCCACGTGCACGCCCAGCGCATGCGCGCCGACCAGGCCCTGGCCGACCTGGAGAGGGCGGCCCGCCTGGCGCCGGCGCTCATGCCTTCGATCATCCAGGAAGCGGAGGGGCTGCGCGCGCGGCTGCCCGACTCGTACCCCTGCGCCGCCCTGCTGGCCGACCTGTACGCGGCGGCCGGACGCGAGACCGAGGCCATCGGCCTCCTGAAGGAGGAGATCGGCAAGGGCTGGGGCAAGGAGGCCCGCCTGTCGATCCTGGTCCGTCTCTGGCGCCTGTCGTCGGCCCGCAAGGATGACGAGGCGGCACGCGGCTACCTGGCGGACGCGGGACGCCTCGCCCCGGACCGCAACCAGTTCCTGGCCCGCGTGCACGAGGTGCACCTGGGCGCCCTGCGCTCCGAGACGGCGCGGCTGCGGGACCGGCTCGAGCAGGGAGGCAAGCGGGGCTCCGACCTCCAGACGCTCCTGCGCCTGCTGCTCGACCTGGGCGACGTCGAGGAGGCGCGGGCCCTGGTCGAGAAGCACGCCTCATCGCTCGAGGCGCAGGAAGCGCTGCGCTGGCGGGCCGAGATCGCGCTGCGGGACGGCGATTACCCGCGCGCCGCCGAGCAGCTGCGGGCGCTGGGGCCCAGCCGCGCCCTGGCCTTCGGCGCCAGCCGCTCGGGCGACCACGCGCTGGCGGCCAAGACGCTCGAGGCCCTGGCGACGAAGAGCGGCGACCCGGATCTGCGCGTGGCGCTGGCGCGCGTCTACCGCGACATGGTGGCGGACGACCTGGTGCGCGGCGCGCGCCTCCTGCAGGCGGAGACGACCTTGACCTTCATGGAGGGAGCGGCGCGGTGACCATCCTGTGCCCCATGCTCACGGCCCTGAAGCCGACCGACGACTACGGCCAGGCGGTGAACCGGGAATGCATCTACGAGCAGTGCCGGTTCTTCAACCTCGAGCAGCGCGACTGCAACCTCATGCTCGCCAGCCGCGCCATGCTGAAGCTGGCGCACGAGGGGGCCGCGCGTCCCGCCGCCGTCGCCGGGGCTCCGGCGGATTTCGAGAAGCGCCTGACCGAGGTCGGCAAGGACCTGCTGCACTCGTCGCTCGAGGTGCAGGGGGTGGTGCGCGAGGCCGGGCAGGCGAGCCTGGAGCGCGTCGGTGCCCTCGAAGCCAGGACCGCCGAGTTGCGCGAGGGCCTGGCCCGGCGTCTCGAGGAGACCGAGGCGCGGCTGATGGCGAGCCTCAAGGAGCGCCTCGACGAGGTGGGGCAGGAGGTGAGCGGCATCCTGGCGCACCGGCTGGAGGGATTCGAGCAGGCGAACGCCCAGGCGGCCATGACGCTGCGCTCGGCGATGGATCAGGCGTTCGCCGGCCTCGCGGCGCGCCTGGAGGAGCAGGCCAGCGGGGGCGTCGACGCGGGCGCCGCAGCGGCGCTCCTGACCTCGCAGATCGCCTCGCTGACCGAGCTGCAGCAGAGGGTCGCCGACCGCCTGCTGGAAGAGGTGTCGCTCGTCAACGCCAACGCCCACCGGCTCGAGCAGGCGATCCAGGGACTGGAGCGGAAGGTCGACCGTTCGGCCGAGGACAACCTCCAGATCTCCCAGCTCGTCACCCTGGTCAAGGGACAGACGGAGAAGACGCACGCCGCGCTGCGCACCATCAACGAGGGGAACCGCACCGTCATCCAGGCGATCGAGAGCCAGCTGCAGCGCGACCAGGGGGAGGTCACCCGGCGACGGCGCGACGAGGCCCTGGAGTGCAACAACCGCGGCGTCGTCCTCTATTACCGCGGCGCGTTCGAGGCGGCGCTGGCGGCCCTGCAGCAGGCCGTGTCGCTGCACCCCGAGTACTCCGAAGCGCACAACAACCTGGGGCTGGTGCTCTCGAAGCTCGGCCGTCCGGACGAGGCGGTGGAGGCGTTCCAGCAGGCGCTGCAGCTCGACCCGCGGCTCGGCGAGGCCTACAACAACCTCGGCTTCCTGTACCACACCTCGCTGCAGTTCGACCGGGCGGTGGAGATGTTCGGCAAGGCGATCGAGACCACCAGCGACACCTCGGTGGCCTACACCAACCTCGGGAACTCCTTCTATAAGATGAAGCAGCCCGAGAAGGCGGTGGAGGCCTGGCGCCGGGCCCTGGAGCTCGACCCGATGAACGAGAACGCCCGGCGCGGCCTGCGCATGTTCCAGCAGGACGCGGGAAGCAACTAGGAGATCGGCATGGCCGGCGACTCCGAGGACCTCTACCAGCGCTTCGAGCGTGAGGTGCGCGCCGCGCGGCGGAGGACGCTTCTCGATGCCTTCCTGCCGCCGCCCGAATCGCTCGAGTCGGCGGTGGCGCCGCCGACTCCGCCGCCGATGCCGGAGCCCTCCCCCGAGGAGGCGGGCCTCATGGCCCGTCTCGAGAACGCCGAGCCGCCCCCCGAGCCGCGGCCCAAGCCGGTGAAGAAGCGCCGCGCCGTCCCCGCGAAGAAGAAGGAGGCGCCCAAGTCGCTGCAGGAGGAGGTCGCCGAGTTCATGAACCGCGACCAGACCGCCCTCTCCCCCGACGACGACCTCGACGCCTTCCTCAAGAACAGTCTCGATCCCAACGTCGAGCCCGAGCCGGACAAGAAGTAGACCCGCCCAAGGCCGCCCGCGCTATGATCGGGACCGGATCCCCCCGGATACAGAGGCCCCTTGGCGGCGACCGTTGCACTCGAAGGCCATCACGACTTCGGCGTCCTGGAGGCCCGGCTCGCCGGCCGCATCCGCGATCTCCAGTCGAGCGATCCGCAGGGAGCGTTCGCCCCGGTCGCGGTGGTCGCCCCCACGCGGCGGCTGCTGGCCCACCTGCAGGTGCGCCTGGCGGCGTCGAGCCCGGGGCTCCTCAACGTGCACTTCTACCACCACGACTCGCTGGCGCGGGCGGCGGCGCGCGCCTCGGGGGCGCCCCCCGTCCGCGTCGTCGTGCCAGGTGTGCGCGAGGCGGTCATCGCCGGCCTCGTCGAGGAGGCGGGCGGCCCCCTGGCCGACTACCTGCGTTCGCGCCCCGGCGGCGTCTCCGCCCTCCGCGCCACCTTCGACGACCTCAGGGAAGCCGGCGTCGAGGCCGGCGCGGCCCGCTCCGCAGGCGGCCCGAGCCCGCAGGGGCGCGACCTTCTGCGCCTCTACGACGGCTACCTGGCGCGCCTCGACGATCTCGCCCGCCGTGGCCTCGCCGACCGCGCCGGGTTCCTGAGGCAGGCGCTCCCCCAAATCGAAGGCTTCGCGCGCCGCTTCCGCCTGGTGATCCATTACGGCGCCTACGAGCTGATCGGAGCCAACCTGGCCGTGATGCGCCGGGTGGCCTCCTCCGGCACGCCGATCCTCTACCTGGTCCCCTTCCACGCCTCGTCCCCGGCGTTCGTCCACGCGCGACGCTTCTGGCCGGACTTCCTCGGCGCCTCGCCTGTGCCGCTCGCCCAAGGCGGCACCGATCGCCTGCTCGGTGAGCGGCTCCCCTGCCTCTACGACGAGACCACCGTCCCGCCGAGGCTCGCGCCGGCGCCGGTCGCCTTCTTCCACGCCCAGGGGGCGACGGCCGAGTTGCGCGAGGTGGCGCTGCGGATCCTGGGCCTGCACCAGGAGGAAGGCATCCCGCTCGCGCGGGTCGGCGTGGTGGCGCGGTCGCTCCTTCCCTACGCGGCCATGCTCAGGCCGATCTTCGAGGAGCACGGCCTGCCCTTCACCACCAGTGCGTCCGTTCCCGCGCTCGGCGAAGCCCGGGTCCAGGCGGCCCTCAACCTGGTGCGGCTGGTCCAGGGCGATTACGAACGCAGGCCGCTGATGGACCTGCTGCGCAGCGGCCTCATCCGTCTCGGCGACCGCCGCGTGGACGAGGAAGCGCACGCCTGGGACCGGCTGGGTCGTGAATGGCGCGTGGCCGACGGTCGCGAGACCTGGACGCGGGATCTGCCGCTTTGGGTCGAGGGCTGGGAGCCGCCGCTGGCCCCCGATGCCGACGCGGAGACCCGGGAGCGCGCCGGGGCCCACAAGGAGGCCCGGGTGCGGCAGGCGCGCGCCCTGGCCGAGGCGGTCGAGGCCCTGCACGACGCCGCGGGCCCGCTCCGCTCCGCCAGGAGCTGGACGTCGTGGGCGGAGGGCATGGAAGGCCTGTGCGACACCGTCCTCCCGGCCTCGGCCGGAGATCCGCCCGGCGCCGTGAACGCGGTGCTGGCCGAGGCCTGGTCCGCCATGCGCGACCTCGATGCGTTCTCGATCCCGTTCGGCCGCCCGGCGGCCGTGTCGTTCTTCGAGCGTGTCCTGCAGGAGGCATCGCTCCCCATCGACGCCCTGGCCGCGGGCGGGGATCCGCCGTCCCGGGACGAGGGGGGCGTGCGGGTCCTGGATGCCATGCAGGCGCGCGGTCTCTCGTTCGATGCCCTCTTCCTCATCGGCCTCAATGCCGATGCCTTCCCGAGGCGTTTTGCGGACGATCCGTTCCTGGACGAAGCCGATCGCCGGCTGCTGCGCGAGCGGCTGTCGGCGCCGCTGCCGATCGCCTCCTGGGGACGCGACGAGGAGCACCTCCTCCTGGCGCACCTGCTCGGCTCGCCCACGGGCAGGCTGACGGTCTCGTGGCAGCGCGCCGACGACGATGGCCGCGCCAGGGTGCCCAGCCTCGCCCTGCGCGAGATCGCCCGCGCGACGCTGGGCGCGCCCGACCTGCGGGCGGTGGAGGACGCCGCGCTGCGCGTGCCGAGCCATCCGGGGGACCGCGGCCGCGAGGCCGTGGGACGGCTCGGCCTCCTTCCCCCGGGGGAGGCCTGCCTCAACGCCGCCTTCGAGCTCGGCTCACCGCGTCTCGTCCAGGACGCGGTGGGCCGCCTGCCGGTCGCGGCGGCGGGACCATGGCGCGAGACCCTGCATGCGGGACTGGCGATGCTGCGCGTGATCGACGATCCCGGCTCCGCCGATCTCCGCTTCGACGCCTCCCCGGGCGGGGCGGCCCCTCCCGGCGAGGCGGCCGCTCCGGACGCATGGTCCCCTTCGCGCCTCGAGCACCTGGGCGCCTGCCCCCAGCACTACTTCTTCCGCCACCTGCTGCGGGTCGAGGAGCTGCTCGAGCCGTCCGAGGAGTACGACGTCGAAGCGCAGGAGATGGGGCGGGCCGTCCACGAAGTGCTGCACGACGTCTACAGCGGCCTGTCCGGCGGCGATCCCTCGGCCCGGCTCGCCGACCCGGAGCGGGCCGTGCGCGAGTCCCGCGCGCTGGCCGAGGCGGCCTGGGCGAGGAGGACGCGCGGCCTCAGGGCGCGCCTGAGCGCCCGCTACCCTCTGCTGTGGGAAGCGACCTCGGCCCTCTGGCAGGAGGCGCTGCACCGCTTCCTGGCCGGGGACGTCGCGGCGCTGGCGCGGACGGGGGCCCGTCTGCTTGGCGCCGAGCTGGAGGCCCCCGCCACGCTGAGCCTCGGCGCGGAGGGAGCCGCGATCCAGGTCCACGGCCGCTTCGACCGTCTGGTGAGTCTCGAAGGCGACGACCTGCTGGTCTCCGACTACAAGTCGTCCGGGACGATCGAGGACCACGTCCGGCTGCTCGACTTCCTCAAAGGATCCCGTCTGCAGATGCCGCTCTACATCTTGATGGCCGAGGCGCTCCGCGAGCGTTGGGCCTCCCCCGGGGCCGCGGTGCGGGCCGAGGTGCTGGGGGTCGGGCCATCGTTTGCCGCCGACGAGAGCCGCGCCGAGGTGGATGGCGAGGCGTTCGCCAGGTACCGCGAGGGGTTCCTCGAGACGCTGCGGGTGCTGGTCGCGCTCGCCGCGGCGGGACACTTCCCCCTGAACGAGACCAGCCGGGTCTGCCGGTACTGTCCTTACCTGCGCGCCTGCAGGCGGACGCACGGTCCCACCCTGGATCGGCTCGCGGCCGTGCCGGCCGGCCAGGAGTATCTGCTGCTGCGGGGCAAGAGCACGAAGGCCCCGAGGCTCGAGGACGTCCGGCGCCGCTCGCGCGCGCAGGAGGAGGCATGAGATCCCCGCTGGCCTCCGGGCCGCTGCCCGACGCCGAGGCCCGGACCCGCGCCGCCACCCTGTTCGACCGGAACCTGGTGATCGTCGCCGGGGCGGGCACCGGCAAGACCGCCCTGCTCGTCGAGCGGGCGCTCAACCTCATCGCCGGGGCCGGCGTTCCCGTCCTGTCGATCGCCGCGATCACCTTCACGGAGAAGGCGGCGGCCGAGTTGCGCCACCGGCTGGCGCGCGGCCTGGACGAGCTGCGCGCGCTCGCCGCGCTCGGGACGGCGGCGGACGCGCCCGGCCCGGGCAGCGAGGCCCGGCGTTCCTACGCCTGGCTCAGGTCGACCCTGGGCCTGCCACCTGCCGACATCGGCGCGCGCGCCTTGAGGGCGCTGATCGACCTGGACGTCGCCTCCGTGTCGACCATCCATGCCTTCTGCGCCGAGATCCTGAGGCGCTACCCCCGGGAGGCCGGAGTCGACCCCTCCTTCGTCGTCGACGAGGGGCCGGGTCTCGACCGCGTCGACGAAGAGGAGTGGGGGCGCTTCCTGAGGGACGAGCTGGGGACGCGCGCGGCCCGCGCCGGCGTCTGGCGCCGCGCGCTCGCCACGCCGGGGGCGCTGGAAGCGGTGCGCGCCATCGGCAGCGCGCTGGCGGGATTCGTGGTCCCGGCGGAGGCGATCGCGGCGGATGCGCGGTACGTCCCCGCGGGAACGGACGCGCCGTTCCGGAGCGAGGTCGGCGCGCTGCAGGCGGCGCTGGCCGCCCTGCTCGATGCGGCCCAGGGGATGAACGCGGGCATGTCGGCCTTCCTGCGCAGCTCCATCGCCTTCCTGGCCGCCTTCCTCGAGGGCGGCCCCGAGGCGATGGCGGCCGCCGAGGCGCCCGATGCGTTCGACGCCTACGTCGCGAAGGCGAAGCCCCCGTCGCCCGGCGCGAAGCTGGCCGGGGCCGACCCCCGCGACGTGGAGCGGCTGGCGAAGTCGGCGCACGACCTGATCGTCCGTCTCGGCAGGGTTCGCGAGGAGCCGATCGCGGCCCTGGCCGAGGCCGCCCTCCCCTTCGCCGCGCGCTGCCGGGAGCGGCTCCTCGAGGCCGGCCTCGTCCCGTTCGACGGGCTGCTGCGGCTGACGCGCGATCTCCTCGCGCGCCACGTCCCCGTTCGCCGCGCCCTGGCGGCCCGCTATCGCACCATGCTGGTGGACGAATTCCAGGATACCGATCCGCTGCAGTACGAGATCCTCTTCCTCCTCGCCGAGTCGGAGGGCGAGGCCGCCTCCGACCCTTACGCGGCCCGTCTCGATCCCGGCCGGCTGTTCATCGTCGGCGACCCCAAGCAATCGATCTATCGCTTCCGGGGCGCGGACATCGAGGCCTACCGCCGGGCCGTGGATCGCGTCCTGGCGTGCGGCGGGGAGGCACTGACCCTGAGCGCTTCGTTTCGCAGCCCCGCCGCAATCGTGGAGCCGATCAACAGGCTGTTCGAGAAATGGATGGGGCCCGCCTCGGCCGGCGAGGAGCCGTACGAGCCCCGCTACGATCCGATCCGATCGGCGCTCGCGTCTCCCGAAGCGGCGGGCCCCCAGGTGGAGATCTGGTCGGTGGCGCAGGAGGGCGGCGCCGAGGAGCGGCGCCGGGCGGAGGCCGAGGCGATCGCCGCCTGGATCGCCGGCCACGCGGCGCCCGAGGGCACGGCCGGCGCCGGCCTGCTCCGCCGTGACGTCGCCATCCTGCTGCGCGCCCTGACCAACGCGGGGTTGTACGCCGAGGCCCTGCGGCGGGCCGGCATTCCGTTCGTCGTCGAGGGGGGGAAGGACTTCTACGAGCGTGCCGAGGTCGGCGATCTGATCACCTTCCTGAGGGCCGCCTCCAACCCCAACGACGGCGCCGCCACCCTCGCCGTCCTGCGCGGGCCGCTGGGGGCCGTTCCCGACGCGGAGATGGCGCGCTTCGTGGCTTCGGGAGGCAGGCTCGACCGCCCGGGCGGCCATCCGCCGGACCGCGCCGCCTTCCCCGACCTGCACCGCGCCATCGGCCTGCTCGAGCGCTTCCGCGCCCTGGTGCTTGGCCGCGCCCCCGACGCGATCGTCCTCGCCGCTCTCGCCGAGACGCCCCTCGCCCTGCTGCACGCCTCGTCGTTCGAGGGCGCCCAGCGCGTGGCCAACCTGAGAAAGCTCGCCGCCAGGGCCTGCGCGCTCGCCCGGCGCGGCCTGTCGCTCGAGGAGACGCTCCGGGCGCTGGAGGACGAGTTCCAGGGCGAGCGCGCGGAGGGCGAGAGCCCGCTCGCCGACGAGACGGTCGACGCCGTGCGCATCCTGTCGGTCCACAAGGCCAAGGGGCTGGAGTTCCCTCTGGTGTTCCTGCCGGATCTCGGGCGGGAGGCGGCCCGTGAGCGGAACGCCGGCCCGGCCGCGGCCTGGGTACGCGGCGGCCGCGGCCTCCTCGCCGTCCGGCTCGCCGACGGCACCAGCAACATGGCCTGGGCCCGCCATCGTGAAGCGACCCGCCGGCATGAGGCCGCCGAGGAGAAGCGGGTCTTTTACGTCGCCTGCACGCGGGCCGCCGAGCGGCTGATCCTGGTCAACAGCAACCCGGCCAGGAAGGCGCCCTGGCGCGACGCCCTCGCCGCGCTCGGCTATCGCGTCGAGGGCGGGTTCCCTCCGGCGGGGCCGCTGGCCGGGGGCGCGGTGGAGCACGCCCTCGTGTCGGGCGGCGCGCGGCGCCGGGCGGCGCAGGAGCGGCGCGAATCGCCGCTCTGGGCCGAAGCGGCGGCGCGCTTCGAAGCCGCCTCGGCGGCGGCCCGGGCCTCCGCGCGGCCGCCGATCCGCTGGCCCGCCGGGATGGGCGATCTCATGGTCGCGCCGAGCGACGAAGCGGGCGCCGCGGCGGGCCCGGCGCCCCGCCCGCGGTCAGCCGGACGCGACGCGGCCCGGCTGGCCGGCACGGCGATGCACGCCGCGCTCGAAGGCTGGGACTTCAAGGACCAAGGCAGGCTGCGGGCGCTCCTGGATGAGGCCGTGACGCGCGCCGCCTCCGAAGAGGGAGACGGCCGCGCCGCCGGGCCGTCGGGACGCCAGGTCGCCCGGACGGCGCGCGAGATCCTGGAGGGGTTCCTCGCCTCTCCCCTGCCGGCGTTCCTCGCCGCGGCCGAGATCCTCGGCCGGGAGGTGCCTGTCCTCTATCGCGATCCGACCGGAACCACCTGGACCGGCGCCTGCGATCTCGTCTACCGGGACGGCGACGGGACCCTCGTCGCCGCCGACTACAAGACCGACCTGGTCGAGGGAGATCCGTCCGAGGCGGTCGAGCGCTACCGCGAGCAGATTGGGGTCTACGTGGAGGCGCTGCGGCGGGCGCTGCCAGGCCGGTCCGTGCGCGGCGCCCTCCTCTTCCTCAGGACGGGCCAGGTCGTTCCCATCTAGGAGGCTGTCCGAGGTCAGTCCCCGCCCGGGCGCGCCACGGCGGCAACCGCCAGGCGGGCGAGCGCCGCGTCCCAGTCGAAGCGGACGAAGGCGGAGGGGCCGGACGCGAAGAGGCGGTGCTCCAGGCTCAGGTCGGTCGCGGCGCCGTCCTCGCTTTCCTCGAGCCAGACGCGCACGACCGAGGGCGCCTCTCCCGCCCAGGTCATCACCAGGAAGCGATCCGGGTCCCAGACCACGATCCGCCCCTTGACGGACGGGCGGCCTTCCCATTCGAGGCGCAGCTCGCCGCCGAGGGCCGGGTCGGAAGCGGCGCGCTCGGCGAGCCAGGAGCCCAGGCCGGAGCCGGTCACGAAGCGCTCGTAGGTCGCCTCCGCTGGCGCTTCGATGCGGCGCTCGTGCAGGTACGACCGGCGCACCATGCCGCGGGCCGACTCGAGGTAGAGCTTCAGGATCTGGATCTCCGATTCCCATCCTTGATCGATCGAACGGAACGCATCGTCCCAGTCCTCCTCGCCGGGGAAGCCCGAGTGCGACACCGTGAGCACGGTGCCGTCGCGCCACGGGTCGAGGCGAAACTCGAGGTCGGTGTCGATCTCCTGCACGCGGGAACGGAGGCGCAGCAGCTCCTGGGGCACGATGCTGACGAACTCGCCCGAGGCCACCGTGGCGTCCGCCCCCGAGACCGCGGTCGCGTCGCCGAAGACCCAGCGGTAGGCGCCGCCCGGCCGCAAATCGATGCTGGCCTCGGAGACGAACCAGTGCGACAGCTCGGTGGGATCGGTCAGCGCTCCGTAGACCTCGGCGGGCGAGGCATGGATACCGGCGCTGTGCCGGCTGCTGCGGTCCGGCTCCAGGGTCAGGCCGCGGGTCTCGTCCAAGGTCATCGTCCGCCTCTTCGGGTGCAGGACCGTGCATCATCGCCGATCTCGACCCGCCGCTGTCAAGCAGTTCCCCTGCGCCTGCTGGGAGTGAAGGCTCGCTGCGCGAGCTTCCCCTCCGCCTCGCCTCGCTCCGCCCACCGCGCTGTGGACCGCGCGGCGGGGCCCCGTCGCTCGGTCTCGGAGGGCCCGGCCACGGGCAGGGCGCGGCGCTTCACTCCCGGCACCCCCGATGAATTCCTGCCAGCATCGAGACGAGCCACCGCTGCCGGGCGGAACTGCGTAAGTGCCGGACGGAGAGATCAATGTGGTAACGGGAAGTCTTGGCGCGTGTCGGCGGCGCGAGGCGAAGC
Organism: Acidobacteriota bacterium; assembly: GCA_003223165.1. Classification (GTDB taxonomy): domain Bacteria; phylum Acidobacteriota; class Polarisedimenticolia; order Gp22-AA2; family Gp22-AA2; genus QHXZ01. Next base: position 22,300 of record QHXZ01000038.1, read on the forward strand.
GGAGGGGAGGCTCGCGCAGCGAGCCGGACCCGGTGCCCGGCAAGCGCAGGGCGCCGCGCCTCATAGAGGGGGTCTGGGCGGCGTGGTGCTAGAATCCCGACCGTTTCGCCACAACTGATGCTCTCGCTGGAGGTACCTGAC
>QHXZ01000039.1 GCA_003223165.1 Acidobacteriota bacterium
TCAGGTGGCGGGGGTCGTCGGCGAGCAGGGGATTGCGCAGCCGCGAGCGGCCGCGGGCCAGGGCGGCGGCCACCAAGGCGCGTTGCGTCACGCTCTTCGAGGGCGGCGCGGTGACGCGCCCCTCGAGCGCCGGCACGACGGCGATTTCACGATCGGAATCCAACGCGCGGACCTCCGGGACGCCCCATCGTACACGAGAATGACGCGCTCGAGCCGCGCCGGCCGCCCCGCTTGACGCCCTCGCCGCGAACCCCTATCTTGTCCTTTGCCCGCCGCCGCGCCCGGCCCGGCGGGACCTGAAGCAGGAGCGCCGCTTTTGATCCTCGCCCCCCGCCGGTTCCTGATCACCGCCCTGGCCGTGTTCGCCACCGCCTTCTTCCTGGGGATCGGCAGCATGCTCAGCGGCTCGGCCGCGCCGCCGCGCACGCGGGCCTCGGATCACCCGCGCGCCGCCTCGCGCAGCATCGACGACAGCGGCTTCTCGATCACCCTGGCGAGCCCGCGAGTCCCCTACCTGACCGGCCGCCAGACGATCGCCATCGAGCCGACGATCCCGTCGGGGGACGTTGTGGCGCAGGTGGACATCTTCCTGGACGGCAAGCTCTCCCACACCATGATCAAGCCACCCTTCTCCTGGGAGACCGACTTCGGCGAGGCGATCACCCGGCACACCATCGTGGTCACCGCGGTGACCCGCGCCGGGCGGCGCGCCCGCGTGTCGTTCATCTCGCGCTCGAGCGATCTCACCGACGTGGCGGCGCGCTCGGTGGTGATCGTCCCGGCGGTGGTGCGCGACGCCGACGGCCGGCTGGTGGACGGCCTGTCGGTCAGCGACTTCACGCTGCTGGAGAACGGCGCGCGGCAGCGGATCGTGCACTTCGACCGCGGCCCGGGACCGGTCTCCGTCGCGGTCGTCGCGCGCACGGAGGGGAAGGGGCGCGAGGCCCTCCCCGCCCTGCGCAGCGCCGGCGCCGCCTTCGTCGAGCCGCTCCCCACCTTCCACGCCCTCGGCGTCCTCCGGAAGCCCGACGGGAGCGTGCCGCGGCGCGTCGACTTCACGTACAACCACGACCTGTTCGGGCAAAGGCTCGCGGACGGGGGCGAGGAGGCGGCCGGACCGGCGGAGCAACCCTTGGCCGAGGATCTGGTCGCGGCGGCCCTGGCGCTCAAATCGCGCCCGGGCGTGCGGGTCGTGCTGCTGCTGCTCGCGACCGAGCCGCCGCGCTTCGGTCCGCCGGCGCCTCCCGCGACGGACCCCGACGCCCCACGGCGCGGCCGGGAGCGCGCCGGCCGCGACGACCATCCGGAGCCGGCGACCCTCGCCGGCGCCGTCGACGCGCTGCGGGAGGCGCGCGCCATGCTTCAGGTGATCGCCGTCGTGCCCGGCGCCGGCCCGGAGGACGAGGGCCCCTATGCGGCGTTGCGCGAGGCGTCCGAGGAGAGCGGCGGCGAGTTCGTCATCATCCCGTCCCCCGCCGGCATCGAGAACGTCGGCCGCGCGCTCTCCGACACCCTGCTGCACCAGTATCTTCTCAGCTACTCCCCCGAGGATCCCGACCGCCAGGGCCGGCGGTCGATCGATCTCAAGGTCCGGCGTGCGGACTTCGAGGTCAAGGCCCGCAAGAGCTACGCTCCGGAACCCGAAGCGAAACCCTAGAGAACGTGCCCCGACAGGGGCGGGAGGTCTATCTCAGGCGGGACCGCCCTTGGAGGCGTCGTCGCCTCCGGCGGCCTGGTGGGGGCGGCGCGTCACGACCGGCTCGGCGGCCATCTCCTGCGCCGCCCAGTTGATCGCCTGGCACTCGCGCTGGAACTCGCAGCGCACGCACTCCTTCATCTTGGTCAGGCTCGAGATGACGGTGCCGAAGCAATCCTTGGTGATGCGGGTCAATGGGGCACCCCCTGGGTGCGCGGCGCCCGGGGCGGAGCGCTCCCGGGCGCACGGGTGGCCTCGACTCATAATCTATTGACGGTCAGGGCCTTGTCAACCCGCGCCCTCGATTGAAATGGCCCCATCGATGGTCTATACTGCCGGCGCTTTGACCCTTCCCCCATGGCGCGGCCCGCGCCCGGCCCGCGGTCCGGACGGAAGGCGCGGGGCTCCCCGTAGCATCTGGGATGGCGGACGATGGTTTCGCGATCGGCACGCCTCATTCTCGGCCTGGGCTTTGCCGCGGCGCTGCCGGCCCTGGCCCCGGCGCTGCTCCTCGCCGCCCGTGGCGCCTCCCTCAAAGAGGAGATGAAGTTCGGTGTCGAGGCCGCGCAGCGGGGGCTCTGGCGGGAGGCGATCTTCCGCTGGGAGAAGGTCCTGCAGGCCCACCCCGACAACGCCCATCTACGCAACAACCTGGCGGTCGCCTACGAGAGCCTCGGACAGTTCGACAAGGCCGAGGAGCATTACAAGGAAGCGCGGCGGCTCGACCCCGACAGCAAGGAGATCAAGAATAACTACGAAACGTTCCTGGAGATGGCGAAGAGCCTCAGGTCCCGCGCCCCGAACGGCGCGGCCAGTCCCGCGGCCGCGCCCGGGCCCGCGGCGACGCCCGGACCCGCGCCGGCGCCCGCGCCCACACCCGGATCTGCGCCCACACCCGGGCCCGCGGCCACCGCGACCCCCGGGCCTTCCGGCGCCGGGCGCTAGGGCCCTCCAGCGCTGCCGCCCGCCCGGCGCCGCCGCCTGCGTCCTGCTGCTCCTGGCCGTGGCGCCGAGCGCGCCGGCCTGGGCCGGCTTGCTGCGGGTGGCGGTCCCCGTCCCGACCCCCTCACGCATCGACATGCAGGGACTGCGCAAGGTGCTGGTCACCCGCCTGGTGGTGGACAAGGATCTGCCCGAGGTCGACCTGAACAAGGAGGTCGTGACGCTGCTGCGGCGCGAGCTGCGCAAGAGGACGCCGCTCGAGGTCCTGGACGTCGAGCCTCCTCCGCTGCCGGAGGAGCCGCTCCCCGATCTGCTGGCCAACACCGGCTTCTGGCGGCGGCTGGCCGAGACGCACGGGGCCGACCTGGTGCTCTCCGGCAAGGTGAGCCTCGAGATCAGCGACCGCTCGGGCTACGTGCAGCAGGACGAGATCTCGCCGGTCACGGGGCAGCGCGTGCGGCGCACGCGCTTCGTGGACCGCGAGGCGTTCGAGCTGAGCCTGAACCTGTTCTTCATCCGCGGCTCGACGGGCCAGATTCTCTACGAGGATCATTTCACGGCCCAGAACACCGTGACCGGGCACGGCACCGACCGGCTGTCGGCCCTCTTCACCCTGTTCGAGCAGTGCGAGGAGGACGTCCTGGGGATCGTCGTCGCCAAGAACCGGACGGTGCAGCGCTACCTGTTCACCGACTAGGAGCCTGCCTGGCCATCGGGAGCACGCCGTGAGACGCCTTCCTCAGACCGCCGCCGCGGCCCTGGCGATCCTGCTTCTCTCGCCGGCCCCGCTCCTGGCCTTCGGCAAGAACAAGATCGCCTACGAGCGCTTCGACTGGCACGTCTACCGGGCCCCCCACTTCGACGTCTTCTATTATCCCGAGGAAGAGAACCTCCTCGACCAGGTCGTCTCCTACTCCGAGAGCCAGTACGTGCGGCTGGCGCAGATACTGGACCACGAGATCAAATTCCGCATTCCGCTGATCTACTACAAGACGCACGTCGAGTTCGAGCAGACGAACATCGACCTGGGGTTCATCCCCGAGTTCGTCGGCGCCTTCGCCGAGCCGATCGAGAACCGCATGGTCATCCCGATCGACGAGCCGCCGGACAAGCTGTACTCGCTCATCGGCCACGAGCTGACGCACGTCTTCGAGTTCAGCATCCTGTTCCAGGAGTCGCTGTCGCGCGCCTTCCGCGCCAACACGCCGACCTGGATCATGGAGGGCCTGGCGAGCCACCTCGGGCGCGACGAGGACAACATCGACCGGATGATCATCCGGGACGCGGTGGTGAACGGATTCATCCCGCCGATCCACCGCCTGAACGTCCTGAACTTCCTGACCTACCGCTACGGCCAGGCCGCCTTCGACTTCATCGAAGAGCGCTACGGATCGGAGGGCATCCGCACCTTCCTGCTGGAGTTCCGCAAGAGCCTCCTGGCGAACAACATCGAGAAGCCGATCAAGGACGCCTTCGGGATGGAGGCCGACGAGTTCGACCGCCAGTTCAAGAAGTTCCTGCAGAAGAAGTACCTGCCGGCCCTCCTGGACAAGAAGGAAGCGGAGGACTACGGCAAGGAGATATTCGGCAAGGAGGAGCGGCAGAGGGAGCGCGAGGGGACGGTCTGGTTCTCGCCGGCGCTGTCCCCCTCGGGCGAGCTGATCGCCGTGATGACCAACCGCTGGGAGGACCTGGACGTCGCCATCGTCTCCGCCAAGGACGGCAAGGTCTTCCGGAACCTCACCAAAGGCTTCACCAACAAGTACGAGTACCTGGTGTACGGCGCCTTCAACGGGCGCAAGGACCTCACCTGGTCGCCCGAGGGGGACCGGGTGGCGTTCCTGGCGCGCAAGGAGAACGAGCGCGTCCTGCTGATCTTCAACGCCGTGCGGGGCAACCTGCAGCGCGTCGTCAGCCTCCCGGGGGTGGACGACGAGCTGTCACCCGCCTGGAGCCCGGACGGCCGCAGCATCGCCTTCCAGGCCAACAAGGGCGGCGTGGTGGACATCTTCACCTACGACCTGGAGACGGGCGCCATCAAGAACCTGACGCAGGACGAGTTCTACGACAGCAACCCCTCCTGGTCGCCCGACGGGAAGCAGGTGCTCTACAACCGCCGCATCAACGCCTACGAGAAGATCTTCATGGTGGACACCGCCGACCCGTCGCGCAAGATCCAGCTCACCTTCGGGGACAGCTCGGACCTGCAGCCCTCCTTCTCGCGCGACGCCAGGACGGTCTACTTCACCTCCGACGCCGCCGGCGGGATCTTCAACCTCGAGTCGCTCAGCCTCGACTCGGGCGAGATCCGGCGCCACACCGACATCGTCGGCGGCGTGTTCACGCCGCTGGAGCTGCCCGGCGAGGGCGGCAAGCCCGCGCTGGTCTACACCTCCTACGGCCGGGGCAGCTTCCGCCTCTTCCGCATGACCCCGGGCGAGCCCGAGGCGATCATCCGTCCCGCCGACCAGGCCCGCGAGCCGGCCGAGCTGACCCCCTTCCAGCCGCCGCTGCAGCTGACGCTCGACCAGCAGAACAAGAAGCGCTACGAGAAGCTGAAGTACCACGTCGAGAACGCCCCGTCGGTCCTGGTCGGCGTCGCCGATGACGGGACGGTGCTCAGCAACGCCCAGATCATGCTCTCCGACCTGCTTGGCGACCACCGCTGGTTCTTCGATTTCCAGTCGGTGGCCTCCTTCTCGAACTTCAACGTCGCCTATTTGAACCTGAAGCACCGCTGGAACTACGACATCTACGCCACCGACTTCAGCGACTTCTTCATCGCCCAGTCGCTCAACTCGGGGGCCCAAAGGCGCCTGCGGCCGGCCCGGCGCTTCACCGGAGTCGGCGCCGAGATCTCCTACCCGTTCGACCGTTACTACCGCATCGGCGCCTCGGCGGGCTACTTCCGCCGCAGCCAGGACCAGCCCGTGTCCGTCTTCGACCCGGTCGGCCAAACCTTCTCCCGAGACTTCATCAAGATCGAGGAGACCTTTCCGGTCCTCGGCTGGTCGCTGGACGGCGACACGACCCGCTTCAAGGAGTTCGGCCCCTTCCACGGCCAGCGCTTCCAGATCCAGCAGCAGTGGGCGCCGACCTCCAGCGTCTCCGGCGACACGGCGTTCTTCCGCTCCGGGACCTTCGTCAACACCATCCTGGACTACCGCCTGTACCGGCACGCCACCTCGCGCTCGCTCCTGGCGCTGCGCCTGGCGGGGATCGTCAGCAACGGCCCCGGCTTCGACATCTTCTCGTTCGGCGGCTTGAACACCCTGCGCGGCTACAACTTCCGGGAGTTCTTCGGCAGCCGCGTCGCCTACCTCAACCTGGAGTACCGCTTCCCCCTGGTCGACGCCCTGGCCTTCCCCTTCGGCGTGCTGCGCGACATCAGGGCCTTCCTCTTCCTGGACGTCGGCGCCGCCTGGTTCGGCAGCGGCGACTTCTTCCATCCGGACCTCGGCTTCGAGGTGACGCCCTCGGTCAACGGCCAGCTCGACCCAAGCTCCGCTTTCACCGATCCCAATGATCCCAACCGGCTCCTTCAGCGCCGCTTCCAGTTCTGGGACTCGAAGCACAACAAGCTGGGGGATGGCCGGGGCGCCTACGGCTTCGGCTGGAATTTCTACATGGGGCCGTTCCAGCTCACCTGGTCGTTCGCCAAACAGCTCCCGAACACGGTCGAGGTGGTGGCTTGCACCGGTGTTTCTCCGAACATCACCTGTGACCCCACCAACCCAGAGCGCATCGAGGACCCGTTCCATAAGGGCCGCACCGTCACGCAGTTCTATATCTCCAGGGACTTTTAGGCCGCGGGGCGGTTGCGGGGGAGCCTTCCCTCTTGACCCACCCGGCACCCGCGTGTAGGCTGCGCGCATTGTTCGTTGCACCTCACCCAGGTCATGGAGGGACACACCGATGAAAGTGCTCAGGGCAGCGCTCCTCTGTGTCGTCTGCATGGTGCTGCTGGTTCCGGCCGTTTCCGCGTCGACGCTCGGCAGCAAGAGCAACGAGCTGGCGTTCGACCTCTCGTACGTCGACACGAAGGATCTCTCGAAAGATACGACTCTGACCGGCCACTGGGGGTGGATCTTCGGCAAGGGGTACAGCGAGCTGGGCGCCCTGGTGCAATACCAGAAGGTGGACTTCGGCCCGTCCGGCGGTTCGTCCGCGACGGCCAGCCTGCTCGGACCCGAGTACACCTTCAACTTCATGCCGGACAGCAAGGCCGCTACGCTCTTCGTGTCGGTCGCCATTGGCACCGTCGGCGGCGATCTCAACGATTTCTTCGACACGTTCAGCGATGTCGGGGTCGGAGTGAAGCTCTTCGCCGGGGACTCCGCGGCGATCAGGGTCAGGCTCTTCGCCGAGAAGCTCAAGGGCAAGGACAATTTCGACGATCAGGATTCGTCGGGCCTGGAGGCGGGCGTCAGCTTCTTCTTCGGCCGGAAGTAGATCGCGACCCGCCGAAGCGGGCTCACGACGAGAGCATCAGGAGCCTGTCCGGATCCCCGGACAGGCTCCTGCTTTTAGGGACAGGTCGAGGTATCGATCGGGCGCGCCGCCGCGGCCTCACCGAGACTCGCGACGCGCAGCTTGACGCGGCGGTTCTGATCGGCGGCCGTGCCCAGGCGCTGCACCGGGCAGCGGCGTCCGTACGACGCGGTCTTGATCCGATCGGACGGCAGCCCCTCCGAGACCAGCAGGTTGCGGACCGCCTCGGCGCGCTGCTGTCCGAGCCGGTCGTTGTAGTCGTCGCTTCCGACCTCGTCGCAGTGCCCCTCCACGATCAGCCAGAGGTTCGGCGCTCCGAGGACGCGCTTCTGCTCCAGGAGCATCGCGGCCTGGGTCAGCAGGGCGCCGGCGTCGTCGCGGATGTCGCCGCTGTTGAATTCGAAATGGGGCATGCCGAGAGCGGCCGTGATGGCCACCGGGTCGATGGCCGTGACCGGGGCCGGCGCGGAGTCCGGTGTGCGCGGATCGGGCGCGCGCGTTTCCGGCACCCGCGCCGGCGGCGCCTCCGGCTGCGGCGTCGGGATGGCTTGTTGGGGGGGTTCCGCGGGCGGGGCCACCTCGGCCGGCGCAACCGCGGAGGGCTGCGGCGCCTCGGCCTGGACCTGCCGGGCCGCCTCGACCTGCGGCGGCTGCTCCATCGGCTGCGCCACCACCGGGGTCGGCGGGGCCTGGGGCGCTACCTGGATCTGCGGGCCGTTGAGCGTCGTCTCGCCGGCTTCGTCGGTCGCGATCGTGGCCGAGACCAGGTAGACCCCTTCGTACTCCTGCGGGATCTCGACGCGCCCGCGGTAGGTGCCGGGAGAACCCTTGACCTCCTCGAGCGGCCTGCCGGTGACGGCGTTCCCCACCGAGACCGTGGCCGTGCCGTTGCGCGTCCCCTCGACGGTCACCTCGAGAAGCTCCCGCGGGTGGACTTCCTTATCGGGGCTCGTGCGGATGTTGTGGATGGCCACGTTCGGGGGCGGCGGGCTCACGACCTCGAGGACCAGCGTCTTGCGGGCGCCGCGTGCGCGGTCCTGCTTCGGGCGCACGACGATCTCCTGCTTGTCCGACGTCAGGCTGACCTCCTGGTCGGAGATGCTCCCCTTGGTCGCCGGCGCGAACGTGAGCGCCCAGGCGCCTTCGGCCGTCTGCCGGCTGGCCTCCTCCGGCTCGAAGGTCTTGTCCTCGATCATCATCAGCAGGGTGTAGGTGCCGCGCGGCACATGGATCTCGTACTTCCCCAGGTCGTCGCTGAAGGCGGAGTAGGCCACCCCGGAGTTCTTGTCGGTGAACAGGACGAGGGCCCCGGGCACCGGTTTCTGGCCGCGGCCCTCCAGCACCTGCCCCCGGTAGAGCCCCCGGGGGGCGATGCCCTGCGAGAAGGCGGACCCCGGTTGGAGCAGGGCCGCGAATGCGAGGACGACAAGACCCACCACGGCCCGCAGGAACGACCTGGACATGCTCACCTCCCGAACGCGTCGGTGCTTTGGGGACTCGAAGGTCCGATCTCCGGTCTCTGTGCGGCCGAGTATAACACCGCTTCGGCCCGCGCCCGCCGCGGCGCTCCGGCGCGGCGTCATGATCCGTCCGTCCCGGGTGCGGCCATCGCGGTGACGAAGTCATCGGGGAAGAGGCCCGAGCTCGCCAGGTCGGCCCGCGCGGTCGCCCCGGCGCGCTTGAAGGTGGCGCGGGCCTCGGAAAGCCACCTGGCCGACTCGGTCCCGGCCAGCGTCTGGTGTTTCAGGTAATAGAAGTACGCCAGGCTCCACAGGTACAGGGGACTCTTCTCCTGCTGATCCCGCGGCAGATCCTGCAGGGAGTGGATCGCCTTCTCGAGGCCGTCCTGCCCCTCGTAGAAGGCGGCGTAGGCGTCCTTCAGCGACAGCGTGATCTGCGCCCGGGCCTTGGCCCGCCGCACCTCGCCCAGCCTGGTGCGGTCGATCCCCCGGCAGTCCCCCGGCTGGAGCGCCGGGCGCAGCGCGCCGATGGCGTTCGCCAGGCTTCTGCGCAAGGGCCCGTCGAGGTCGTCGCGGGCCGCCAGGCGCGAGGCGAGCTGCACCTCCTCGTCCAGGCCGTGGCAGACGTCGCGCCCCGCCTGCTCGCAACGCGCCTGGCAATCGCGCGCGGCCTGCTCCAGCCCGCCGGCGCTGCCGGCCTCCTCCTGGCCCTGCATCTCCGCCAGGCACTGGTCGAGCGTCGCCCGCGCCTCGCCCGACAGCAGGTCCTTCAGGCTCGTCTCGAGGTCGGCGACGCAGGCCCTGACTTTGCGGCCGGCCTGCGCGGCATGGTCGAAGGCGGCGCTCGACTCGGCGCGGGCGGCGCCCAGTGCCGCGTCGAACGACTTGAGAGAGGAGGTCAGGGCCTTGAGCGACGCCGCGGGCGCCAATCCCTGCACCTCGGCCAGCGCCTTCTCGAGCGTCGAGGCGGTGCCGGTCTTGAGGGCTCCTCGCCCCGGCCCGAGGAGATCCTGGGCCCCCTTGGCCTTCGTGTCCCGGGAGGCCAGGAGGGCGCTCTTCTTCGCGCTGACATCACCGGGCGCCTTCTGCAAAAGCGCACCCAGCGCCTCGGCGGCTTCGCGCAGAGCGTCGGCCTCCCCGGCCGCGGCGGCCGCCCCTCCCGTCCTGAGGAGGCCTCGCCCTCGGCGGCGCTCCATTTGCCCCGGGCCGCCGTCAGCGCTTCCTCGACCCTGGCCTTGGCGTCCGGGATCAGCGGCACGAGGCCGCCGGCCGCTTTGGCCATCTCCACCAGGTCCTGGGACTTGAGGGCCCGGTCGATGGCGTCACAGGCCGGGCGGAAGCCGCGCGCCCGTTCGGCCAGGAGCCTCTCGTTCCCCTTGAGCAGGCGGGCGGCGCTCGAGCGCAGCGACTCGAGGGACGCGCGCAGCTCCGGCGCCACGGCGGCGCGGGCGGCCTCGAGCGCCTTGGTGGCGGCCGCGACGGCGTTGCTGTCCTTGTAGGCCAGCACCCGGCTCTCGTCGGCCAGGAGCTTCTCGATCCTCGGCCAGCCGTTGCGCACCAGCTCGCGCACCACC
>QHXZ01000192.1:0-4865 GCA_003223165.1 Acidobacteriota bacterium
AGCAGCGGGTAGTCGTGGAAGTTCCGCTGCTTCACGCGCCCGTTCTCCAGGGTGATCTCCCCGTAGAGCGCGGCGCTGAGGCCGAAGACCACGGCCCCCTCCATCTGGGCACGGACCGTGTCCGGGTTCACCACCGGACCGCAGTCGATGGCGCAGACGACCCGATGGACTTTGACCTTGCCCTCCCTGGAGACCGAGGCTTCGGCCACGTGCGCGACGAAGCTACCGAACGATTCGTGCACAGCCAGGCCGCGCCCGCGCCCCTGAGGCAGCGGTTTCCCCCAACCCGCCTTTTCGGCGGCGAGCTCGAGGACTCTCTTGTGTCGCATCTGTTTGCCAAGCAGCGCGCGTCGATACTCGTACGGGTCCTTGCCCGCCGCGTGGGCCAGTTCATCGAGGAAACTCTCGACGACGAAGGCGGTGTGAGAATGCCCCACCGAGCGCCACCACAGCGTGGGAACACCGCCCGGCGCCTGCTGCCAGTCCACCAGCACGTTGGGGATGTCATACGGAAGGTCGGAGGCCCCCTCGACCGCGGTTCCGTCCACGCCGTCTTTGATCATGGCGGCCTCGAATGGCGTGCCCGCCATGAAGGACTGACAGACGATCCGGTGCTGCCAGGCCAATGGCTTCCCGAACGCGTCCAGGCCGGCACGGATCAAGTGATAGGCCGAGGGCCGGTAGTACCCCCCGCGAATGTCGTCCTCGCGCGACCAGATGACTTTCACCGGGGCTTTGACGGTCTTCGAGAGCTGCACCGCTTCCCGCACAAAGTGGCTGTCGATGACGGCGCGCCGGCCGAAGCCGCCGCCCAGCAACATCGTGTGGACTTTGACTTGCTCGGGTTTCAGTCCGGCGACCTGGGCCGCAGCGTCGCGATCGATGGTCTGGAATTGGGTGCCGGTCCAGACGTCGCAACCGTCGGGGCGCACGTCGGCGACGCAGTTGAGCGGCTCCATCGTCGCGTGGGCGAGGTAGGGCAGCTCATAGACGGCTTCGAGCTTCCGAGCAGCGCTGCCCATCGCGGCCGCCGCGTCGCCTACCTTTCTTGCCACAGCCCCCGGCTGCTTGGCGAGTTCCGCATACTGAGCACCCTGCGCCCGGCTGTCGAGCCGGGCCAATGGGCCATCCTCCCACACGGTCTCCAACGCCTTGCGACCTTGCGACGCCGGCCAGTAGCCATCGGCCACCACTGCGACTCCGCGGTCGATCTCGACGACGTGCCGGACACCCGGCACGGCATTGGCCCTGCCGGCGTCGAAGCTCTTGACCTTCCCGCCGAAGACGGGCGGGCGCGCCACGACGGCGACCAGCATACCCGGGACCGTGACGTCCAGACCGAAGACGCCTGTGCCGTTGACCTTCTCGGGCGTGTCCAGCCGCTTCGTCGGCTTGCCGATCAGATTGAAATCCTTGCGGTCTTTCAGAGTGACACTTTGCGGCGGCGTCAGGCTCGACGCCTTCTCCGCCAGGCGTCCGTAGGATAACCGTCGCCCCGAGGCGGCGTGGACGACCTGGCCGTTCCGCGCGTGGCAGGAGGGGGGATCGACATTCCAGATCTCGGCCGCCGCGGCGATCAGCATCGCCCGCGCCACAGCACCCGCCTTGCGCAGCCGATCCCACTCCGACCATGTGCTCGTGCTGCCGCCGGTCATCTGCATGCCGAAGCGCGTGTGGTTGTAAGCCGGGTCGACCGGCGCGGCCTCGATCCGCACCTTGCGCCAATCGGCGTCGAGCTCTTCCGCCACGATCATCGGGAGAGCGGTATAGATCCCCTGGCCCATCTCGGAGTGGTTGACGATGACCGTGACGGCGTCGTCCGTTCCGATACGCAGGAACGCGTTGGGCGCGAAGGCGGAGTGGCTCGCCTGCGCGGCTTCGGCGGCCCTGCCGAACGGCGGCAGATAGAGGCCGAGGACCAGCCCCCCGCCGGCAAGAACGCCCGTCTTGAGGAAATCGCGCCGGCCGCAATTCAGAATCTCGTTCATCTCCCGCCCCCCTGGGCCTTCATCCGGGCCGCCAGGTGAATGGCGCGCCGGATGCGCGGGTACGTCCCGCAGCGACAGAGATTGCCGGTCATGGCGTCGTCGATGTCGTCGTCCGATAGGCGGGGGTTCTCGCGCAGCAGTACGGCGGCGGACATGATCTGTCCGGACTGGCAGTAGCCGCACTGCGGCACGTCCTCGGCGATCCAGGCGCGCTGCAACGGGTGGCTGAGGTCGGGCGAAAGACCTTCGATCGTCGCCACCTCCTTGCCCGCGGCGCGCGACACCGGCGTGACGCACGATCGCACCGCTTCGCCGTCGAGGTGGACGGTGCACGCTCCGCACAACGCCATGCCGCAGCCGAACTTCGTCCCCGTCAGCCCGAGCGTCTCCCGCAGCACCCAGAGCAGCGGGGTGTCAGGACTGACGTCAACTTCACAATCCTTGCGATTGACCTTCATCTTGAGCATGGGTGCGGTCTCCTTGGTTCGACCCTCCGAGCAGGATCAGGAGAATGACGTATAGACCAAGCCACGCAAGACTGGCCCAGAACCGGGACAGGAGCGAGGATGCCAGGGCGTCCCCCGCGCTCGTCCGCGGACTCTGCAGCGCGTGTCGCACAGAGTATAAGCTCCAGCCCGACCCGGGCCCAGGGTCTGCCGCGCAAGAAACCCGCGGCGGCGACGATCATAAAGAGGCCCAGGAGCATCCAGAAGGCCACCAAGAAGTGCAGGTGGCCAACGACGAAGCCCGCCGCGTGGGCGAGCCACCCTGGCGAAAGTGGCAGGGCCTCCGGCTCTGAAAACAGGGACGCGGCTTCGTCGCGGAGGGCCCATACGAAGAGCGGCAGCCCGACCAGTTTCCCCAGTCCGGCGACCATGAACGACCATGCGATCAGAGGTGCGTGTCCGGGACGTTGCACGGACTCATCCTACGACCTCCGCGGCACCGATGTTCCGGAGTCGCTGTGTGTCTCCGACCCGAAGTAGGAAGGAGCGCCTTGTGCCCCTTGACGATGACCAGGGTCTGGTCGTCGCCCCGCTCCTGGGGGCCGCTCCAGGAATCGACCTCCGCGAACAAGGCGCTGCACAGCGCCCCGGCCTGCAGCGCGCGGTTGGCGACGGCGAAGCGCACCAGCCGATCCTCGCCGTACTCCTCGTCCGAGGGGCTGCGGGCCTCGCTGATCCCGTCGGAGAAGATGACCAGCAGCGCGTCCTCGCCCAAAAGCGCGTGCGACTCGTCGTAGCGGGCGTCGTCGAAGGCGCCGACCACCGTGCCGCTGGAGACCAGACGCTCGACCGTTCCGTCGCCATTCACCAGGATCGGCGCGTTGTGCCCGGCGTTGGTGTAGCGCAGCAGGCGGGTGTCGTCGTCGTACAGGGCCAGGAACAGCGTGGCGAAGCGGTTGGAGTCGGCGCTGCGGCAGAGCTGGCGGTTCACCATCGAGGCGATGCGCGCCACCGCCCTGCCGTTCCCGGGGAGCGCGGCCCCGCCGACCGCGGCCCCGCCAACCGCGGTCCCACCGGCCGCCAGCTCGCGGGCGGCGTCCGCCGCCCGCACGTCGGCGCGTTCCGCCTCGATCGCCGTCTGCGCCCGCAGGCAGGCCTGCAGGTTCGACATCAGGAGCGAGGCCGACAGCCCCTTGCCCGCCACGTCACCGAGGGCCAGCGCCACGCGGCCGGGCGCGACCTCGAGATAGTCGTAGTAGTCGCCCGCGACGCCGCGCGCCGCCCGGCACTCGCCGGCGATCCGGGCGGTCGCCAGGAGGGGGATGGAACGCGGGAAGAGCTGCGACTGCACCGTCGCGGCGATCTCGATCTCCCGCTCGAGCCGCTCGCGCTCGACCCGCTCGCGCAACAGCGACTCGATGTGGGCCGACATCTCGTTGAAGTGCCGCGCCAGCTCGCCGAGCTGGTCCTGCGAGCGCACCTGGATGCGGTGCGAGAAGTCACCGCGGGCGATGTACGTGGTCGCGCGGTACAGGCGGTCCACGGTCCCCGTCACCGCCCGCACCATCCAGGCGGCGGCGCCCAGCGCCAGGAGCTCGCAGGTCAGGAAGATGAACCCCAGGACGATCAGCCCCAGGCGCCAGTAGCGCCCGGCCTGGCTGCTTCCGAGGATCTGCCGTCCCGCCTCGGCCCACGACCAGTCGAAGGCCAGCGTGACCTGCCCGGCCTTCTTGCCGGTCGCCCAGTCGGTCGAGGGCATGAAGGCGGCGTACAGGAAGCCGGTCACGGGGCGGTGCGCCGCCGGTGAACCCTCGGAGAGCCGGCCCTCCCCGGGCAGGCGCCCGGCGGCGGGCAGGCGCCCGGCGATGCGAGGCTCCGCGAGGGAGCGTTCGGCGGCTGTCGTGGGGGGGCCGGCGGGCGGCGCAGAAGGTGCAGGGACCGGCGCCAGAGCTGCGGGGATCGGCATGGGCACGGCCGGTCCGGCGCCCGGCGCCATCGTGCGGATCCGGATGCCCGTGAGGTCGCTCAGGTGGCGCACGAAATCCGCCCCCAGGGGCGTCTCGATGAGCAGGGCGTAGCGGCCATCCGGCCGGCCGCTGCGCGCCACCGCCCGCAGCACCGCCGCCTGTGCCGGCGCCGGGACCGGCGGCGCCGCGCCGCCCGCCGCCGCCGCGCTGCCCGCCGCCGCGCTGCCCGCCGCCGGAGGCGGTGGCTCCCGCGTCAGCCCGCTCCAGGACGCCTGCCCGTCGAGCCAGCGGGGCAGCGCCGCCTGGGGCACGACCGTGGCGCGCGCGCCCGGCAGCGCGGCCCGCAACAGGTTCTCCCGCTCGGCGATGAAGGCCCGCTGCCGATCCTCGGGCACCCCCTCCGGCAGGCGATCGAGGTCGGCGGCGAGGGCGCGGGCGATCGCCTCCATCTGCTCGGCCGAGGA
>QHXZ01000192.1:4953-6896 GCA_003223165.1 Acidobacteriota bacterium
CCAGCGCGCGGGATAGTAGACGACGGTGACCAGGACGGCGGCGAAGGTGGCGAAGCGAAGGATGCTGCCGACGACGTGATCGCCGTACAGCGCCGTGTCGCCCGCCGCCAGCCGCAGCAGGACGAGCGCGGCCGCGGCGGCGGCCACGAGACGCATGCGCTGCCCTTTTCTCGGTTTCTCGGGCATGGGACTATCCGTGGCCGGCGCTCGTCAGGTCCGGGCCCGTCAGTCGATGGCGCAGGAGCCCGGGCCGCGCGGGTCGCCGCAGCTGCCGCAGGGCCCCGCCCCTCCGCCCGCCGCGTCCTTCGACCCGCCGCCCCCCACCGCGAATACGGAGAGAAGCTTCTCGAGGTTGCGGCTGCGGCAGGAGGGGCAGGCCGGCGTGTCCGACCCCATCACGATCTGCTCGAACCGGGCCGAGCAGTCACGGCAAACGTACTCGAAGAGTGGCATGAGGCGTCTAGGATACTCACCCGCGCCGCGGATGCCAAGCATGGTGGTGCGGAGAGTGTTGCGACCCCTGCGGCAGAGCGATTGTCCGTCGGCGACCGATTGGCGTCCGTGGATGTTCGGGGGCGAACAATGGCCCGGGATCGGGCTCTTCCTGGCCCAACCGCGGTGGCTTGCGAGCCCCCCAACCCCAGGTCGATCAGGCCGCTTGTCCGCCCCGGCCTTGCGCAACAATCTCCGCACCACCATGCTCAGTGTCCTGGAGTCTGCGAGGGGGCCGGCGCCGCCGAGGAGAATGACGGCGGCTCGACGTTGGGCGGAAGCCCCTGCAGCGGCGGTGCCGTGGCGGCAGGCGCCGCGGGCGCGGCGGGGGCGCTGGTGTTGCTGATGCCGCGCGCGATCCTCCAGCCGCCGTCCGGCTGCCAGCGCAGCACCAGCAGGTATTTCTCCTCGCGCGGGGCCGGCGCCTTGCCGTCCCGGGGCGCCAGGGTCAGCGTGTACGACCCGCGATCGAAGGCGTAATCGCCGGCGACCATGACTTCCTCCGGACGCAGGACGAGCCTCGCCCGGTACAGTTCGAAGGCCGCCCGCGCCCTCGCCAGGATCGCCTCGCGCCCGGCCACGGCGGGCTCGCCCTGCGGCATGCCGATCGCGTCGTCGGTCCACAGGTCCGCGAGAGCAGTCGCGTCGCCCGCCGCGCAGGCGAAGATCAGGCGCTGGCGCAGGGTGTCGACCTCCGCGCGGCGCGTCCGCGGGGAGACGGGCAGGTGGCAGGCCAGCGCGCCGAGGGCAAGGGCCGCCAGGGCCAGCGTGCGCCAGTCGTGCGGGCCCAATCGGGCCTGCCTGGCACCGCCGGCGAGGAGGCGCCGGGCCGCTCGCCGCTCAGATGACCCAGACATACTGCAGCATGAGGAACAGGAAGAGGCCGAGCGCGGCTCCGGCGGCTCCGAGGGTGATGCTGAGGCGATCGATGCCGCCGCGGCAGGCGGCCACCACGACGCAGGCGAGGGTGGTCACCTGGATCAGCGGCGCCCAGAGCGGCATCCAGGCCAGCGCCAGCGACAGCATGCCGAGGACCCGCAGCCCGGTCCGCCCCGTCACGCGCGCTTCTCCATGTGGTACAGGTTGAGGTTCATCAGGTTGATGACCATGTTCACGCCCACGTAGCGGAACGGCTCGCCCGGCATGCGCACGGTGCGGCGCAGCATCCAGGCGGGAGGCGCCACCCCGTCGAGCAGCGACGCCGCCAGGAACGACCCGGCCTTCGTCCCCATCGCCAGGCCGTGGCCGCAGTATCCACCGCAGTAGAGGGCGTTCCCGTTCTCGCCCAGGCGGTCGATGATCGGCTCCTGGTCGGTCGTGCACCCCATCGGCCCCGTCCAGGCGTGCTCGAAGGGGTACGAGGCGAGGGCCGGGTAGGTTCGGGCCATGAAGCGGTGCAGGGCGGCGAACAGGAAGCGCTCGCCGTCGTGGTACAGCCCGTTGTCGTAGAA
>QHXZ01000073.1:0-11061 GCA_003223165.1 Acidobacteriota bacterium
CCTCGTAGTTGATGACCTCCTGCGGGATCGACAGGCGCATGAGCTGCTCCTGAAGGTCGGTGCGGGTCATCTTCTCCTGCTGGAGGAGCTTGTCGAGCTCGTCGTCGCTGGTGATCTTCTGCTGCTTCTTGAAGTCCTCGATCAGGTTCTTGCGCACCTTGTCCATGTCGAGCAGGGTCTGCGCCTTCTCGAGGAGCAGCAGCTCGGTGACCATGTTCGCCAGCAGAGTGTCCTGGGCCTGCTGGAGCTGGCGGTCCAGCTCGGCGCCCGAATACTGCTGGTAGACCTGGCGCAGGATGAAGGTGCCGCGCTCCTCCCACTCGCTCTTGGTGATGATCCGGTTGTTCACCCGCGCGACGATCTCCTCCACGATCGCGGCCCGGGCGGGGGAGGCCGCGGCCGCAAGCGCCAGAAGGAGCGCCGCGAGCCCGAGGGCGCGCTTCGGGACCGGGATGCGGGGCGTCAGGGCCGTGCAGCCGGGAGAGCGGTGGGACCGGGGCGTATCACCTGGCGTAGTCGCCCACGTAGTTGAACGGCAGGATGGTGCGGTTGACACGGATCTCCGTCTCTTTCCTCAGGTCCGCGACGAAGCGGTCGAGCGCCTGCTCGCTTTTCGTCTGGAAGATCTGCATGCGGATGCGGCGCTTGACCTCATCCAGATCGGCGTCCTTCTGCTCGACCTTGCGGACGAGCTGGAACACCAGGTAGCTCTGCGCGTGCTCCAGCACCTGGCTGACCTGGCCGGTCTGCAGGTTCAAGAGCGGCTCGCGCAGCTCGACCGGCAGATCCTCTTCGCTGTACATGCGCGCCTGACCGCGGTCCGGGGCGATCGAGTTCTCCCGGGCCAGGGCCTCGAAGCGCGAAGGGTCGGTGGCGAGGCTGGCGCGCAGCCTGTCGGCCAGACTCTTATCATCCACCATGATCTGCCGCAGGACAACCTGGCGCGCGGGGTGTGCCATGTCGGGCTGCTTCTTGAGCGCGTCCTCGATCTCGCCCGGAGTCACCTGCACCTTGCTCAGGACCCCCTCGTCCTTGACCTTCTGTACGATCAGCCCCTGGCGCACCTTGTCCCGGAAGGCCTCCTTGCCCTCTCCGCCGGCCGCCTCGGCCTCGCCCTCGCTGACCCCGATCTCCTTCAGGTAGCCGTCGACCTCGGTCTCGGAGACGGCCACTTTGAAGCGGCCCGCCGCCCGGAGCAGCAGCTGCTCCTCGAGAAACTGGTCGAGCAGGCGACTCTTGATCGCGTCCTGCTGCTCCCCCTCGGTGCTCTCCTCTCCCGAGTTGTCCGCCAGGTAGCGCTCGAACGCCTTGTAGGGGATCGGTTGGCCGCCCAGGGTGGCGACGACCAGCCCGGGATCGACGCCGCCCGCGGCGGCCGGGGCGGAGGCGGCGTCGCCGGAGGGGGCGGCGGCCTGCTGGTCTCCCTTCCGGCCGGCGCACGCGGCGAGGCCGAGCACCAGAAGCATGGCGAGGGCCCGCGCCGGGGTCGGAACGCTTCCGGCGATCCTCCCCTCGCTCTGGCGACCTGTCCTCGTGTTCACCTGTCTCCGTTAGGCGGCCCGACAGCGGAGGGCTGGGTGATCTGCATGCTACCACTCGGCTGGAGGGCCCGCAAGAGGTCGCGGACCGCCTCCAAGCGTTCGCGGTCGCCTCCCTGGGGACGCGAGACGGCCTGGGGACTGGACGCGCCCTCCGCCGCGGCCCGCGCCAGGTCGAGCTTCAGGATGCCGGGGGGTGAGAGGCTCACCCCGGGACGCGCCGAGGCGAGCCGCACCAGGAGCTCCGGGCCGACGGGGGCGTCCTCCGCGAAGCGCACATGCGCCCGCCCGCCGCTGTAGTCGATGCTGCGCACCCGCAGCCGATCGGCCATGAGCCGCAGGGAGGCGAGGGCCAAAAGGCTGTCGGCCTGGCCCGGGACCTCGCCGTAGACGTCACGGATCTGGTCGCGGATGCGCTCCAGCTCCTCCTCGTCGGCCGCCGACGAGATCTTCTTGTAGAGCACCAGGCGGTCGCTGAAATCGGGGATGTAGGTTTCCGGGATCTTGATGTCGACCCCCAGGTTGATCTGCGCCTTGATCTCCGGCGGGGGCGCCTCCCCCTTCATCTCGCGCACCGTACGCTCGAGGAGCTGGCAGTACATCTCGAAGCCGACCGAGGCGATCTGGCCGCTCTGCTCCGCGCCCAGGAGGTTCCCCGCCCCGCGGATCTCGAGGTCCATGGCGGCGATGCGGAACCCCGATCCCAGCTCGGTGAACTCCTGCAGCGCCTTGAGGCGGCGCCGGGCCACGGCCGTCAAGGCCTTGCGGACCGGCACCATGAGATAGGCGTAGGCGCGCCGGTCGGAGCGCCCCACCCGCCCGCGCAGCTGGTAGAGCTGCGCCAGGCCGAAGCGGTCGGAGCGGTTGACGACGATGGTGTTGACGCGCGGGATGTCGAGCCCGTTCTCGATGATCGTGGTCGCCAGGAGGACGTCGAACTCTCCCTGCAGGAAGGAGAGCATGGTGGGCTCGAGGCGCCCTTCGCTCATCTGCCCGTGCGCGATGCCGAGGCGCGCCTCGGGGACCAGCCTGCGGATCAGGTTGGCCATCGAGCCGATCGACTCGACGCGGTTGTGCACGAAGTAGACCTGGCCGCCCCGCTTCAGCTCGTTGCGCAGGGCCGTGGCGATGACTCCCTCGCGGAACGGCACGATCGCCGTCTGGATCGCCAGCCGGTTCTCCGGCGGGGTCTCGATCACCGACATGTCGCGGATGCCGGCGAGGGACATCTGCAGGGTGCGCGGGATCGGCGTGGCGGTGAGCGTCAGGACGTCCACGTCCTTCTTCATCGCCTTGATCGCCTCCTTGTGCGCCACCCCGAAGCGTTGTTCCTCGTCCACGACCAGGAGCCCCAGGTCGCGGAAGCGCACGTCCTTCGAGAGCAGGCGATGGGTGCCGATCAGGACGTCCACCTTGCCTTCCGCCAGGGCCTTCAGGATCGCCCTCTGCTCGCGCGCCGTGCGGAAGCGCGAGACCATCTCGATGGTGGTCGGCCAGGAGGAGAAGCGCTCCCGGAAGGTGGCCAGGTGCTGGAAGGCCAGGACGGTCGTGGGGCACAGGACCGCCACCTGCTTGCCGCCCATGACCGCCTTGAAGGCCGCCCGCATGGCGACCTCCGTCTTGCCGAACCCGACGTCGCCGCAGATCAGGCGGTCCATCGGCGCGTCACTCTCCATGTCCGCCTTGACGTCTTTGATCGCCTTGGCCTGGCCGGGCGTCTCCTCGTAAGGGAAGGCGTCCTCGAACTCCTTCTCCCACGGCGTGTCGGCCGGGAAGGCGTGGCCGCGGGCGGCGCGGCGCGCGGCGTAGAGATCGAGCAGCTCCTGGGCCATCTCGCGCATCGCCTTGCGCACGCGCTTCTTGGTCTTCTCCCACCCGGTCCCCCCCAGCCGGTCCAGCTTCGGCCGCTGGCCGGCGATGCCGGAGTAACGCTGCACGAGGTCGAGCCGGTCGATCGGCACGTACAGCCTGTCGCGCCCTTCGAAGGCGATCAGCATGAAGTCGCGCTCCGCCTCCCCCTCTCCGACGCGCGCGATGCCGGCGTAGCGGCCGATGCCGTGCTCCACGTGGACCACGAGGTCCCCCACGCGCAGGTCGCGGAAGTCGGGGCTGAAGGCGGCCACCTTGCGGCGGCGCGCGGCGCCTTCCGCGTGCTCGCCGAACACCTCCCGCTCGGTGAGCACCTGGAGGCCGATGCGCGGCAGCAGGAAACCATGCGACAGGCGCCCCGCGGCCACGAGCAGGGGCGGCTCCAAGACGCCGGGGGGCGCCGGGGCGGACGGTGACGCCTGCGCGGACGGGGGCGCCGGGGCGGCCCCGCGCGGCGCGCCTTCCGCCTCCGCCACGCGCGCCGACAATCCGTAGTCCTCGAGCACCTCGCACAGCCGCTCGATACGGCCGGCGCTCTCCATGAGGAACAGGGTGGTCGTGCCGCGCGCCGCCTCCTTGAGGTCGGCCGCCAGGTCCTGGAGCCGCCCCTTGTAGGAGCGCGCCGGAGCGCACGGCAGCCGCACGGGCTCCGTGCGGTCCTCCCCCTCGTCGAGCCCCAGCTCCGAGAGGGTGAGCCGGGCGGCACGGACGCTCTCCTGGATGCCGCCGCGGGGCAGGAGGAGCTCTTCGGGCGAGGGCATGGCGAACTGCTCGGAGAGATCGAAGCTGGCGTGCATCTCGACGTACACCCCTTCGAGGTCCGAGAGGATCTGCCCCTGCTCCCAGCAGGCCACCAGGGCCCCCGGGGCATAGTCGAAGAGGGAGGCGGGCCGCGGCTCCACCAGCCGCACGCACGCCTCGTAGCCGGGGAAGGTGCGCCCCGCACCCAGGAGCTCGACCCTCTCGGCCAGATCGTCGGCAGGCGCCCGGAGGTCCGCCGCGGCCCCGGTGCCCCTGCGGGCCACCCGGCGCTCGTGCAGGGCGGCGCGCATCCTCTCCAGGGCCGCGGCATCCCAGGGGTACTCGCGCACCGGCGGGACCGTCGCCCGCTCCAGCCGCCCGGTCGAGCGCTGGCTCTCGGGATCGAAGGTGCGCATGGACTCCAGCTCCTCGTCCCAGAATTCGACCCGCACCGCCCCGGGCCCGTCGGGCGGGAAGAGATCGACGATGCCGCCGCGCCGCGAGAACTCCCCCACGGCCGAGACCAGGTCGACCCTGACGTAGCCCGCCTGCAGCAAGTACTCGGAGAGGTCGTCCGGTTTGAGCGGCTGCTTCTCGGCCAGCTCGAGGCGGTACGGATCGAAGACGGCCGGCGGGGGGAGGGGATAGATCAGGGCCCGCGCCGGCGCCACCACGATCGCTTCACCGGGATCGCGCAGCGCGCGCAGGGCCTGCACCCTCTCGCAGGCCACGCGGAGATGGGGCTCGAGCTCCTGGTACGGGTCGGCCTCGAGCGACGGAAACGGCAGCACGCGCCCCGCCCCGCCGCGCAACGCCCCGACGGCGAAGGCGAGGTCCGCGCGAACCTGCTCGGCCTCCTTCTCCCCCGGTACCAGCAGGAGGATCTTTCCCCCGGCCGCCCGATCGAGGAGAGCGGGAAGGAGAACGGCCGCGGCGGAGGGGCTGAGTCCGGCCAGGCGCACGCGGCTCCGGGCGCCGCCGAGGGGCTCGAGCGCCCGGCGCAGCGCCGCGTCGCGGCCTGCCAGGTCGAGGATCGAGGCGACGGCCGTCGTCAACGCCCCGCACCCCCGCGGCGCGCCCCGGCGGCGCGGCGCGCGCGCCGGATGAGCGCCGTCGTCGAGCGCCCCTTGCGCAGAGGCAGCGTCACGACGCGCCCCCCCAGCCCCTCGACGGTCGCGGCGCCCACCACCTCGGACCTCCGGTAGTCGCCGCCTTTGACCAGGACCTCGGGCCGCAGCATGGCGATCAGCCGGGCCGGCGTGTCGGCCGAGAAGGGCACCACGTAGTCCACCGCGCGCAGCGCCGCGAGCACCTCCAGCCGCTCGGCGAGCGGGACGATCGGCCGCCCGGGCCCCTTGAGACGCCGCACCGAGCGATCGGCGTTCACCCCGACCACGAGCAGGTCGCCGAGGCCCCGCGCCTTCTGGAGCAGGGCGACGTGCCCGGCGTGCAGCAGATCGAAGCAGCCGTTGGTGAACACCACCCTGAGGCCCCGCCGGCGCGCCGGCCGGAGACGGCGCGCCAGCCGGCGCGCCGCCAGGATCTTGCCTCGCCTCAGGACCCGCCCAGCGGGGGCCGGCCGTGGCCCGCCGTCCCGCCTCACGGCGCGCCCCGCGCGGCGACCGGGCCGTCGCCCAGGGTCCCGTAGCGCCCCCGCCGGTCACGCAGCACGATGCGCAGGACGTCCCTCAGCATGTCGAACGAGTCGGACAGGGCGTTCACCTTCGATCCGGGGGCGTCGCGCCAGACCACCGGCACCTCCAGGACCCGGATCCCCGCCTTGCGCGCCAGGTAGAGGATCTCCACGTCGTACGCGAAGCGCTCGACGCGCGCCGCCCTGAACAGCGGCAGGACCGGATCGCGCCGCATGACCTTGAAGCCGCACTGCGTGTCCAGGAACGGCAGGCCGGTGAGCGCCCGCATGATGCGGTTGAAGGCCCGCCCCATCGCCTCGCGCCAGGCGGGCTGGCGCTTCTCCACCCGCGAGCCGGCCAGGCCGCGCGAGCCGATGGCGATGCCGAATCCCCCCGAGGCGACCGGCTCGAGCAGGCGCGGCAGGTCCTCGATCGGCGTCGAGAAGTCGGCGTCGCTGATCAGGACGAACTCGCCGAGGGCGGAGAGCACGCCGTGCTTGATGCTGTACCCCTTGCCCCGGTTGCGTCCGTTGCGGAGCAGGCGCGCGGGGACGGCCGACGCGTGGCGCGCGAAAGCCTCCACGACCGCGGCGGTGCCGTCGGTGCTGCCGTCGTCGACCACCAGGATCTCCGACGGAAGGGACCGCGCCGCCAGATAGGCGACCAGCCGCACGAGGCTGTCCCCGATCCGGGCCGCTTCGTCGTAGGCGGGGATCACGACGGAGAGATGGGGCCGCGCCTGCATGGTCCTGCCCTCCGCGGCCGTTGCCATTTCCCGGACAGGCTCCTAGCCGGCCGGCCCGCGCTGCGAGCGGCCCCGCGGGCCACGGGTTCAGGCCGGACCGGCCGGTCCGCTCTTCCGGCTGACCTCGAGGCGGAGCAACGCCCTGCGCAGCGCCTCCTGGGCGCGCCTGAAGTCCGTGTCGGCGTCGCGCCCCTTCAGGCGCTGGGCCGCACGGTCGAGCGACTTGCGGGCCCGCTCCGGGTCGATTTCCTCGGCGCGCTCGGCGATCTCCGCGAGCACGCTGACGCGGTCCGGCAGGACCTCGGCGAAGCCGCCCGCCGCGGTCAGGTAGCGCCGCTCCGTCCCACGGCGGAACATGATCTGCCCGATCCCGAGGGAGGTCAAAAGCGGCGTGTGCCCCGGCAGGACGCCCAGGTACCCCTCGCTGCCGGGCAGCACGACCTCGTCCACGACCTCCGAGACGACGCGTCTTTCGGGTGTGACAACCTCCAAGTGGATTGATTCGGGGAGCATCGGGCCCTCGGGGCCGCCTCAGGCGGCCTGGCGCATCCGTTCCGCCTTCTCGACCGCCTCGTCGATGGCGCCCACGAGGTAGAAGGCCTGCTCGGGGAGGTCGTCGTGCTTGCCTTCGATGACCTCCTTGAACGAGCGGACGGTCTCGGCGATCGGCACGTACTTTCCCTTCAGGCCGGTGAACTGCTCGGCGACGAAGAAGGGCTGCGACAGGAACCGCTGGATCTTCCGCGCCCGTGCCACGATCAGCTTGTCCTCCTCGGGCAGCTCGTCGATCCCCAGGATGGCGATGATGTCCTGCAGGTCCTTGTAGCGCTGCAGGACCCCCTGCACGGCGCGCGCCACGTTGTAGTGTTCCTGGCCGACGACGCGCGGGTCGAGGATGCGCGAGGTGGACGCCAGCGGGTCGACCGCCGGGTAGATCCCCAGCTCGGAGATCTTGCGCGAAAGGTTGGTCGAGGCGTCGAGGTGCGCGAAGGTGGTGGCCGGCGCCGGATCGGTGTAGTCGTCGGCCGGCACGTAGATCGCCTGCACCGAGGTGATCGACCCCTTGACGGTGGACGTGATCCTCTCCTGGAGCTCGCCCAGCTCGGTCGCCAGCGTCGGCTGGTAGCCGACCGCCGACGGCATGCGTCCCAGGAGCGCCGACACCTCCGATCCCGCCTGCGTGAAGCGGAAGATGTTGTCGATGAACAGCAGGACGTCCTGTCCCTCGAAGTCGCGGAAGTACTCGGCCACCGTCAGCCCGGTCAGGCCGACGCGCAGGCGCGCCCCGGGCGGCTCGGTCATCTGGCCGTAGACCAGAGCCGTCTTGTTGATGACCCCCGACTCCTTCATCTCGAGCCACAGGTCGTTCCCCTCGCGCGTGCGCTCGCCCACCCCCGCGAAGACCGACACACCGCCGTGCTTCATGGCGACGTTGTGGATCAGCTCCTGGATGAGCACCGTCTTGCCGACGCCCGCCCCGCCGAACAGCCCCGTCTTGCCGCCCTTCAGGTACGGCTCGAGCAGGTCGATGACCTTGATGCCGGTCTCGAACATCTGCATCTCGGTGTTCTGGTCCTCGAAGGAAGGGGCCTCGCGGTGGATCGGCAGGCTCTGCTTCGCCTTCACCGGCCCCATCTTGTCGACCGGCTTGCCGAGGACGTTGATGACCCTGCCGAGCACCTCGTTGCCGACCGGCACCTGGATCGGGTGTCCCGTATCGGCCGCCTGCATGCCGCGCACCATCCCGTCGGTCGGTTCCATCGCCACGCAGCGCGCGCGCCCCTCGCCAAGGTGCTGCTCCACCTCGGCCGTGACGTCGATGGGCGTCGGCACGTCGAACCCTTCGCTCGTGATGTGCACCGCGTTGTGGATGGCGGGAAGGTTTTCCTCGGTGAACTCCACGTCCACGACGGGACCGATGACTTGCACGACCTTGCCGACGTTCATCGACCTGCTCCTCCTGGAGGGAACCCTTCAGAGAGTCCGGCCGCAGAAGCGGCAGACCTTTGCCTTCGCCTTGATCGTCTCGGCGCAGTAGGGGCAATCGCGCGTCTCACCCCACGCCTCCGCGCCGCCGTCCGCCCCGCCGGCCCCGGCCACAGCACCACGCTCCGCGCCCGGGCGCCGCCCCTCCGTGGCGCCCGCGGCCGATTTCGCCGCGGAGGCCGCCCCGCCGTACTTGTAGCGCTGCTGCAGCTCCAGGATCGTCTCCCGCAGATCCTCCGGGCGGGTCACGTCCACGATGGTGGTCGATCCGTGCTCGGCCGCCGTCTGGATGTTCAGCGTCCCGTACCGCAGCATCCGCCCCAGGAGCGACTGCTCGCAGGTGACGTTGTGGATGGTGTCGAGCGGGCTGTCCACCACCCGCACCGCCAGCACACCCTCCTCGTCGATCACGCGCTGCGAGGTGACCGCCCACAGGTCGCAGTGCCAGTCGAGCCAGCGCCAGAAGGCCCAGGCGACCGCCACGCCGAAGAGCGCCGCGACCGCCGGCAGCACGTGCGGCCGGTGCACGAACCAGGCCGCCGCCAGGCCTCCCAGGAGGAACAGCACCAGGGCCATCGGGCCGGCGAGGACGATCCAGTGGCGGCGCACCACGGCCGCCACGCTCTCCCCGGCCCGCAGCCGGCTCCTCAAGCCCGCCGCCTCGGCGCGAAACGTCGGCCCGTCACCTCAGCGCCTCCGCCCCGCTGACCACCTCGAGGATTTCTTTGGTGATCGCGGCCTGGCGGATCTTGTTCATCTGCAGCGTGAGCGTCTCGATCATCTCCTCGGCGTTGCGCGTGGCGTTGTCCATGGCCGTCATGCGCGCGCCGTGCTCCGCCGCGGCCGATTCCAGGAGCGCCCGGTAGACCTGGATCTCGACGTGCTTCGGCAGCAGGCGCTCGAACAGATCCCGGTCGGATGGCTCGTAGAGGTAGTCCTCCGAGGCGCCGCCCATCACCGCCTCCTCCCCGGACGCGCCCGGGCTGCCGGAGGGAGCGAGGGCGGCCTGCGGGATCGGCAGCAGAGGCTCGACCACCACCCGCTGCTGGATGACCGACTTGAACTCGTTGTACACCAGGTGGACCGCGTCGAACTCGGCTCGGGTGAAGCCCGCCGCCAGGTCGGAGGCGATGTGCCGGGCGTGCTCGACGGTGACGTTCCTGAAGACGTCGACCAGGACGCGCCGGGTCGCGTAGCGGCGCCGGCGGAACCAGTCGCGCGCCTTGCGGCCGACCAGGTCGACTTTCGCTTCCCGGTCCGTCATGCCGTCCAGGAACGTGCGGGCCCGGTTGAGGATGTTGGTGTTGAAGGAACCGCACAGGCCGCGGTCGGAGGTCATCACCACGACGATGACCCGCTCCTCCTTGCGGCGCGCCAGGAGCGGGTGCTTCTCGGGATTGGCGCGCGAGGCGAGCGACGAAAGCACCTCGAGCATCTTGCGCGCGTAAGGGCGCGCCATGACGATCCGATCCTGCGCCCGCCGCAGCTTGGCGGCGGAGACCAGCTTCATGGCGCGGGTGATCTGCTGGGTGCTCTTGACGCTCCGGATCCGGGTCCGGAAGTCGCGGACGTTTCCGGGGGCCGCCGCGGGCGGCGCCTCAGGCCGCGCTACGCGCCTTGAAGTCGCTCTTGAAGGCGTCGAGGTGCTTCTTGATCTCCGCCTTCATCTCGTCATCCAGGGCCTTCTTCTCGAGGAGACGGCGCGCCACGGGCCGCCCGGTGCCGTCGAGGTCCTTGTAGAGAGCCTCCTCGAAGGACCGCACCTGGTCCACGTTCAGGTCGTCCAGGTAGCCGTTGACGCCCGCGAAGATGGCCAGGATCTGCTTCTCGACCGGCAGCGGCTCGTACTGCAGCTGCTTCAGGAGCTCGGTCAGGCGCTGGCCGCGCGCCAGGAGGGACTGGGTCGCCTTGTCGAGGTCCGAGCCGAACTGCGCGAAGGCCGCCATCTCGCGGTACTGGGCCAGGTCGAGGCGCATCGTCCCGGTGATCTGCTTCATGGCCTTGATCTGCGCGTTGCCTCCGACGCGGCTCACCGACAGTCCGACGTTGACCGCCGGACGGATCCCCGAGAAGAACAGGTCGGATTCGAGATAGATCTGGCCGTCGGTGATCGAAATGACGTTGGTCGGGATGTAGGCCGAGACGTCGCCGGCCTGCGTCTCGATGATGGGCAGCGCCGTGAGCGACCCGCCGCCCAGCTCGTCGTTCAGCTTGGCGGCGCGCTCCAGCAGGCGCGAGTGCAGGTAGAAGACGTCGCCCGGGTACGCCTCGCGGCCGGGCGGGCGCCGCAGCACCAGCGAGATCTCGCGGTAGGCGGCGGCGTGCTTGCTCAGGTCGTCGTAGATGACCAGCGCGTGCTTGCGCCGATCGCGGAAGTACTCTCCCATGGCACAGCCGGCGTAGGGGGCGATGTACTGCAGCGTCGCCGGCTCGGACGCCGAGGCACTGACGATGATCGTGTAGGCCATCGCGCCCCGCTCGTGGAGCGTCTTGACCACCTGCGCCACGGTCGAGCGCTTCTGGCCCACGGCGACGTAGATGCAGACGA
>QHXZ01000073.1:11069-28385 GCA_003223165.1 Acidobacteriota bacterium
CCGTCTTGCCGGTCTGGCGGTCGCCTATGATCAGCTCGCGCTGGCCCCGGCCGATCGGGATCATGGCGTCGATCGCCTTCAGCCCGGTCTGCAGCGGCTCCTTCACCGGCTGGCGATCGACGACGCCGGGCGCGATGCGCTCGAGCGGCCCGGTCGCCTCGGTCGCGATCGGCCCCTTGCCGTCCTGCGGCTGCCCCAGGGGATTCACCACCCGGCCGACGAGGGCCTCGCCGATAGGGACCTCCATGATGCGGCCGGTGCGCCGTACCGTGTCCCCCTCCTTGATCTTGACGTAGTCGCCGAGGAGGACCGCGCCGACCGATTCCTCCTCCAGGTTCAACGCCATGCCCATGACACCCTGCGGCAGCTGCAAGAGCTCCCCGGCCATGCAGTTCTCGAGGCCGTAGACGCGGGCGATGCCGTCGCCGACGGAGATGACCGCCCCCTCCTCGGAGACGTCCACGCCCCCCTCGAACCCTTCGATCTGCTGCCTCAGGACGCTCGCGATCTCGTCCGCCTTGATCTCCGCCATCGGCTCTCTCCCCCGCCGTTCGGTCCCGCCGGCCGCGCCCCCTATCGGGCCGGCGCCAGCCTTTCCCGCAGCATCGCCAGCCGGCGCCGCAGAGTCCCGTCGTAGATCTTCGCGCCGATCCTGGTCCGCGCCCCGCCCAGGACGCCGGCATCCACCTTCATCTTCAGCCGCACGCTGCGGCCGGTCATCTTCTCGAGCGAGTCGCTGAAACGCTTCAAGTCGGCCCCCTTGAGGGCGATGGCGGTGGTCGCCTCCACCGGCACGATCCCCAGCCGCTCGTCCTTGATCGCCTCGAACGCCCTGGCGATCGTCCCGATCGCCCCCAGGCGGCGCCGCGCGACCAAAAGCCGCAGGAAGCGGCCGGTCCGCTCGCCGATCTTCGCCTTGCGGCCGAGCGTGGCGAGAAGCCCGTCCTTCTTTTCCTGCGGCACGGAAGGGTCGTCGAAGAAGCGCAGAAGGGCCGGCTCGGCGTGCATCACCTCGGCCACGAGCAGCAGCTCGACCGCGATCTTCTCGAGGCCGGCGGAATCCTTCTCCCCCGCGACGTCGGCGAGCGCCCGGGCGTACCGCCTCGCAACGGCCAGTGGCTTCACGCGCGCGCTCCCGCCAGGAAGGGCCGGCGACCGGGACCCGGCGCCGGATGGGCATCAAAAAACCCCGCGACCGCCCCCAATCACTGGCGCCGCCGGGGTTGCCTTCACTCTCTCTCCCCTAGCTATACGAGGAGGGCGAAAAATAGCACAGGGCCCTCTGGGGTGTCAAACCTGGCGCCTGGTCAACGTGCATCTGGTCAAAGCGTCGCGCCCTGCAGTCGCCGGGCACCGGGTCCGGCTCGCTGCGCGAGCCTCCCCTCCGCTTCGCCTCGCGCCGCCCGCCGCGCTGCACTTCGCGCGTCGGGTCCCCGGCGCGAGGTCTCAGAGGGCCCGGCGACTGCAGGGCGCGACGCTTTGACCCGCAGCTCCTAGCCCCGCACAGGTTCACACCCAGGCAAGACCGCGACGGACAGAACCTCTCCGCTGGCGCGCTGAGGGATCTCCGGAGGCGCCCGGTGGGGCGGACCGCGCCGCGCAGTTGCCGGGCCCTCTGAGACGGAGCGACGGGCCCCACCGCGCGGTCCGCAGCGCGGTGGGTGGGAGCGTAGCGAAGCGGAGGGGAGGCGTCGCGCAGCGACGCCGGACCCGTGCCCGGCAACTGCGCGGCGCGGTCTGCCCCGCCGAGCGAGGTCGTAGATCAATCAGTGGCACGGGCTGAGACGTGCGGTGCGGCGGGCGGGCTCAGTTGGTGCTGCTGTGCCGGCGGATCTCCTCGACCTCGGCTTCCTTGCGGGAGGCGGCGTCGCGCGAGTCCTTGCGCTTGCCGGCGTTCATGTCGATGTTCCCCTCGAACACGCCCCCCTCGTGGATGACCAGGTTCGGCTTCTCGAGGGTCACCTCGCCGAGGACGCGCCCCTTGGGATGGATCTCCAGCTTCTCCTTCACGTGGATCGTGCCGGTCACCTTGCCGCTGACCGACAGCACGCCGACGTCGATGTCGGCGTCGACCTCCCCGGTCTCGCCGACCACCAGCTCCTTCTCGGAGATCACCTTGCCGCTGATCGACAGCACGCCGACGTCGATGTCGGCGTCGACCTCCCCGGTCTCGCCGACCACCAGCTCCTTCTCGGAGATCACCTTGCCGCTGATCTTGCCGTCGACGCGCAGCACGTCGCGGAACCGGACCTCGCCCTGGATCTCCGTGCCTTCGGCCAGGAAGCCGCTGATGTCGTCCTGGACCACGTGATCCTTCAAGAGGCTCTCCTTGCTGAACGGCATGACGAACCCTCCCTTCATCGTCGCCTCCGCCCCCGACTCGCTTTGCGGCCGGGGCGGCCGACGACGGTCAGAGCCCCTCCGCCTTGATGAGAATCCCGAACAGCCTGTCCAGCTCCGCGTCGGTGTAGAACTCGATCTCGATCTTGCCGCGCTCCCCGCGCTTCGCGATCCGGACCTTCGTCTTGAGCGTCCGCGTCAGCCGATCCGCCGCGGCCGCCACGTTCGGATCGGCGTCCCCCGGACGTTCCCGGCCTCGCCCCCTGCCGCGGATGGCGGCCCCCTTGCCGGAGCGGCCGACGATCGCGGCCACCCGCTCCTCGGTCTCACGCACCGACAGGAGCGAGCGGTCGATCTCCTCGGCCAGCTTAATTTGTATCTCCGCGTCCGGAATTGCCATGATCGCCTTGGCATGCCCGGCGCTCACGCGTCCTCCCCGCACCAGGTCCTGCACTCTTGGCGGTAACTTCAACAGTCTCAAAGAGTTGGCGACCGACGACCTCTCCCTGCCCACGCGCTTGGCGACCTCGGCCTGGGAGAGGTTCATCTCGTCGAGGAGGACCTGGTAGGCCCTGGCCTCCTCGATCGGGTTCAGCTCCTTGCGCTGGATGTTCTCGATCAGGGCCACTTCGAGCAATCTGTCGTCGGCGATTTTGCGAACGATGACCGGGATGCGGTGCAGTCCGGCGAGCTGCGCGGCCCGCCAGCGGCGCTCGCCGGCGACCAGCCGGTAGCCGTCCGCTTCCTGCCGCACGATGACCGGCTGCACGATGCCGTTCTCGCGGATCGAGCCGACCAGGCCTTCCATGCCGGTGAAGTCGGCGCGCGGCTGGTAGCGGTTCGGCTGGATGCGGTCGACGTCGACCATCAGCAGTCCCGCGTCGGCCCGCTCCAGGACCGGCTCAGGGATGAGGCTGCTCAATCCTTTGCCGAGCGCTTGTCTTTTCATGACGGCGGATGACCTCGCGGGCCAGGTCGAGGTACGACTCGGCCCCTTTGGAACGGATGTCGTAGAGCATGATCGGACGGCCGAAGCTGGGAGCCTCGCCCAGCCTCACGTTTCGCGGCACGATGGTCCGGTAGACCTTCTCCTTGAAGAACGCCTTGATGTCCGCCACCACCTGGCGCGACAGGTTGGTGCGCTCGTCGAACATGGTGAGCAGGACGCCGTCCACCTCGAGCGACGGGTTGAGGGACGCCTGGATCCGCTGCAGGGTCGAGACCAGCTCCGAGACCCCCTCGAGAGCGAGGTACTCGCACTGCACCGGGATCAGGATCGCGTCGGCCGCCGCCAGGGCGTTGACCGTCAACAGGCCGAGCGATGGCGGGCAGTCGATCAGGACGTACTCGAAACGATCCCGGACCTGCGACAGCGCCTCCTTCAGGCGGAACTCGCGTCCCTGCGCTCCGACCAGCTCGACCTCCGCCCCGACCAGGTCGCGGGCGGCGGGAGCGACGGAGAGGAACTCCAACTCGGTCGGAATCAGGGTCTCCTCGAGGCGGGCCTCCCCCGAGATGACGCCGTACATGTCGCCCGAGGGACCCGGCTTGAGACCCAGCCCCTTGGTGGACGAGGCCTGGGGGTCGATGTCGACCAGGAGCGTGCGCCGCTCGGCGATCGCCAGCGCCGCGGCCAAACTGACCGCTGTGGTGGTCTTCCCGACCCCACCCTTCTGGTTGGCGATGGCGATGACCCGTCCCATGTCGGCGCAGGATAGCACGCGACGGGGAACGGAAGGCCCGATGTTCCACGTGGAACATTCGAGCCTCCCCTTCGGAGGCCCTCCGGAGGGCGAAAATGTTCCACGTGGAACATTTCAGGGGAAGGATCGGGCCCCAGGCTCGAAGACGGCCAGCGCCGAGCGCCGGCCCGAAGGGAGGGGGCGGGTCTCGACCCACCGTAACCCTCGGACCGGCCTCTGACGAAGCTCTTCCGCCTCCTCGACCGAGACGAACAGGAGCGCCCGGCCGCCCGGCTGGAGGAGCTGGTCCCCCGCCCCTTCCAGGAGATCCCTCCCCCGCAAGGCGCGGAAGGTGAGATACCGGCAGGGAAGAAGGTCGTCGAGGTCCTTCGCTCGTTCGACCCGGCGGGTCTCGACCCGGGCCTCCTTCAGCCCCAGCTCGCGCAGGACCGCCCAGAGGAAGGCCGACTTCTTCTCCGAGGCCTCGACCAGGACGAGGGCGAGGCCCGGATGGAGCACCTTCAAGGGGACCGCGGGGAACCCGTTCCCCGACCCGAGGTCGAGCAGGCGACCTTCTCCCGACAGCAGGTCGGAGGCGGCGATCGGCTCCAGGAAGTGCCGGCTCAGGATCGCCTCCTCGTCCTTGAGGCCGGTCAGGTTCATTCTCGCTCCCCAAAGGCGCAGAAGGCGGTAGTGCGAGGCCATGGCGGCCGCCTCGGCGTCGGAGAGCGGTCGCCCGATTTGCCGCGCGGCGACCGAGAGCCGATCCCGGAAGCGGGAGTTTTCGCTCTCGGGGGTCTCCCGGGGGGCGCGGCGGGTTACCATACCGAGTACCTTAGCATGCCGGGAGATGCCCTTGGCCCACACCCCCCAGCCCTTCGCGTGCCTCCCCCTGCGCCTGGTGATCGCCGCCTGTCTCGCCGCAGGCCTGTCCGGGATCTCGATGGCGACCGACCCACCGGGAGGTCCGCTGCCCGGCACGGGCAGGGCTCCGGGCGCGGCGTCGGGTGCGGGTCCCGCCGCGGGCTCACCGGCCGCGACGGCCGCGGGAGTGGACTTCGACGCGCTCCTCAAGCACCTTGGAGAGAAGGCGGCGGTCTACCACACGCTGGCGATGCGCTTCGTCTGCATCGAGACGATCCACAATAGCGATGAACCCAACGGCGACCGGCGCTTCGATTACATGTACATCGAGGCCGAGGAGCAGCGCTACAAGCCGTATCGCCAGAAGCACACCGGCAAGCCGGGCCGCGGCGTCGAGGAAGCGGCCCTCAGGCTGGAGTTCCCCGACTCCTACTCCTGGACGCTCATGTTCCTGCCCGATCGGCAGCACCTGTTCCACTTCAAGTATGTCGGTCAGGAGTGGTTCTCGCTGCGCCTGGCGCACGTCATCGAGTTCGTGGCGTCCCTGCCGTTCACGCGCGGGCAGACGATCTACGAATGGAGCGGCAGGGTCTGGGTGGATGCGGAGAACTACAACTTCCTGAAGGTCGAGGCCGAGCCGGGGAACCAGGCGGACCGCCTGCAGCTCGAGCTGAAATCATACCGCCAGGCCCCCCGCTTCCTGATCTTTCCGATGGGCAGGAAGCCTCGGGGCGCGAGGTATAACATCACTTTTCTCAACGAGTTCCAGAAGCTCTCCCTTCCGGACCAGGCGGAGTTCCGCTCCTACACACTGGATCTCGAGGGGGGACAGGAATGGGAGAGCGCGCTGAATCTGCGCTACACCGGCTACCAGTTCTTCAACGTGGACGTCAAGGACAAGTTCCTGAAGTAGCCCCGGCGCGCCGCGCCTTCTCCAGATAGACATTGATCAGGCTGAGCGCCGCCGGGGTGACGCCGGAGATGCGGGCCGCCTGGGCCAGGGTCTCGGGCCGCGAGCGGCTCAGCTTCTCGACGATCTCGCGCGACAGGCCGGGGATGCCGGCGAAGTCGAAGCGCTCCGGGATGCGCCGCCCCTCCTCGCGGCGCATCCGCTCCACGTCCCGCTCCTGCCTCTCGAGGTAGCCGCCGTAGCGCATGCGGTTCTCGATCAGGCGCCGTTCCCGGACCGTCAGCCGCGGCGGCGCCTCATCGCCCGTCTTGCGCTCCAGCGAGAGGTACCGTTCCAGCGCTTCGAGGCTCACGTCGCGGCGCCGCAGCAGGCGGGCCGGCGTGGTCGGCTCTCCGAGGCGGATCCCGAGGGCCGCCTCGATGCGCCTCACGGTCCCGGGCGTCGGGGTGATCGCCGTCGCGCGCAGCGCCTCGGTGTAGCGCTCCACCCGTTCCTTGCGCTCGAGGAAGCGGGCGTGGCGCTCCTCGGGGATGAGCCCGATCTCGAAGCCGTGGCCGGTCAGCCGCAGGTCGGCGCTGTCGATGTCGAGCAGGAGGCGGTACTCGGCGCGGGACGTGAACATGCGGTACGGCTCGGAGGTCCCCTTCAGCACCAGGTCGTCCACCAGCACGCCGAGGTAGGCTTCGCCGCGCGACGGCACGAACGGCGGCCGCTCCTGCACCCGCAGCGCCGCGTTGATTCCCGCCAGGAGACCCAGGGCCGCCGCCTCCTCGTAGCCGGTGGTGCCGTTGATCTGCCCCGCCAGGAACAGACCCCGCACCCTCCCGGTCTCGAGGGTGTGGCGGCAGGCGGTCGGCTGGACGAAGTCGTACTCGACGGCGTACCCGGCGCGCGTCACCTCGGCGCTCTCGAGCCCCTCGATCGAGCGCACGATCGCCACCTGGACCTCTTCCGGCAGGCTGGTCGAGAGGCCGTTGAGATAGATCCAGGGATGATCGCGCCCCTCCGGCTCGACGAAGATCTGGTGCCGGTCGCGGTCGGCGAAGCGGTGGATCTTGTCCTCGATCGACGGGCAGTAGCGCGGCCCGACCGAGGTGATGGCGCCGCTGAACAGCGGCGAGCGGTGCAGGTTGTCGCGGATGAGCGCGTGCGTGCGCGGGTTCGTGAAGGTGATGTGACAGTCGACCTGGGGCGGAGGTCGCCCGGCTGCCGGTCCATGCGATCGAAATCGACCGAGTCGCGCCGGACGCGCGGCGGCGTGCCGGTCTTGAGCCGGCCCATCGGAAAGCCCAGGCGGCGCAGCGCCTCGGACAGACCGACCGACGGCTTCTCGTGGATCCGCCCGCCGGGGCGGCTGGTGAGGCCGACGTGCAGCAGCCCCCGCAGGAAGGTGCCGGTGGTCACGACCGCGCAGCGCGTTTCCAGCACCTCGCCCGAGGCCAGGGCGACGCCCGCGAGCTCGTCCCCCTCGACGATCAGATCGGCCGCCTCTCCTTCGACGAGGGCGAGGCGAGGTGTCGCCCGGAGCGCGCGGCCCATCCTCTCGGAATAGCCGTCCTTGTCGGCCTGGGCGCGCGGGGCCTGCACGGCCGGTCCGCGGCTGGCGTTGAGCAGGCGGAACTGGATGCCGGTCTCGTCGATGGCGCGTCCCATCTCGCCGCCGAGGGCGTCGATCTCGCGCA
Organism: Acidobacteriota bacterium; assembly: GCA_003223165.1. Lineage (GTDB taxonomy): Bacteria > Acidobacteriota > Polarisedimenticolia > Gp22-AA2 > Gp22-AA2 > QHXZ01. The sequence goes on from QHXZ01000073.1 coordinate 18,548, forward strand.
CCAGATGGCCCTTGGCGAGGCCGCCGATCGCCGGGTTGCAGGACATGCGGGCCACCGCCCGCCGGTCGAGCGTCACAATGGCGGTGGCGCATCCCATGCGCGCCGAGGCCAGCGCGGCTTCGCAGCCGGCGTGCCCGGCGCCGATGACCACGACGTCGAAGCGCCCCGGCCGGCCCGCCTCCGGGCGGCGCGACGGCGGCTCACTTCCCGATGCAGAAGTTCTTGAAGATGCGCTCGTAGATCCCCTCCACCCCCACCTCGCCCGTGATCTCTCCCAGGCGATCGAGCCCCTCGCGCAGGTCGAGGGCCAGATACTCCTCGCCCGCGCCGTCCGCCGCCGCCGACTCGGCGCGGGCCAGGGCCGCCGCGGCCCGCTGCAGCAGGTCCCGGTGCCGCACGTTGGTCAGGAAGGCCTCCTCGCGCGACGCGGGGGCTCCGGCGCAAACCATTCCAGCCAGGCGTCCGCGCAGGTCCTCGATCCCCTCTCCCTGAAGGGCCGAGACCTCGAGGGCCGCGTGCCGCCGCCGCAGGTAGAGGACCCGATCCATGCCGAGGCCGCACGGCAGGTCCGCCTTGTTGAGCACCAGGAGCGAACGCGCCGGATCGAGCGTGCGCAGGAGGGCGCGCTCGTCCTCCCGCAAGGCGCGCGACCAGTCGAGGACGGCGATCAGCACGTCGGCCTCTTCGAGAGCGCGGCGCGCCCGGCGCACGGCTTCGGCGCCCGCCTCGTCCGCCGCTTCGTGCAGGCCGGCGGTGTCCACCAGCGTCACCGGGATGCCGCGCAGGTCGAGGGTCTCTTCGATGGGGTCGCGCGTCGTGCCGGCGACCGGGGTGACGATGGCGCGCTCCTCCTCGAGCAGCCGGTTGAAGAGGCTCGACTTCCCCACGTTCGGCGGGCCGACCAGGGCGACCTTCGCCCCGTCCCGCACGCGGCGGCCGCGTTCGTAGGTGCCTGCCAGGCGCTCGATCTCCTGCCGGATCGCGCGCACCTCCGCCACGAGGCCGCCCTCCGGCTGGAAGCGGCCGGCCTCCGGCTCCTCGGAGAACTCGATCGACGCCTCGAGGCGGGCGGCGGCCTCGGCCAGGCGGTCCTTGATGCGGTCGACCGCGGCCGAGATGCGCCCCATCACCTGGTCGTGGGCCACCTTCGCCTGAAAGGCCGTGCGCGCTTCGATCAGGTCGCGGATCGCCTCGGCCTGGGTGGCGTCGATGCGCCCGCGCAGGAAGGCGCGCAGGCTGAACTCCCCCGGCGTCGCCGGCCGGGCGCCGCCGGCGACCGCCTCCTCGACCAGGAGCCGCAGGACCGCGGGGCTGCCGTGCGCCCACAGCTCGGCCGTCTCCTCGCCGGTGAAGGTCCGGGGCGGCGCGAGCGTCACCAGGTAGCCGTGGTCGATCGTCTCGCCCGCCGCCGAGACGAAGGTGCCGAAGCGCGCCCGCCCGGGCTCGTCCGGCGCCTCCTGGCGGTCCGCGCCGTCCCCGCCCGCGGGGCGGAAGAGACGCCGGGCGATCGCCGCAGCCCGCGGGCCCGAGAGGCGCACCACCCCGATGCCGCCCTTGCCGGGCGGGCTCGAGATTGCCACGATGGTGCCGTGATCCGGAGGTCCGGCTTCGTTCATGGGGCGCGCGCCGCCGGGGCTAGCCGTTCCGGCCCTCGCCGGGGCCGCGCTTCTCGGCGGGAAAGATGGCGATGCGCTTGAGGAAACCGTCGCCCATGCTCTCGCTCCCGATCCCCGCCACGTCGCGCAGCGCCAGGTGGACCAGCCGCCGCTCGTAAGGGTTGAGGGGACTCAGGACCTGCTCCTCTCCCTGCGCCTTGACCTTCTCCGCGGTGCGCAGGGCGATCTCCACCACCTCGTCCTCGCGCACCTTGCGGAAGCCCTCGCTGTCCACGTGGATCCGCTTCCCCTTCCGGCCGCGGTAGATGATCCGGTTCAGGAGGTACTGCAGGGCGTTGAGGGCGTCGCCGCGGCGGTCGAGGAGGTACTCCCGGTCGCGCCCGTGGAGGTCGACCTCGATCGTCTCCCCGGCCTCCGTGGCGCGCGCCTCGACATCGAGCCCCAGGCCGCGCAGGATCGTCTCCGCCCGCCCGGCCACTTCCGCCGGATTGGCGGCGATCTCCTCGACGGCGGAGGCCTCCTGCTCGCCGGGATCCTTCCCTTCGTGCTCGGGGTCGTCGGGGATCATGCCGCCTCGCGTTCGGCGTCCGCCTGCCTGTTGATCAGGTACTGCTGGGCGATGCCGAGGAGGTTGCTGACCAGCCAGTATAGCACCAGCCCCGCGGGGAATTGCACGAACATCCAGGTGAACATGACCGGCATGATGTACATCATGCGGCGCTGCGCCGGGTCGGGGATCGAGGACGAGGTCATGATCTGCTGCACCAGCATGGTGACGCCCATCACGATCGGCGTCACGTAGTACGGATCCTTCTGCGACAGGTCCTTGATCCACAGGACGAACGGCGCCTTGCGCAGCTCGATGGCGATGGAGAGGATGGAATAGAAGGCGTACAGGATCGGGATCTGCAGTAGGAGCGGCAGGCAGCCGGAGAGGGACCCGAGAGGGTTGATCCCCTCCTGTTTGTAGATCTCCATCATCTCCTCGTTCTGGCGCTGCCGCAGCTCGTGACGGGCGCGGAAGTTCCCCTTTTCGGCCTCCTTCTTCTCGAGGCGGTGGTAGCGCTCGCGCAGCGCCTTGATGCGCGGCTGGATGCGTTTCATCTTCTCCTGCATCAGGCGCATCTTGACCTGGCTCTTGTACATCAGGGGGAAGAAGGCCAGGCGGATGACGAAGGTCAGGATGACGATCGCCCAGCCGTAGTTGCCGACGTAGCGCTCCAGGAACTTCATGGCGTGGAAGAGCGGCAGGGCGATGACCGCGAAGAAGCCGAAGTTGAGCAGCCGCTCGAGCCCGAGATCGAGGCCCTTCAGGACCTGGTAGTCCTTGGGGCCGACGAACAGGCGGTAGCGGGAAACGCCCGGCAGCCGCAGCCCGAACGAGACGAAGTAATGCTCCAGGCCGTCCTCGATCAGGCGCAGCGACTCGATCCGCGCCTGCCCGGCGGCCGGCGAGACGGGCACCAGCATCGCGGCGAAGTACTTGTCCTCGAGCCCCGCCCAGGTGAAGGTGCCCGCCTCGGTGACCGGAGCATCGGGCTTCACCGCATCCTGTCGCACGATGCCGACGCGCCCGTCGCGGTCGAGCGCGGACTGCGGCAGGTCCGCGTAGCGCCCGCTCTCCAGCCCGTTGTGGGGGCCGAAGCCCGCGCCCCACACGAGCGTCGGCGTGACCGGGCGGCCACCCGCGAGAGCGCGCACCTCGAGCTCCGCGACGTACGTCTCGTGATGAACGCGCAGGCGCTTGGTCGCCGCCAGGCCCTGCCCGTCCGCGAAGGTGAAGGTGACCTCGGTGATCGTCCTGCCGTCCTCCGCGCGCTCGCCGCGCGTCACCCGGAAGAGGGCTTTGCCGAGCCTCTCGCTGGACCCTTCGTCCGCGAGCAGGAGCTGCAGCGGCCGGCGGTTGAGCTTCGCCCCCGCCGGCGAGACCAGCTGCAACGGACTGCCGGCGTCGTCGTGGTAGGCCTTGAGCTTCCAGGACGTGATCACGGCGCCACGGTTGCTCAGGCGGATTTCCGCCAGCGGGGTTTCGACCACGACCTCCTGCTCGGCCTCCGCCATGACGCGCTCCCCCGACGCGATCGCGGGCGCGACCGCCGCCTCCTCGGCGCCGGCGGCACCGGCCAATCCCGGGGCCGCGGCCGTGGCCGGGCCGGGCGTCGCACCCTGCGCGGTCTGCGAGGTCGCCTCGCCGATGGTGGCGGCGGGCCCTGGGCCCGGCGTGCCCGCCGGCGCGATCGCGGGTGAAGCGCTGGACGCGGCGGGCGCCGCGGGTGGCTGGCCGGCGGGCGGGCGTGGCGTGAAGTACCACGTCCACAGGAAGAGGAACGCGACCGAGAGCGCGACGGCCAGCAGGAGCCGTTTTTCCATCAAGGGACCGGGTCGAAGCCGCCGCGGGTCAGCGGGTGGCAGCGCAGGATCCTTGCGCCGGCGAGCCGGGCGCCCCGCAGCACGCCGTGCCTCTCGATGGCGCCGAGGGCGAACTCGGAGCAGGACGGGACGAACCGGCAGGCGGGAGGCAGGATGGGCGACAGCAGGATACGGTAGATCCGCAACAGGGACACGGCCAGGAGACGCGCGCCGCGGGCGATCATGACGCCTTCCTCAGGAACGGCCGCAGCCGCGCCAGGAGCTCGGCCTCGAGGCGCGCGTACTCGGCGCGAGGCAGATCGGCCCGGCCGTTCACCACGATGTCCACATCCGCGATCTCCGACTTGTGCCGGCGGAAGATCTCGCGCAGCAGCCTCTTGGCCCGGTTCCGCTGCACCGCTCCTCCGATGCGCCGCGTGACCGTGATGCCCAGCCGCGGCCGCCCGAACCCGTTGCGCATCACGAAGAGGACGAAGCTTCCCGAGGGAATCCTCCGTCCCCTGTCGTAAACCACTTGGTACTCGCTGCGCTTGCGGATGCGGTCCTGCGGGCGGAAGCGCGCGCCGGCGGTCACACGGTCAGCCGTCTGCGCCCCTTGGCCCGCCGCCTCTTGAGGACGAGCCGCCCGTTCTTGGTGCTCATCCGGGCGCGGAACCCGTGGGTCTTCCGGCGGCGTCGGTTGTTCGGCTGGAACGTGCGCTTCATGATCGGTCTCCAGGAAGGGCGGATTATGGACCCGCCCCGCGAACCCTGTCAAGAACGGCGTCTCGAGGCTTCCAAGCACCCCGGGGACAGCGTCCGCTTCGCCTTCCTGACCCCTTCCCCGTACAGCACCACTGTGTACGTCGGCAATCATCACGACCTTGTGATCGGCGAAGAATTTCGCGCGAAAAATTTCTTGATCGCCGGCGGACGCTGTGCTATGTTGCGCGCCGTTCACCTAAGAACACACTGAGCGCAGCGCCGTTCGCTGGGAAAGTTTTTCGGGAAAAGAGCCCGAAGCGGGCCGTGGTGTCTCTGGGCGACGAGAGATGAAAACCTCACGAAAGGCCGACACCACATCTTCGAACGCCGGATCAAGCAGCCCCATATCTGGTGGGACCGCCCTCCGGTTTACATAAGATCGCCATGCACTCCCATCCAGAGGGCCCGGAAACGCTCTCCGTTCAAGGGGTTGGCGCGGCAAAACTTTTCCACACCTGTGGAAAAACTGTTGAAAAGATGAGCGGTCGATCGAGGGGAAGGGCCAGCAGCAAGGGTTCACGGGGAACGATTCGCGCCAATGGCGCCCGCGGGGCCGACTGCAGATGAACCTCTGGGACAAGATCCTTGCAAGTCTTGAGCCGAAGGTCAATCGACAGAGTTTCAACACCTGGCTCAAGCCGACGCAGCAGCTCTCGCTGGCGCAAGGCAACCTCCAGGTCGAGGTGCCGAGCCTGCTGTTCGTCGACTGGATCAGGAAGAACTACCTGCCGCTCATCGAGGAGAGCGCCCGCACGCTCGACTGCGGCGACCTTCAGGTCAATTTCACCAGCCGGCAGGGCACGGGCGCTCAGCGCCACACCGAGCCCGCCCTGGCCGCCGGGGGCCATGCGCCCGCCGCCGCACCGGTGCGCTCCGCCAGGCAGACGCTGCGCTCATTGAGCGCCGCCGCCACGGCGCCCCGGCCGCAGCCGGCCGCAGCCGTGCCCGCGGCGCCGGCGATTTCGCCGAACTCCGGGCTCAACCCGCGCTACACCTTCAACTCCTTCGTGGTCAGCAACTCGAACCAGTTGGCCCACGCCGCCGCCCTGGCGGTGGCCGAGCAGCCATCTGGAGCCTACAACCCTCTGTTCATCTACGGCGGGGTCGGCCTGGGCAAGACGCACCTGATGCACGCCATCGGCAATGCCATCGGGCGCGCCCTTCCCGGCCTGAAGCATCTCTACATCACGACCGAGTCCTTCATGAACGACCTGATCAACTCGATCCGCTTCGAGAAGACGCTCGACTTCAAGGAGCGCTACCGCAAGGTCGACCTGCTGCTGATCGACGACATCCAGTTCCTGGCCGGCAAGGAGCGCACCCAGGAGGAGTTCTTCCACACCTTCAACGCGCTGTACGAGTCGCAGAAGCAGATCGTCCTTACCTGCGACTGCCCGCCGCGCGACATCCCGACCCTCGAGGAGCGCCTGCGCTCGCGTTTCGAGTGGGGCCTGATCGCCGACATCCAGCCGCCCGACCTCGAGACCAAGGTCGCCATCCTGAGCAAGAAGGCCGAAGCCGAAAACGTCAGGCTGCCGGAGGACGTGGCGCTGTTCATCTCCAGCCGCATCCGCTCGAACATCCGCGAGCTAGAGGGATCGCTCATCCGTCTCATCGCCTTCGCCTCCCTCAGCGGCCGCGCCATCGACCTGGAGATGGCGAAGGAGACCCTCAAGGACCTGATCGACGACCGCGGCCGCAGCGTCACGGTGGAGGCGATCCAGAAGGTGGCGGCCAACTACTTCCACATCAAGGTCACCGAGCTGAAATCGCGGAACAACTCCAAGCACATCTCCTTCCCGCGCCAGGTGGCGATGTACCTCTGCAAGCGCCTGACCGACAAGTCCCTGCCGGCCATCGGCGCCCAGTTCGGCGGCAAGCACCACACCACGGTCATCCACGCCCTGCGCAAGATCGACGCCCTGCGCGCCAAGGACAAGGACTTCGACAAGCTGATCGGCAACCTTCTCGAGTCGTTCGAGTGAAGCGTGCACAGATCCGCGTGGATCGCCCCGACACGACCTGTGGATCCCGGCGGACGTTCCGGGCGTCCACAGGCGGACACCGGGGCGTCCACGGGGTTATCAACCGGCGCGGCCCGCTGCGACGCGGCGCGCCGCGCGGCTTCCGTGGGTTATGCAGACCTCCCACACCCCCTGCTAGTGCTACAATCCCTTCTCTCTTAGAGAAGAGCCGATCTTGACAGCCGGAGGATCTATGGACTTCGTCATCACCAAGGAGAACCTGCTCAGGGAGCTGCAGGCGATGCAGGGGATCGTGGAGAAGAAGAGCACCATCCCGATCCTGTCGAACATCCTGATCAACGCGACCAAGGGGCAGCTCGAGCTGCTGGCGACCGATCTCGAGGTGGGCCGGCGGTCGCCAAGCCGGGATCGGTGACGCTGTCGGCGCGCCGGTTGTTCGACATCGTGCGGCTGCTCCCGGAGGCGGAGGTCCGCGTCAAGGGCGAGGAGGGCAACTGGGTCGTCATCACCTGCCAGAAGGCGCGCTTTCGGATCGTCGGCCTGCCGCGCGAGGACTTCCCGGCCGTGCCGGAATTCGACTTCGCGAAGGGGATCGCGATCGAGCGGCCGCTTCTGGCCGACATGATCGGCAAGGTCCTGTTCGCCATCACCACCGACGAGACCCGCATCCAGCTCAACGGCGCGCTGATGATCCTGGACAAGCGCCACCTGATCCTGGTCTCGACCGACGGCCACCGGCTGTCCTACGTGAGCGGCCGCCTCGAGAAGGGCTCCTCGGAAAGCAAGATCGAGATCATCGTGCCGCGCAAGACGCTCCAGGAGTTGACGCGCATCGGCGAGGGGCAGGACGAGGTGATCTTCGGCCAGAAAGACAACCACGTCTTCTTCAAGGCCGGCCGCGCGGTCCTCACCTCGGTCACGGTGGCCGGGAAGTTCCCCGACTACGAGAAGGTCATCCCCGAGGGTAACGACAAGCTGCTGAAGCTGGAGAGCACGGCGTTCGGGGACGTCGTGCGCCGCGTCGCCCTGCTGTCGAGCGAGCGATCGCGCGCCGTGAAGTTCGCGCTGGGGGCGGGGACGGTCGAGATCAGCTCGAGCAATCCCGAAGTGGGCGAGGCGGCCGAGGCGTTGGAGATCGACTACAACGGGCCCGCGCTCGAGGTCGGATTCAACGCGAAATACCTGCTCGATTTCCTGCAGGCGATGGGTCCCGGGCCGCTGATTATGGCCCTCAAAGACGACGCCACACAGGGCCTGCTGCGGCCGGTGGGGATGGAGGGGCGGGACTACCGCTACGTCGTCATGCCGATGCGCATCTGAGCCCCGTGGAAGTGGCAGTAAAGTATAGATAAATAATGACTTGCTGACATAATACCACGCCGGGCTGCCTATCATATATATAAGGCCGCTCCTGCGCTCTTTTCCTGCCCGCCGTCCGTTGCTCACGGCACTCTCCGTGTGATAGAATTGCGGGCCCGAAGGGGAGTCGAGACCGCCCGCACCGCCCCCAGAATACGCCCGGGAAAACCGACATCCGATGGGAGCCGAAACGCAGATACGTATGGCCGGGGCCGCGGACCGCTACGACGCTTCCAAGATCAAGGTCCTCGAAGGCCTCGAGGCGGTGCGCAAGCGCCCCGCCATGTACATCGGCAATACCTCCGCGGGCGGCCTGCACCACCTGGTGTACGAGGTGGTGGACAACAGCATCGACGAGTCCCAGGCCGGCTTCTGCGATCGCGTCGAAGTGACGGTCCACATCGACAACTCGGTCACCGTGGTGGACAACGGCCGTGGCATCCCGGTCGACATGCACCCGACGGAAAAGCGGCCGGCGGCCGAGGTCGTCATGACCGTGCTGCACTCGGGCGGCAAGTTCGACAACGATTCCTACAAGGTCTCGGGCGGCCTGCACGGCGTCGGCGTCTCGGTCGTCAACGCCTTGTCCGAGTTCCTCGACCTGGAGATCTGGAGGGACGAGAAGGTCTACCAGATGCGCTTCGAGCGCGGCAAGCCGGTCACCGAGTTCCGCCAGACCGGCACCACCAAGCGGCGCGGCACCAAGATCCGCTTCCGTCCCGACCCTTCGGTCTTCGAAGAGGTCAACTTCTCGTTCGACACGCTCTCCCAGAGGCTGCGGGAGCTGGCGTTCCTCAATGAAGGCGTGACCATCACCATCGAGGACGAGCGGGCCGAGAACAAGCGCCACGAGTTCTCCTACAAGGGCGGCATCTCCTCGTTCGTCGAGCACCTCAACAAGAACAAGAACGTCATCCACCCGAAGCCGATCTTCATGCGCGGCGAGCGCGACGGGGTGCTGGTGGAGATCGCCCTGCAGTACAACGACGGCTACAACGAGATCGTCTTCTCGTTCGCCAACAGCATCAACACCATGGAAGGCGGCACTCACCTCTCCGGCTTCCGCTCGGCCCTGACCCGCACCATCAACACCTGCGCGGCGCGCCTGATCACGAAGGAGTCGGTGGCGCTCTCGGGCGAGGACGTGCGCGAGGGCCTCACGGCGGTCGTCAGCGTGAAGCTGTCGCGGCCGCAGTTCGAGGGGCAGACCAAGACCAAGCTCGGCAACAGCGAGGTCAAGGGCATCGTCGAGGCGATGCTGAACGAGAAGCTCTCCGCCCACTTCGAGGAGAAACCCGGGGTCGCCCGCAAGGTCCGCGAGAAGGGGCTGGAGGCGCTGCGGGCCCGCGAGGCGGCGCGCAAGGCCAAGGAGCTGACGCGGCGCAAGGGGGCGCTCGACTCCGGCTCGCTGCCGGGCAAGCTGGCGGACTGCCAGGAGGGCGACCCGGCCAAGTCCGAACTGTTCATCGTGGAGGGCGATTCGGCGGGTGGCTCCGCCAAGCAGGGGCGCGACCGCCGCTTCCAGGCCATCCTGCCGCTGCGCGGCAAGATCCTGAACGTCGAGAAGGCCCGCTTCGACAAGATGCTCTCGAGTCAGGAGCTGCGCACCGTCATCACCGCGCTGGGGACCGGCATCGGCGAGGAAGACTACGACCACGCCCGGCTGCGGTACCACCGCATCATCATCATGACCGACGCCGACGTGGACGGGTCGCACATCCGCACGCTGCTCCTGACCTTCTTCTACCGCCAGATGCCGGCGGT
>QHXZ01000011.1 GCA_003223165.1 Acidobacteriota bacterium
CTGCAGCTGGCGTTCTACCACATCGCCGACCTGATGGATAACAACGGCGTCGGACCGGGCGACGAGCACCAGTGCGTCGACTGCGGCGACGTCCAGATCCAGGTGGACCAGAACATCGATCCGAACATCGACGAGTGGGGCTTCTGGGACAAGCTCGTCCCGTTCGAGAACGTGTACGACCACACCCCGCTCGCCTGGAGCGTGTTCGATCCGATTTACTGCCTCTTCACCCCCACGGACACGGGGACGGCCCCGCCCGCCTCGCGCATCCCACCGGTGCACGAGACGATGTGCTTCACGCAGGGCGCCTGGTCGCACTGCGGCAGCATCAGGGGCACCAACACCGCCACCGTGTTCAACTGCGACGGCCCCGGTGTGATCGACACCGCGGACGGCGTGGGCGTCTGGGCCAAGACGTCGTTCAGCCTGAAGAACTACGTCGGCCAGAGGGTGCGCGTCCGGTGGATCGGCGCCTCCTGGGTGTTCGACGACGCCAGCTCCTCGTACTTCGAAGTCGGCCCCGGTTGGAACACCACCCTCCAGGACGACGGCTGGTGGATCGATGACATCGTGGTCAGCGGCACGATCCAGACGCCGACACCGCCGCCGATCGACAACCTGCCGGCCTCGTCGCGCACCCCGCCGAGCGTTTGCCCGACCAACGCCTGCAACCCGGCACTGGGCGACCACGGCACGAACGTGGTCCTCAAGGTCATCGACCTGGACGGCAACGTCCTCGACGGGACCACAAAGGTCGCCGTCGCCGGTCGCTCGATCCGCGTCAGCGCCGTCGATTCGACGCTGCCGGGCGGATGTGTCGGCGGCGCCCTCCAGTTCCAGTTCTTCAAGAACGGCGCGCTGGTCCAGGACTGGACCTCCAAGTCGTTCTACGAGGACGCGCCGGAGATTTCCGCCAGCTACAGCACCCAGGCGCGCTGCAGCTCGTTCTTCACCTCGGCCGCGCAGCCGAACAGGTGCACCAGCACCGTCGGTGCCTCGATCGACGTACCGGTCTATTCCGGCGACGGCGGTGAGGCGCTGTGGGGACAGAAGACGGCTGTCGGGTCGCTGCCCAACCCCGCCACGGGGGTCACCTACACGGGCAATGCCTCTTCCGGCAACCTGACCCTGCGCCTCTGGGCGCCCGGGTCGTTCAACTCGCTCGACGTCTACACGGGCACGATCGGAGGCGGCGCCAGCACCGGCACGATGGGCCCCGGTGCCACTTGGCAGCTCAACTCGACGATCATGCTCGTCGCTGGAGTCCAACAGTGCAACGTGCCGGGGTCAGCGGCTCCGGGCGGTGGCGGCAATTACTCGTTCCTGCTCGCCCAGACGGCGGCCGACACTCCGGTCGGCACGGCGAATTTCTACGTGGCCGCCCCGAATACGTCAACCGGGACGAGCCTCAGGGCCTTGGGTTGCGCCAGCCCTGCACGCTGTCTGATCGGACAGCCTACCGGCTGCCCCACCGGCCAAGTGTGTGAATGCGGCGGCGACTCGCAGTGCCCGGGCAGCGGTAACTTGTGCATGAACGTCGGCCAGCAGGGCCTCCCGTCTCCGGGCATCACGGTGCTGCCCAACGGGTGCCCGGCAGGCGGCGACGCCCACAAGACCGTCCGCCAGCCGGCGGCGACCTGCCCGTAGCGCTCAGGGCAAAGAAGTCCAAGGACGGGGGCCCCGAATCGGGGCCCCCTTTTTTTGGGACGATCGGATCGGTGGGAGTGCCTTATTCCCAGAGGCGGCCCTGGCTGCCGTGCCGCGCCAGGCGCAGGTGCTCGAGGGCCCGCGCCGTGATGCGCCGCCCGCGGGAGGTGCGGTCCAGGAAGCCGATCTGCATCAGGTAGGGCTCGTAGATCTCCTCGATGGTGTCGCGCTCCTCGCCCAACGCCGCGGCGATGGTGTTCACCCCCACCGGGCCATCGTCGAACTTCTCGTGGATGGTCAGGAGGATCTTGCGGTCCAGGCGGTCGAGCCCGAAACGATCGACCTCCAGGCGCTCCAGATAGCGTTCGGCGATCGGTCCGCCGATGCGGCCGTCGGCCTCCACCTGCGCGAAGTCCCGCACCCTGCGCAGGAGCCGGTTGGCGATGCGTGGCGTGCCGCGCGCGCGCCGCCCGACCTCCTCCGCTCCGTCCTGGTCCACGTCGATCCCCAGGATGCGCGCCGAGCGCCTGATGATCTGCACCAGGTCGGGGACCGGGTAGAAATCGAGGTGGTGCACGATCCCGAAGCGATCGCGCAGTGGCCCCGTGAGCAGCCCGATGCGGGTCGTGGCCCCGATCAAGGTGAAGCGCGGCAGGTCGATCTTGACCGTACGGGCCGTGGGGCCCTGGCCGATCACGATGTCGATCTGGAAGTCCTCCATCGCCTGGTAGAGGATCTCCTCCAGGGCCGGCTGCAGGCGGTGGATCTCGTCGATGAAGAGGATACCCACCCCCTCCAGGTTGGTGAGGATCGCCGCCAGGTCGCCGGCGCGCTCGATCGCCGGGCCCGACGTGGCGCGGATGGACGCCTTCATCTCATGGGACAGGATGTGCGCGACGGTCGTTTTGCCGAGACCCGGCGGTCCGTAGAGCAGGACGTGGTCCAGGGGTTCCTTGCGATCCCGCGCCGCCTTGATGAAGACGCGCAGGTTCGCCTTCATGCGTTCCTGGCCGATGTATTGCGCCAGCGTGCGCGGGCGGAGCCGCACCTCTTCGCCGCAATCCTCCGGCCCCGGGACGGGATCGAGGAGCCGGTCGGGCGGCGGCACGCCTTCCTGCGCGTCGGGGGAAGGGTCGGTACGGGCTACGCCCGGCGGTGGCGGCGCCTGGGGGCGCGGCGCCCGGGGAGGCGGCACCTGGCCGCGGCGCCTCGCCCGGGGTCGCTCCTGGTGCTCGTCCACGACGCTGGCCTCCCTCGGTCCGGGACGCCGGCCGGCCGGTCCAACCCGGATCGGCTCAGCGGGACAGGATCTTCAGGCTCTCGCGCAGCAGGGTCTCGAACGGAAGCGCCGTCCCCGATGCGTCGCCGAGCACGCGGCCGGCCGCGTCCGCCGCGCCGCGTGCATTGTATCCGAGGTTGACCAGCGCCGAGACCAGGTCCTGGCGAAGGAAGGCGCGGGTCGGGGCGCGCCGGCTGCCCGGCGGGCCCGCCCCGGAGGGCTCGTCGGCGGCGCCGGCGGCCTCGAGCGCCTCGAGGCGATCGGCGAGCTCCAGCAGGATGCGGTCGGCGGTCTTGCGCCCGATCCCGGGGACGGCCGAGAGCCTCCCCGCGTCCCGCAGCCGGACAGCCTCGATCAAGTCGTCCGCCCCGAGCCCTGAAAGGACCGCGATGGCCGTCTTGGGGCCGACGCCGGTGACGTTGATCAGGCGCGCGAACAGATCCTTCTCCCGCCGCGTCCTGAAGCCGAAGAGCGCCAGGGCGTCCTCGCGCACGTGCGTGTGGACGTGAAGCTCGACGCGGCTCCCGGGATCGCCGAGCTGGTAATAGGTCGAGAGCGGGATGGTGACTTCGTACCCGACGCCCGCCACGTCCACGACCGCGCGCCCCGGTTGCTTGTCGAGCAGCGTTCCCGCCAGTCGCGCGATCACGTCCTGCCCTCCTTCAACGGTACGGCGACGCGGCCACCGGCTGCCCTTGCTCGATCTCGGCCCGCAGGCGGAGCGCGTCGGGTTGACGCGGATCGATCTTGAGCGATTCCTTCAAGGCGGCCATCGCCTTGTCCTGCTGCCCGTTGATGTACAGGGCGTACGCCAGGGCGTTGTAGAAGTGGGGCACCCGCTGCCCCATCGACTTCGCCTCGGCGACCCGGCCGGCGGCGCCGGCCAGGTCGTGCGTCATGCCCAGGGCGACGATCAGGTTCGTCCTGGACTCCACATTGCGGGGCTCCTTCTCGAGGGCGCGCGTGAGCAGCTCGACCGCCTCCCCCGCCCGTTCCTGCTGCAGGAGGAGCGAACCGAGGTTGGCCATGACCCCCACGAGGTCCGGCGCCATCGCCAGCGCCTTCTGGAACTCCGCCTCGGCCCCCTTGAGGTCGCCGCGCCGCTTGGCGATGAGCCCCAGCCAGTTGTGATGCATCGCCGAGCGGGGATCCCGGGAGAGCGCCGCCCGGAGCCTGGGCTCGAGGTCCTGGGCGCGGCCCTGGGCGTCGTAGAGCGCGAAAAGCTCCTGCATCGCGTTGACGGAGGTCGGCTCGAGCCCGAGGGCCTTGAGGAGGGACGACTCCGCTTCCCGGGCGTTCCCGGCCGCCGTGTGGAGCATCCCCAGGGCGACCCAGCGGGCCACCTCCGACTTCGGCCCCCCTCCCTTCGGAAGCTGCAGGCGTGTCAGGAAGGCCACCCCGTCCTCGGCGCGGTTGAGCTGGATGAACAGCTCGGCCACCTTGACCAGGGGTCCTGGGTCCCCCGCCGGGGCCTGGCGCACCATGTTGCGGACCGTCTCGAGGGCCTTCTCCGGCTCTCCCTTGGCCTCGTACAGCACCGCGAGGCCGCCCAGCGCCTGGGCCGAACCGGGCTGGATGCGCAGCGCCTGACGGTACTCGGCTTCGGCGAGATCGTACTGCTTCTTTTGAAGATAAACGCGGGCGAGGTTGGTGTGGAACAAGAGGGTCGGAATCCCGCCGCTCTCGCTCCCGGCATCGGGGCCGGCCGGGGCCCGCGCCCCGGCGGGCGCCGAGCCGGCCTCCCCGGAGGCGGAGGCCGCGGCCCCACCCCGGTTCCCGCCGTTGACGTACCCCAGCGACCTCAGCTTGTTCACCACCTCGTCGTCGGCGGCGTCCGGCAGAATTTCCCCCTGCCCCGGAGCCGCCACGCCTTGCGCGTCCGCCTGGCGCTGCTCCCCGGCCTCCGGCAGCCCCTCGTACGAAGGCGCCCGGACAATCGGATGCCGCGCCATGAAGTCCGGGGAGAGGGCCGCCTCGAGAACCCGGCCCGGCATGTCATCCGGCACGGGCAGGCCGAGCAGGTGGAGGATGGTCGGCGCGATATCGTACAGCGTGACCACGGGCATCTCGCCGTTGCGGGTCGAGGGTCCACCCGCGATGAAGATGCCGTACAGGTCGTGCCAGCGGCCGGGATCCCCTCCTTCGATGAATGGCTTGGCGGTCCTGGGCCGGTTGGCGCCGCTCGAGAAGCCGTGGTCCGACAGGATCAGCACGGTCGAGCCGGGCGCCTTCGCCTGGAGTTCTCCGACGATCTCGTCCTGGTAGCGGTAGAACGCGGTCACGGCGTCCTTGAAGCGGTCGTAATCGCCCGCCGGGCAGAGGGGCTCGCGTGGCGGAGCGCAGTGCGCGAAGCGATGGTTCACCTCGTCGATCCCCTCGAAATAGACGGCGCTCAGCCTCGCCGGCGCGGCCGAGCGGGCCCCGGCGTCGAGGAGGTCGAGCGCCACCCTGCGGTAGGTCTCGGTGGCAGCCAGCACCCGGGTGAAGACGTTGATCGATTCCAGGGTCTCGCTCACCGGGCCCTTGCGGCCCGCCACCACGCGGGCCCGGTGGAACTCCCCCTCGCTCACGTGCAGGAAGCGGGCCACCTGCCGGTAGGTGATCGAGGCTTCGCTCACGCGCAGCCTCTCCACCGTGGCGGCGTACTCCGGCGGATAGACCGCCCCGCGGCTGTCCTGCGAAGCGGCGAAGCTGAAGGTCGAATAGGAGACGCGATCGGACACCAGGTGCCCGCGCACGGCCTCCGCGGGCCAGCTCGCCCACCAGGCGATGAAGTCGGAGGTCACCCCCGCGTCGCTGAGGATGTTCCACAGTGCCTTGGTCCTGCGGAAAGTGGAATTTATTGGCACCTTGCGGCCGGTGCGCGGGTCGGCCACCAGGAAATCATTGACGCCATGCTTGTCCGGCGCCTTGCCGGTCGCCACGGTCGTCCAGAGAATCGGGGAGAGGGTCGGCACGTTGGAGCGCAGCCGCGCCCAGGCGCCGGAACTCTTGAGCCGGGCCAGGTTGGGAACCTCGCCCCGTGCGATGAGCGGATCGAGGACGTCCCAATCGGCGCTGTCGAGGCCGATCAGGAGGACGCGCACACCGGTCTCCTGCCGCCGCGCGTTGATCGTCCGGAGATCGAAGGCAGCCTTCAGGTCGGGGGGAAGGTCGGGCTTTCCGAGATCGATCTTCACCTCGGAGCCGAACGTCTTCTCCAGGCCGGCCCGCGCCGCGGCGGCGGCCTCCTGCAAGCCCAATCCCGACGCGAGATCGTAGGTCCCCAGGGAGGCGGCGGACTTCCCGATCTCCTCCTCCGCCGCGCTCCGCAGGGCCTCGCGCGCACCGGCCGCTGTTCCGCCTGGCTGGTGCAGGGCGAGCAGGACCTGGTCCCCGGGATGGGCCGCGGCTTTGAACGGCAGGGCGAGCCCCGTCCCTTCCTTCGACGAGACCTGGGCCGTTCCGGCGACCTCGATTCGGCCGCCGGGATAGGTGAAGACTCTCTGCAGGAAGGGGAGGCGGAACGTCATGCCCGAGGCAAGCAGGCCGGGCGTCCCGCCGCCCCTCCAGACGACCACCCCCGTGCTGCCCTCCGGGACACGCGCGACGAGCGCCGCGCCGCCCAGGAGAACCGCGGCGGCGAGGAGCGCGGCGCGTCCCCGCGCCCTCACCGGGAGCTCACCGCGCGCTCCGGGCGCGCGTCTTGCCGGGCGTGGGTGGGGGCCTCAGGCGCGGGCCGCTTCGCGCAGACGGTGGTAGGAGGCCGAATGGGCATGGCAGATGGCGACGGCGAGCGCGTCGGAGGCGTCAAGCGGCAGCCGGCCGTCGCGGACCCCAAGCAGGACGCGCACCATCCGGCGCACTTGCTCCTTCTCCGCCCCGCCGTACCCCGTGACGGCCTTCTTGACCAGGCGGGGCGCGTACTCGTAGACCGGGATCCGGGCACGCAGCAAGGGGAGGAGCGCCGCGCCGCGCACGTGGCCGAGCTGCAGTGCCACCCGGCTGTTGCGCGCGTGGAAGACATCCTCGACGGCAGCCCCCTCGAGAAGAGTGCCTGCCACGATCCGCTCGAGCGCGGCGACGATGTGCGGCAATCGATCCAGGAAGGCGAGGCCGCGCGGAGGAACGATGGCACCGAAGGCCACCGCCCGCAGGGAACCGCCGCGGCTCTCCACGATGCCGTATCCCGTCGTGTTCGAGCCGGGGTCGATCCCCAGGATGAGCATCTCGGCCCCCCTCCCAATGCCCTGCCAGGCTCCTTAGGAGGCCGCCTGTTGTTCGGTGATCTCCGCCTCGTCGATGTCGAAGTTGGCCCAGACGTTCTGCACGTCGTCGTGGTCCTCGAGGGCCTCCATCATCGACAGGAGCTGCTGGGCCTTCTTCCCCTCGAGCTTCACGGTGGTCTTCGGGACCATCGAGAGCTCGGCCGTCGCCGCCTGGATCGCCTTGCCGGCGAGCGCCTCCTTGACCGGCTCGAGGCGGTCGGGCGGGGTCAGGATCTCCCAGTTCTCGCCGTCATCGCGCACGTCGTCCCCCCCGGCGTCCAGCACGACCTCGAGCAACTGCTCCTCGCTCCCCTTCCCCTTGGGGATGACGATGTATCCCTTCTTCTCGAACATCCAGGAAACACAGTTGCTCTCGCCCAGGTTCCCGCCGTACTTCGTGAACAGGTGCCGGATCTCGGGGAGGGTGCGGTTGCGATTATCAGTGAGGGCCTGCAGGTAGACCGCCACGCCGCCCGGCCCGTATCCCTCGTAAGTGATCTCCTCATAACTCACCCCGGGGAGCTCGCCGGTCCCCTTCTTGATCGCCTTCTCGATGTTGTCCTTCGGCATGTTGGCGGCCTTGGCCGCCAGGATGACCGTGCGGAGGCGAGGATTGCCGTCGGGGTCGCCGCCGCCGGCGCGCGCCGCGACGGTGATCTCCTTGATCAGCTTGGTGAAGACGCGCCCGCGCTTGGCATCGGCGGCGCCCTTCTTGTGCTTGATGGTGTGCCACTTCGAGTGTCCGGACATGGGGCTCTCTCTCGCCTCTGCGGGGCCGCATTCTAGCATGGCGCGGGGTAAAGCAAGAAGCCCGCGGCGTGACCGCGGGCTTCCTGGTATTTATCCCGGCGATGTCCTACTCTTCCACGCCGTTGCCAGCGCAGTACCATCGGCGCTGGAGGGCTTAACGACCGTGTTCGGAATGGGAACGGGTGTGACCCCTCCGCTATGGTCGCCGGGAAACTCGTCTCATGTCGGCCGCCAGCATACCAGATGTGCGCTAGAAAGTGAACTTCATGCCGACGCCCAGCGCGAACCCACCCAGGTGGATCCGCCCACCCTGGATGATGTAGATGTCCGCCGTATCGTCGATGGCGCTGGTCTTCGGAGAGGCCGAACCGAAGGGTTGGGGCGGCGGGCACCCCTCCGGGAGCTTGTTTCCAATGCTCGGAATGATCGTCGCGCAGTTCCCCGGCCAGACATAGGCCGGTGTCGCGCTTGGCGAAATGCCCTTGCAACCAGGATTGTCTTTGCCGTCCGGTGTGCTGCAGATGTCGATGCCGTATTGGAGAAACCGGTCCATGTAGCCGTTGTAGTTCTTGTCCTCGGAGTCGGGCCGCCGGAGCTCATCACTGGCGTTCGAGTTGCCGCGCGAGTCGAAGTAGGTGTTTTTGTCTCCGTTCCCCACGCAGGCGGCGCAAAAGAAAGTGAGGTCGTCGAACCTCTCGCCCACGTTGTGGAACGGGCCCGGAGGCAGGACGTAAATGACGCCGTTGTCCTCCGGCGTGAGCAGCCCGGTCTTGTCGTCGGTGTAGAGCGGGTCAAGAACTCCATTGTAGTTCTTGTCTTCGGTCTCGAAGAGGCCGTCTCCCGCGCAGTTGCCGCGGCCGCCAGGCGCAGGGGGCATCAGCGGGTTGTCGCAGGTTATCGGCTGGCCGCTGCTGTCCTTGGTGATGAATCCCGTGTCCTCCCAGAGGAAGTAACCGCTCTTGTCCTCTCCCTGCGTCCAGTCACCGGGCCCATTGCGCGGCGTTCCCTTGTTCTGGAGGAGGAGCCGACCCTGATCCTCGGCGGCGAGGTTCACCTGTGGCTGTCCGTCTGTGGTGATGTGCACCGCGCCCCCGGTCCAGGTGTAACGCGCATCCACGTAGAACGACATCTTCTCGTTGATGTAATAGTCCACGCCGCCGACCGCGTGCCATTCGAACGAGCTCCGCACGGTCGCGGAGAGCGGCGTGGCGTGGAACGGCACATGCCTCTTGAAGGGCTCCCCGGGGTGCCAGAGTGGCTGACCGTTCTTGTCCACATCGGTCTTTTCGGGACAGGAATTGACCGTGTAGTCACCCTCGCAGTCCGTGATGATCTTGCGGGCGGTGACTTCGCTCGAGCGCTCGTTGAACTGATCGCTCGTCGACAAGTGCGTCTGGATGTGTCTGGATGTATCCGACGCCGAGGCCGATGTACGGGTCGAACGGGCTCTCCGGGCGGAACCGCACCAAGCCGCTCAGATGAACGGGAATTTCGGTGATGGTTCCGACCGGCAGGAACGTGTTGTGGATGTCCTCGTTCAGCGACGGATCAGAGACGTCGCTGCACTTCTGGTCAACGGTGGGTCCGCAGAGCGGAAGCCCTGATGGGCGGTCGCTGACTTGCACCTGCTGCATCTTGTCGTTCAGATAGAACTCGATGTTCCCGACCGGGGCCTGCATGTAGCCGACCGCGGCCTCGAGGGCCAGCCAGCGCGTCAGCCCGTAGCTGGCGCTGAGATCGAGCTTGAATTTATCCTTGATGCTCGGCTGGTTCAGGATGTTGATGTCCGGCCGATCGTCCACATTGTCGACGGCGGGCAGGCCGTTCTCGCCCACCACTCCTCCGGCCCTGGCGATGTCGGCGTTGCTCCGGATGTAGTCGACGGTCGAGTAGTAGGACAGGCCGAAGCCGAACTGCCACTTCCCCTTGGTATCTTCGGCGCGAGCCGGTGAGGCCCACAGGAGACCCGCGATCGAGGCAGATGTCAGGATCTGGACGCCCTTGGCCGCTCTCATGCTCCCTCGCCCGGACCCGTCGGGCCCTCCGGGGTTGTGCAGAGAGTACGATGAACCATCTGATCGATCAACACTTTTCTGGTGGGCTCGCTGCACGAATACAGCATGGGGCGCCCGTTCCCGGGGAAGCATGGGGGAGGGGCGGAATTTTGACATCGATCCGGCAAACTCGCAAAGGCGGGGCGAGAAAT
>QHXZ01000012.1 GCA_003223165.1 Acidobacteriota bacterium
CGAGTCAC
The DNA here is from genome assembly GCA_003223165.1 of Acidobacteriota bacterium. Taxonomy (GTDB): domain Bacteria; phylum Acidobacteriota; class Polarisedimenticolia; order Gp22-AA2; family Gp22-AA2; genus QHXZ01. Next base: position 9 of record QHXZ01000012.1, read on the forward strand.
CCGCTCCCAAGGCGGAGAAGGTCGACGAGACCACCGGGTTCCAGGAGGTGAAGCCGACCGCCGAGAGCGTGGCCGAGGGGCCATCGTCCCTGGCGGAGAAGCTGAACACCCAGAGGGTGCTCAAGACGATCTACTTTGATTTCGACAAATACGATCTAAGGACCGACGCCGTCCGCGGCCTGGGCGACAACGCCGAGAAGATGAAGCAGTACTCCCAGTTCAAGGTGCGCATCGAAGGGCACTGCGACGAGCGCGGCACGGTCGAGTACAACCTCGCCCTGGGCGAGAAGCGGGCCCGCGCCGCGCGCGACTATCTGGCCTCCCTGGGGGTGCCGGCCTCGCGCCTGCGGATCATCAGCTTCGGCAAGGAGCGGCCGGTCGATCCGGGCCACAACGAGGACGCCTGGGCCAAGAACCGGCGCGACGAGTTCATCTTCCTTGCCGAATGACGCGCGCTGCTTGACGGGCGCGGGGCCTGCGGCCCCGGGACCGGCGGGAGCCGGTCGCAGGCGCGGCGCGCTGACCGGGGCCTTCCTGGCGCTGGCGGGCCTCTGCGGCGCCTGCGCGACCACCGGCTCCTCGCAGGTGCAGACCGACATGGACGGCATCCAGCAGCAGCTCTGGAAGGTGCAGAAGGACAACGCGGCGCTCGCCGACCAGATCGCCCAGATGCGGGACGCGGCGCGGGGCAGCGCCGCGGTCGCCCCGGCCCCCGGCCTGGCCCCCGAATTGCGCCTGCGCCTCGAGACGATCGAGCGTGACCTGCAGGTCCTGCGCTCGCGCGCCGACGACACCGACCGGCGCCTCTCGGCCGCGGTGGAGGACTTGCGGGCCACGCGCGAGTCGCTGCAGTCGCTGGTCCAGGCGCTGCCGCAGCCGCCGGGCGCGGGCGGCGCCGGCGCGGGAGCCGGTGCCGCGCCGCCGGTGAGCGGCCCGCTGGTGGCGGGCGCGGCGGCCGCGCCGGGAATGGCGCCGGCCGGGCCGCCGGGCGCCGCATCCCCCCCGGCGGCGGGCGGGACCCAGCCGCCCGCCTCCTCGACGGCGGGGGCGGCGACGCCGGTGATCGTGGACGAGATGTTCCGGCAGGGATACACCGACTATTCCAAGGGAAATTACGCCCTGGCGCTGCAGGAGCTGAACGAGTTCGTCCGCCGCTTTCCGTCGAGCGCCCTGGCGGACGACGCGCAGTTCCTGATCGGCGAGGTGCAGTACGCCCAGCGGCATTTTCCGGAGGCCATCGCCGCCTACGATCAGCTGATCCAGGCTTACCCGGGCGGCGACAAGGCGGCCTCCGCGTACCTGAAGAAGGGGCTCGCGCTCCTCGAGCAGAACAAGACCGCCGAAGCGGTCATCCAGCTGCAGCACGTCGTCAGCGCCTATCCGAGGTCCGAGGAGGCGCGCATCGCGCGCGAGCGACTGCGGGGCCTCGGTCTCAAAGAGCGGTAAGGCCGCCCGAACAGGAGGTCGTCGTCGTGGCACGCATCAAGTCCGCCGTCAAGAACATCCGCAAGAACCGCCGGCGCAACGCCGTCAACCGCACGCGGAAGAGCAGCCTGCGCACGCAGATCAGGAAGCTGCGCGCGCTCCTGGAGCGCAAGGATGCCGACGGGGCGCGCAAGGCGCTCACCCCCACCCTGTCGCTCATCGATCGCTCGCTGAGCAAGGGGATCCTGCATCGCAACACCGCCGCGCGCTACAAGGCGCGGCTCACGCGCCAGGTCAACGCCCTCGGGCGGGCGCGGTGAGCGGGGGGCAGGCCCCCATGGTGCGCATTCGAAGAAGCCAGGAGCAGGCCGCCGCCGATCTCCACCGCACCATGGAGCGCATGATGGAGCAGCTGTTCCATGGCGGCGCCGAGGCCTCCCCCGCCCTGCAGGGGTGGGTGCCCCGCGTCGACGTCTACGAGACGGCCGAGGCGATCCTGATCACCCTGGAGGTCCCGGGGGTGAAGCGGGAGGAGATCGAGATCGTCATCGAGGGCCCGTACCTGCGCGTGCACGGTGTGCGCCGCGAGCCGACCGGCTCGGGGTGCATGCGCTGGCACCAGATGGAGATCTCCTACGGGCCGTTCGAGCGCATCCTCGTCCTGCCGCAGGATGTCGACCCCGAGGCGATCAGCGCCGCGTACGCCGACGGCTTCCTGCGCATCACGCTGCAGCGCGGGCCCGCGGGCGGCCGCGACGTGCCGGTCGAGGGCCGCTGATGTCCGAGCAGGACGGCGACCCGGAGATCGACCTGGACGAAGTGGCCGCGGCCCCGATCCGCGCCGCGGGCGGCCGCGACGACGGCAAGCGACCGCCCATCCCCCCGACGCTGCCGATCCTGCCCCTCAAGAACACCGTAGTCTTCCCCTCCATGCCGGTGCCGCTGGCGATCGGGCGGCCCAACTCGCTGAAGCTCATCGACGAGGTGATGGTGCGCCATCGCGTCGTCGGTCTGGTGGCCCAGAAGGACCCGGCGGTCGAGGACCCAAAGGACCAGGACCTGTACCGGGTGGGGACCGCGGCGGTGATCAGCCGGCTGCTCAAGTTCCCCGACGGCACGATCCGGGTCCTGGTCAACGGCCTGGAGCGCATCCGCATGACGCGCACGGTGCAGACCGATCCGTACCTCGTGGCCGACGTGGAAGTGCTGCCCGAGGTGGCGGAGCCTTCGGTCGAGCTGGAGGCGCTCACCAAGAACCTGCTGGCCCAGATCCAGAAGATGCTCGCCCTGATGCCGATCGCCTCCGACGAGCTGGGCGTGGCGCTGCTCAACGCCCCCGACCCGGCGCGCCTGGCGGACATGGCCGCGGCCCTCCTGGTGCGCGAGGCGGCGCGCAAGCAGGAGCTCCTCGAGACGCCGTCGGTCAAGGAGCGCCTGCGCAAGCTGACGGCGCACATCAGCCGGGAGATCGAAGTCCTCGAAGTGGGCTCGAAGATCCAGAAGGAGGTGCAGGACGAGCTCGAGAAGGGCCAGCGCGAGTACGTCCTGCGCCAGCAGCTCAAGGCGATCCAGAAGGAGCTGGGGGCGGACGACGAGACCGACGCCGAGCTGAAGCGCCTGCAAGAGGAGATCGAGAAGGCCGGCATGCCCGCGCCGGTGCGCGAAGTCGCGGACCGCGAGCTGAAGCGGCTGCGGACCATCCCGCCGGGGGCGGCCGAGCAGGTGGTGATCCGCACCTACCTCGACTGGCTGATCGCGCTGCCCTGGTCGAAGCAGAGCGAGGACAAGATCGACCTGTCCGAGGCGCGCCGCATCCTGGACGAGGATCACTACGATCTGGAGAAGGTGAAAGACCGCATCCTGGAGTTCCTGGCGGTGCGCAAGCTCAAGGGGAACGAGGTCGGGGCGCGCGCCCCGATCCTCTGCTTCGTCGGCCCCCCGGGCACCGGCAAGACCTCGCTCGGGCGCTCGATCGCCCGCGCCATGGGCCGCACTTTCCACCGCCTGTCGCTGGGAGGCGTGCGCGACGAGGCGGAGATCCGCGGCCACCGGCGGACTTACGTCGGCGCCCTTCCGGGGCGCATCATCGAGGGGCTGCGCAAGTGCGGCACCCGGAACCCGGTCCTGATGCTCGACGAGGTCGACAAGCTGGGCGCCGATTTCCGTGGCGACCCCTCGGCCGCCCTGCTCGAGGTCCTCGACCCGGAGCAGAACCGCAACTTCCTGGACCACTACCTGGACGTCCCGTTCGACCTGTCGGCGGTGATGTTCATCACCACGGCCAACATCCTGGACACCGTCCCCTCGCCGCTGCGAGACCGGATGGAGGTCCTGAGCCTGCCGGGCTACACCGACGAGGAGAAGCTGGCGATCGCCCGCACCTACCTCGTGCCCCGGCAGGCCGCCGAGAACGGGCTGAAGGCGGACGAGATCGCCTTCGAGGACGCGGCCCTGGCGCGCATCATCTCGGGGTACACGCGGGAGGCGGGCCTCAGGAACCTGGAGCGTGAGATCGCCACCGTCTGCCGCAAGGTGGCCCGCAAGCGCGTCGAGGGCGAACGGCCGCGGATGCCGATTCGCGAGGAGGACCTGGCCGGCTACCTGGGGCCGGTACGCGTCTCGCGGGAGGCGCTCGAGAAGGCCGGCCCTCCGGGCGTGGCGATCGGTCTGGCCTGGACGCCGTTCGGCGGCGAGATCCTCTTCGTCGAGGCGACGCGCATGCCGGGCGGGAAATCGCTCATCCTGACTGGCCAGCTGGGGGACGTGATGCGGGAGTCGGCGCAGGCCGCCCTCTCCTACGTGCGCAGCCGGGCCGAGGAGCTGGGGATCGACGGCAGCTTCTTCGCCCGCTCGGACCTGCACCTGCACGTTCCCGCGGGCGCCATCCCCAAGGACGGCCCGTCGGCGGGAGTCACGATGGCGACCGCCATCGCCTCGCTGCTCACCGGCCGCCCCTGCCGCCCCGAGACCGCCATGACGGGCGAGATCACCCTGCGCGGCAAGGTGCTGCCGGTCGGAGGGATCAAGGAGAAGGTCCTGGCGGCGCGGCGGGCCGGCATCACGCGGCTGATCCTGCCGGCGGAGAACGAGAAGGACTTGCAGGAGATCCCGAAGCCGGCGCTCGCGAACCTCGATTTCATCTTCGCGGACACGGTGGACGACGTCCTGCGGGCGGCCCTGCAGCCCCCGGCCGAGAAGGCGGCGCGGCCCGCCTCCCGGGAGGGACGTCCGGCGGCGCGGCGCCAGAGGCAGCGGCTCAGCCTTTGATGACGCCCACCGGGACCAGCCGCGCCACCTTGCGCGAGATCCCGGCCCGGGCCACCACGTCGACGACCTCGGCGACGTCCTTGTAGGCTTCCGGGACCTCCTCGGCCAGCGTGGCGTAGCCGTCGGCCCGCACGAAGATGCCGCGCGCCTCCAGCTCGCGCGCGATCGGGCGCCCGCGCGCGGCCTTCCTGGCCGCGGTGCGGCTCAGCCGCCGTCCGGCGCCGTGGCAGGTCGATCCGAACGACTCCTCGTAGGCGCGCGCCGTCCCGACCAGAACGTACGAATAGCGCCCCATGTCGCCCGGGATCAGGACCGGCTGGCCGACCTCACGGTAGGCCGCGGGGGTCTGCGGATGTCCCGGGGGGAAGGCCCGCGTGGCCCCCTTGCGGTGCACGCAGAGCCGGCGCTCCCGCCCTCCCACCCTGTGGGTCTCGATCTTGGCGATGTTGTGGCAGACGTCGTAGACGACCTCGAGGCCGAGGTCGCGCGGCCCCTTCGAGAACACCTCCTGGAACGACTGCCGCACCCAGTGGGTGATCACCTGCCGGTTGCCGAAGGCGAAGTTGGCGGCGGCGTACATCGCCCCCAGGTAGCGCCGGCCTTCCTCCGATCCGATGGGCGCGCAGCACAGCTGCGGGTCCGGCAGATCGATGCCGTGCGCGCGGGAGGCCTTCAGCATCACCTGCAGGAAGTCGTCGCACACCTGGTAACCGAGGCCGCGGGAGCCGGTGTGGATCGACACCGTCAGCGCGTCCGCCTCGAGGCCGAGGGCGCGCGCCGCCGCCTCGTCGTAGATGGCTGCGACGCGCTGCACCTCGACGAAGTGGTTCCCCGAGCCGAGCGTCCCGAGCTGCGTGCGGCCGCGCTCCTTCGCCCGCTCGGAGACATACGCGGGGACCGCCCCTTCGAGCCGGCCTCCCTCCTCGATGTGCAGCAGGTCCGCGGCCTCGCCGAGGCCGTGGCCGATGGCCCAGGCGGCCCCCTGGGCCAGGAGCCTTTCCTCGTCCTTGGCGCCGAGGCGGAGATCCTTGCGGTGCGACCCGACGCCGGTCGGGATGTTGCGGAACAGCGCCTCGACCAGGTCCCTGAGCCGCCCCTCCGCTTCGGCGGCGCTCACCCGGGAGCGCAGCAGGCGGACGCCGCAGTTGATGTCGTAGCCGACGCCCCCCGGGGAGATCACGCCGCGGTCGAGATCGAACGCCGCCACCCCGCCGATCGGGAACCCATAGCCCCAGTGGATGTCGGGCATCGCCAGCGAGGCGTGCACGATCCCGGGCAGGCAGGCGACGTTGGCCACCTGCCGCAGCGCCTGGTCCTCCCGGATCCCGGCCATCAGCCGCTCGTCGGCGAACACGATCCCGGGAACGTTCATGCGTCCCTGGGGCGGGATGCGGTAGCGGCAGGCGTCGATCGGCTCGATCTCGAGAGGCGCTATTTGTGGCATCGTCGGCGTCCCGGCTGCGGCAGAACAGTGCCCTATCATTATTATTACTGCAGTTCAGATGTCGAACACGATCCGCGCCCGCCAGGCGCTGCGGCCGCGCACGATCTTCAGCTGGTGGTAGGTGACCGCCTTCACCTCGTGCCGCAGCAAGTGGCGCCGCCGGTCGATCGGCTCTCCCCAGGCCACCCCCCGAGCCCGCAGGCGCGAGCGGTCGACCCGCTCGACCTCGAAGGCGGAGAAGATAAGCCGATCGACCTCGTGGCGGTAGAGCAGCTCGCTGAGCCAGCGGACCAGCAGATCCTCGAGCCCCGCCCCCTCCACGGCCAGCCGCACCCGGCGGCGCGGCCGCACCGTCCGGGAGTCGCCGATCAGGTCGAACAACGCCCGAGCCGCGTTCTCGAACAGGCGCGCCAGGGTGGCGCCGCGCACCACCGCGCCCACGTCGGCGGTGTGCTCGAAGAACTCGTAGCCGCGCGCCACGACGATGCGGCCCCTTCAGCGGCCGCGCCGGCGGCCGCGCCCGCGGTCCCGCCCGCGGCCTCCGCGCTGGCTCCGGCCGGTCCGCCCCTCCGGGAGACTTCCACGCGTCCGACCAGGCGCCGCCGGAGCAGCGCGGCCAGGCGCGGCCCGGCCCGGGGTGGCCCGTCCCGGCGCGGCGGCCCCTCCAGGGGCGGCGGCCCGTCCAGGGGCGGCGCCCGCGCCGGCCGGTGCACCCGTCTCGACCAGGGAGAAGTCCACGCGCAGCAGGAAGTGGTCCACCTTGTCGACCCGCACCCGCACCGGGTCGCCGAGCTTGAAGACGCGCCCGTGCCGGTCGCCCTTGAGGATCTGCTTGCGCTCCACGAAGCGGTAGCGGTCGTCGCGCAGCGATTCGATCTTCACCAGGCCGTCGATGAAGTACTCCCTGATCTCCGCGAAGAAGCCGAACGGGTGCACCGAGATGATGAAGCCGTCGAACTCCTCGCCCAGGCGCTGTCCCATGAAGGCCAGCTTCTTCCACTCGACCAATTCGTTCTCGGCGGCGTCGGCGGTGCGCTCGCAGCGCGACGAGTGCAGCGCCGCCTCGGGCAGGAAGGCATCGAGGTCCTGGCGCTCACGGTCGCTCAGGGGCGTCTCCGCGAGCGCGCGCCGCAGGATGCGGTGCACCACGAGGTCCGGGTAGCGCCTGATGGGAGAGGTGAAGTGGGTGTAGCACGAGGTCGCCAGGCCGAAGTGGATGTCGCGCTTCTCCGAATAGCGGGCCTGCTTCATCGAGCGCAGCATGAGGCGCGACAGGAAGCGCTCCTCGGGCTTGCCCTTCGCCATGTCGACGATCGCCTGGAACGCCGCCGGCTGGATCGACTCGTAGGGGCCGGGCAGGCGGTAGCCGAAGGCGCGCGCCACGGCGTCGAACTCCTCCAGCTTCTCGGGGTCGGGGCGCTCGTGGATGCGGTACAGGGAGGGGACGCGCGCCTTCCAGAGGTGCGACGCCACCGTTTCGTTGGCGGCCAGCATGAACTCCTCGATCAGGCGGTGCGCGACGTTGCGCTCCAGCGCCACGATGCCGGTCATCTCGCCGGTGGCCGCCAGGACGATCTCCGGCTCGGGGAGATCGAAGTCGATGCTGCCGCGCCGGCGGCGGCGCTCGTTCAAGACGCCGCACAGCTCCTCCATCAGGCGGAACATCGGCACGAGATCGCGGTAGCGCGCCGTCACCTCGGGGTCGCGTTGCACCAGGATCTTCGCCACGTTGGTGTAGGTCATGCGCGCCGCGCTCCGGATGACGCCCTGCGCGAAGCGGTGCGTCAGGACGTTCCCCTGGCCGTCGAGGGTCATCAGGCAGGACTGCACCAGCCGATCGACCCCGGGGTTGAGCGAGCAGATGCCGTTGCTCAGCTTGTGGGGCAGCATCGGGATCGCCGTGCCGGGGAAGTAGACGCTGGTGCCCCGCTCGTAGGCCTCCCGGTCGAGGGCGCTCGAGGCCCGCACGTAGTGCGCCACGTCGGCGATGTGCACCTGCAGCGCGTAGGTGCCGTCGGCGTTTTTGGCGACATGGACCGCGTCGTCGAAGTCCATGGCGGTCTCGCCGTCGATGGTGACGATCGGCAACCGGCGGAAGTCCTCGCGGCGGCGGGCCTCCTCCTCCGGGACCGCCTCAGGGATCGCCTCGGCCTCGGCCAGGACGTCGGCGGGGAACTCGCTGCGCAGATCGTACTTGCGCACGATCAGCTTCAGATCCATGCCGTCGTCGTCCGGGTGGCCCAGCACCTCGACCACCCGCCCCATCGCCGGGCGCCCCTCGGAGGGCGGCCGCAGCACCTGGACGCCGACGACCATGCCGTTCGCCGCCCGGCCGGCGTCCCCCTCCGGGATCTGGATGTCGTTCTCGAACAGCCGGTCGTAGGCCTGGACCCGCCCGGGAGCGCGCGGTCCTCCCTCGGCGCGGTACACGCCCAGGATCCGCTTCTTGGAGCGCTCCAGGAGTCGCACGACCTCCCCCTCCGCCCGCCCTCGCCCGTCGTCGCGCACCACGCGCACCGAGACGCGATCGCCGTCGAGCAGATCGCCCAGCCCCCGCCCCGGGATGAAGATGTCCGCGCCGCCGGCGTCGGGCGTCACGAACCCGAAGCCCCTCGGATGGCGCTGCAGCCGCCCGTTCACCGCGCCCCGCACGCGCGCCGCGCCGGGCGGCGGGACGCGCGGCGCTCCGGCGCCGGACCCGGCCCGGCCGGCGGGGCCGCGCCGCGGGCGCGCGTAGCGATCGTGATCCACCTTGACGATGGCGTCCTCGTTGAGCAGGTCGCGCAGGATTCTCTTGAACTCGTTCCGGCGCTCGCGCGGGATCCCCAGCAGGCGGATCAGGGCCCGGGCCGTCGCCGGCCGGTATCCGCGCGCCTCCATGAATTCGAGGACCGCCTGCTTCATGTCTTGCGCCGATCGACCGCTCACGCGCTCCCTCCCGGAGTCCGCCGCTCCCGCCGACCCCGGTAGGGTATCAGAGGGGCACCGGAGTGGGGTCGGGCTCGAACGCCTCGACGAGGTGGGGCTTCAACCCGTGCGCCTTCCAGAGCCGCTGCACGGTGGCCGGGCTGACGCCGTGCGCCGCCGCCATGCCCCGCACGCTCCAGTGGCTGGCGGCATGCGGGACGGTCAGCCGCGTGGCCCGCAGGATCGCCTCGAGGCGCGCCGGATCGATCCGCCGCGGCCGCCCCGGGCGCGGGGCGTCGCGCAGCAGGACGGCGACGCCGCCCGCCGCGAAGCGCCTCCTCCAGGCCA
>QHXZ01000013.1 GCA_003223165.1 Acidobacteriota bacterium
TGCCGATGGCCCTGAGCGTCTCCGGCACCGACACGTACGTCCGGGCCCGGGTCCACATCCCGAACCTGACGACCCCCACGGCGAACGTCTACGACCAGGAGATCCTCACCGGCCCGCCCTGGAGCTTCCCGGCCTGGGACACGACCGCCTCGGCGGCCGGCATCTACACCATCTACTGGGAGGTGGAGAACCAGAAGGGGTGCGTGAAGATCTACCCCACCACCTTCACGGCCGTGGCGAACCTGGCCTGCCAGATCACGCCGACCAACCCGAACCTGTCGCCGACCAACGGGAAGCCGAGCAGCCTGAACCACAAGCTCGCCTGGTCGATCGTCAACAACTCCGGCAAGGACCTCGACATCACGCGCCTCGACATCTCCTGGTCCTCGACCCTGGGGGTCCACAAGCTGCAGACGGTCGAATACCCGACCGGCACGGTGGTCACCAACCTGGGCGCCGGGGCGGCCACGCCGACCTCGGTCGACTACACGATCTTCCCGTTGCTCCTGCCGGCGACCGCCAACGGGATCTGCGGCACCTCGGCCTGCGTGATCAACATGGCCCTTGAGTGGGACACGACGATTATCAACGCGGCCAACTCGGGCGAGCTGATCACCATCAAGTACACCTTCACCGACACCTCCAACGCCAGCGGCTCCTGCACCTTCACGGTCAAGCCCGACCTGACCTTCACCGGGATCTGAGGGGGGCGGCGATGCGACGCGAGGAGAAGACCATGCACGACGACAGAATCCGCAGCCGCCCGGAGGAGCAGGGCTCGGCGTTGATCATCGCGACCCTGGTGGCGGTCATCCTGAGCCTCCTGGGGATCTCGTATCTGATGATGGCCCAGACGGAGAGCACCATCGCCGAGAACGAGCGGAACGGGGCGATGGCCCTTTACGTCGCCGAGGCGGGCGGGCGCCTGGTGGTGAACTGGTTCAACGACCCGAGCGCGGCGGGGTACCTCGTGCCGACGTCGGGCCAGATCGATCGCACCCTGCGCCTCATCGACGACGACAACAACCCGGCCACGCAGCGGGTCCTGCAGGACGGCTCGGGGGGTCTGCCGCGGTACAAGCAGGGGACCAACGCGATCTTCGACCGGCCGTACCGTCCGGGGCTGCAGGACGCGTACATCGGCGTCGAGACCGGCAGCACGGGCGTCGTGTCGCAGGCGGCCCAGGGGCCGGACCTGGTCGTGACCCAGGCCTTCCTCGACACGCTCAACAACACGCTCTTCCCGAACTTCCCCAGCTCGACCCTGCGGGCGAAGATCACGCGGATCGAGATCTACTCGCCACCGATCCTGAACCTCGGCGGCCAGAACCAGAGGATGGGGATCGCGACCGTCAAGATCATCGGCGGGGTGCTCCTCTACCCGGGGACCGCGAACGAGCGCCAGATCGCCACCCGCGTCGTCAAGGCGGTGGTCAACGAGATCCCGGTCCCGGGGCCGGTCGGGCCGCTGCAGTCGTGCGCGACCCTGAACTACACCGGCGACTTCAAGATCCACTGGGGCGCCGGGTCTTCCCAGGGGAATGCCTCGATCCCCGGCACGAGCCAGAACAACATGGACAACAAGGTCAACACCGGGATGCCGTACGCCCTGAACGACCCGTTCACCTACGTCAACGGGGCCTACACGCTGGCCCAGTGGGCCGCCGACCACGACACCAAGCCGTTGGAGGACCCCTGGTTCAAGTTCATCGCAGGGGGGACCGTCTCGGCGGCCACCGGCATCCCGGCGCCCAACCCCGCCGACCCGCAGCCCTGGCCGTTCACCGCGCCGGGGAATGAAGGCACCGACCACAGCAACATCTTCCAGAACACGGTCATCAACTGCCCGACCTTCGACTACGCGATGTGGAAGTCGATCGCCCAGACCGGCGACCGTAACCACTTCTACTACAAGTACGACACCGGGGGAAACTTCAAGCTGGACGGGGCCGGCACCTCCGTGAGCTTCGTGAGCGCCACCAGCGGGAAGGGGGGCCTCTTCTTCTTCGACACGGTCGACAGCCTGCCGCCGAACGGCCTCCTCTACACCGACGCCCTCTCCAACCTGACTCCTGACATCGACATCCCGAGCGCCAGCGGCTGGAACGGCGTGGCGGGGTTCGTCTACCTGAACTCCAAGACCTGGGCGTCGGAGGGCGCCGGCAACACCGGCTCACTCCAGACGATCGTCCCTCCCGGTGAGCCGTTCGACGGCTCCGGCTTCGTGAACCTGGACTATCCCAGCGGCGGCGGCACCAGCCTCACGTCGACCCCGAAGATCTCCAACGCCGCGGCCAAGTTCAAGGTCTTCACCGATCCGAGCACCGGCGAGGTCTGGTGCACCGATGCGACCACCTGCACCACGGCCTCCCAGGTCGGCTCCGGCGTCCCCGTGCGGGACGACAACGGCCTGCCGTTCCAGGACACCGTCGCCCTGAACGGCGTCCTCTACACCAGCGGCGCCTTCTCGGCGAAGGGGAACGCCAACTACTTCGGCTCCCTGGTGGCGCAGCAGGGGGTCCTGGACGGCGGCGGCACCCCGGGCTTCTACTTCGACGAGCGGCTGATCAAAGGACAGTGGCCGCCCAAGGGATTGAACATCCCGCGGGTGATCGTCACCGCCTGGCAGACCGACTTGTAATCAGCCCCGGCCGGGCCCGCCGGCCGGCTTGATCCTCGGCTCCCCGGGCCCTACATTTCCGTTACCGGACGTGTGGCCCGGAGGATCGATGGCGCATCGAGCCGCTTCCAGATCGACCAGCAGGAGTGCCCGCAAGAGCGCGGGCGGTCCGCTCGCCGCCTGTGCCCTCGGCCTCATCCTGATGTTCCTTCCGGGCCTGGAAGGGCGGGCCCAGACGCCTCCTCCCCCGGAGCAGGGAGGCGCGGCCTCTGCGCCAGCCCCGGACTCGGGCAAGGACAAGAAGGACCAGGAGAAAAAGGAACCCAAGAAGAAGGCCCCGCAGGCGGAGCCCAAGAAAACATCCCCGGAGCCCCGGCCGTCCCCTTCTCCGGCGCCCGACCAGAAGAGCGCGCCCGCCGCCAGACCGTCCCCCCAGGCGCCGTTGAGCTTCACCGACGACGACCTGGAGCGCTTCCGGAAGGCCGCGCCGCCTCCCGAGGAGGAGCCCGCGGAAGAACCTTCGCAAGCGGCGGGCGCGGGCGGCACCCCGCCCGCGCCGAAGCCGCCGGCGCCGGGAGTCGTGCGACAGACGAAGCCGCCCACCCCCGGCCCCGGAGCGAGCCAGTACGCCCCGCTCGTGCGCACGCCGCTGGTGATCGCCAAGCCTCCCTCCCAGGATCCGCTCAAGCCCTTCAGGGATCGCGAAGCGCGGGACAAGCTGCGGGCGCAGCAGATCCAGGTCGCCCGCGACGACGTGGCCCGCATCCAGTCCCGCCTCGACTACCTGAAGCAGAAGCGGCTCGGCATCACGAACCCGCTCATCGGCATGCCGAAGGCCCAGACCGACGACGAACGCGCGAACGACGCGAGCCTCAAGCCGAAGGACCTCCTCGACCAGGTGGACGCCGAGATCAAGTCCCTCGAGTCCGACTTGGAGGAAGCCCGGGGCCACCTCGTCCAGCTCGAGACGCGCTTCGGGAGCGAGGCGGAGAGCCGGTGAGAGGGGAGAGCCGGTGAGATCGGCCGAGCGGATCCTGATCGTCGAGGACAAGGAGACCCTCCGCTCGGTGCTGCGCAAGACGCTCGAGGCGGAGGGGTACGGCGTGGACGAGGCCCCCGACGGCCGCGCCGCGCTGGAGAAGATCCGCCGCGGCGCCTTCGCCATGGTGCTGACCGACCTGCGCCTGCCGCGGGCGGACGGCCACGAGGTCCTGAAGGCCGCCGTGCAGTCCGATCCCGAGATGCCGGTGATCTTGATGACCGCCTACGGCACCATCCGTGACGCCGTGAGCGCCATGCGGGAGGGGGCGTACGACTACCTGGAGAAGCCGGTGGACAACGATCACCTCCTGGCGCTCATCCACAGGGCGCTCGAGCACAGGAGCCTGCTGCGCGAGAACCTCCTCCTGAACGAGCGTTTCTCCGAGGAGCTGGAGTTCCCCGCCATCCTGGGGGAGAGCGAGGCGCTGAAGCGGGCGCTGGACCAGGTGCGCCGCGTGGCGCCGACCGACGCCACGGTCCTCCTGGAGGGCGAGAGCGGGTCCGGCAAGGAGCTGTTCGCCAAGGCCGTGCACCACCTGAGCGGGCGCAAGAAGCAGTCCTTCTTCGCCATCAACTGCGCCGCCATCCCGGAGAACCTCCTGGAGAGCGAGCTGTTCGGCTACGAGAAGGGCGCCTTCACCGGCGCCGCCGGCACCAAGCGCGGCAAGTTCGAGATCGCCGACAAGGGGACCCTGTTCCTGGACGAGATCGGCGACCTGTCGCCGGGGCTGCAAGGGAAGGTGCTGCGGGTCATCGAGCAGAAGAGCTTCGAGAGGGTCGGCGGGACGGAGACGCGCACGGTCGACATACGCCTGGTGGCCGCGACGAACAAGGACCTCAAGGGGTTGGCGGCCGCGGGGCTCTTCCGGCAGGATCTCTTCTTCCGCCTGTCGGTCTTCCCGATCACCGTGCCGCCTCTGCGCGACCGGCGCGAGGACATCCCGATGCTGGCCCGGCACTTCGTCAAGAAGTTCGCGGCCGAGCAGAAGAAGCGCGGTCCCATCACCATCGCGCCGGAGGCGCTCCGGCTCCTGGCCGAGCACACTTGGCCCGGGAATGTGCGCGAGCTGGAGAACACCATCGAGCGGGCCCTGATCCTCGGGGAGGGGGACCGGGTCCTGCCGGAGCACCTGCAGCTGCCCCACCCCGTCCCGAAGGACACCTAGAGGCCATCCACGGCATGGCGCGACGGCGCCTTAGTCCCGGCCCCTCTTTGACTTATGCGCCGCGCGACCATAAATTCCGCAAGGGGCTGGGAGCTCGCATGGGATCCGGCGAACGGGGGGTGAGCCTCGCCGAGGTGACGATCGTCATGGTGATCATCGCCATGCTGATCACCGTCACGATGACCTACACCATCCCCTGGCTCGGGCGCGAGGAGATGCGCGGCGCGATCTACCAGGTGCAGGAGTACCTGCAGCTCGCGCGCATCCTGGCGGTCAGCCGCAACCGTTCCTGCCAGTTCGTCCTGAACACCGCGACCCGCCAGGTCCAGATCTACGACCTGAACGACCCCGCCAGCGCCACCGACGACATCCTGCTCTACACGCTGACGATTCCCGCGAGCGTCGCCTTCGCGCGGCCCGATGGCGGCTCGGCCGTCACGCTGGCGGTGATTTCGGGGACGCTGTACCAGGCGACCTTCACCTCGAGCGGCGGCGTCTCCGCCGGCGCCGGCCTGATCGCCATGCAGGGCGGCGACGGCAGCTACCGGGTCAATCTCTATGGCGCCGGCGGCGTGCGCGTCGAGCACTGGGACGGATCGGCCTGGGTGGCCGGATCGTGAGCCGCCGGCGGGAGGCGGGCGGCTTCACCCTGGTCGAGGTGCTCCTGGCGCTGTCGCTGATGTTCGTGGGGCTCATCGCGGCGGCGCCGATGTTCGTCTTCGCCATGAAGGAGACCGCCGCCGGCGGCGACATGGGGTACGTCGGGGCCGCCGCCGTCGACCGCATGGAACTCCTGCGCGCGACCGACTTCTACTCGCTGCCCGCCGGCGGCGGCACCGCTTCGAACGTCAGCGGCTACTCGGACGCCGCCGACGCGCGCTTCACGGTGCGCTGGCAGATCGTCGACAACGCCAGCCCGGCGACGGTCAAGACGATCACCGTGCGCGCCATCGCCACCCGCCAGGCGATCGGCCTCCAGAAGGAGGTCACCCTGACCTGCCTGAGGGCCCGGTGAGCGTCGCTCGCCCAGGCGAGGCGGGGTTCAGCTTCCTCGAGCTGCTGGTCAGCCTGTCGCTTCTGACCCTGGCGATGGGCGGGATCGCCGGCTTGCTGATCCAGAACTCGCAGATCAACCGGGCCGACCAGATGAGCACCGAGGTGCAGGCCACGGCGCGCAACTGCCTGTCGATGATCGTGCAGGTGCTGCGCAGCGCCGGCTGGGACCCGCGCAACGCCGGATTCCCCGCGCTGGTCCTCGACCCGACGCCCACCAACACGACCAACTACATCGAGGTGCTGGCCGACCTGAACGAGGACGGCGACACGGCGGACGCCGGGGAGGACGTGCTGATCCGCTGGAACGGCACGCAGATCGAGTGGCGCACCTCCAGCGATACGACCCAGCCGTTCGTGGTCCTGGCCGCGTCGCCGAGACCATGTTCGTCCCCGATGCGACGACCCACCCGACGCGGATCATGGTGCGGATCACCGCGCGCTCACCGGCGCCCGACCCGCGATCCGGCCAGTACATCCGCTACACGGTGAGCAGCGACGTCGTCCTGAGGAAGGCCCTGTGAGAACGCCCGGCAGGTACGCGATCGAACAGGGGTCCCGGCGCTCCGGGGCCGATGATCGGGGCTCGGCCTTGGTGATGGCGATCTTCGTCCTGGCCCTCTTGACCGGGATGGGGGCGGCCCTGCTGTTCGTCACCGAGAACGAGGTCAAGATGAGCCAGGTGGACCTGCGCTCGAAGCAGGTGTTCTATCTGGCCGAGGCGGGGCTGGAGGACGCGCGCGAGACCCTGCGCGTCACGAACCTCAACGCGGCCATAACCGCGAACCGCGACACGTTCAACGATGACCTGACGGCGGCGGCGGGGGCCAACGGCCTCATCGACTTCGATCCGGCGGCCGTGAAGGCGACGTACGACTCGAGCGGGACGGTCACCGGCTTCACGGGGTACGGCGACGATGTGCCGCTCAAGGCCGTCACCGCGTTCAGCGGGGGGCGGTACGTCGCCTTCCTGACCAACGATGCCGTGGACGGGCGGGCGACCCTCATCGACTCGAACGACCGGGTGATGATCACGGCCCTCGGCGGCAGCACCGGCTACGCCATCGAGGAGGTGCAGGCGATCGTCGAGCGCGACGCCTTCCCGGCGATGCCGGCGACGATCACCATGGTGGGGCCCACCGCCAACTTCGACGGCGGCAACAGCAACGCGAAGGCCTACACCGGAAACGACTGCGCGGGAGGGATCGCGGGGCTGTCCCTGCCGGTGGTCGGCGTCATCGGCGCCGCCTCGGAGACCAGCGCCGAGGCCGGCGTCCACAAGCCCGGCAGCTACACCTCGGGCGCCAACACGGGGGTGGACACGGTCACCAACGTGTCGAACACCATCGACCCGGCGTGGAAGGACTGCGATGCGCTGCACGATCTGGCCGGGAAGGTGCGGTCCGCGGCCGACCTGGTCGGGAACGCGTCGACGCCCAACGGGTCACTCGGAACCGCCGCGGCGCCCAAGATCGTCTACATCGAGGGGGACTACACCGTCGCGTCCTCGCTGAACGGGGGTGGCCTCCTGTGGGTGACCGGAACGCTCACCTTCAGCGGCAATGCCGCCTGGACCGGTACGCTCTTCATCGTCGGCAAGGGGAACTTCCAGCGCAATGGCGGCGGCAACGGCGCCCTGTCGGGCGCCAGCTTCGTGGCCAACATCGCCGGGCCCGATGGACAGATGTGGACGAGCGACGACTGCTCGGGCCCGGACGGGATCAAGGGGACCACGGACGACGGGGCGGCGGTGGCGACCTACGACAACGCCGGCGGCGGCAACGGTGACACCGGATACTGCAGCACCGCGATCAAGAACGTGCAGCAGGAGTTCCCCTTCGTGGTCGTCGATTTCCGCCAGCGTTGACGGGCCCGGGCCGCTCCGCGAGTCCGCTCAGAGCTCGGTCTCGCCGGCGGCGACGGCGACTTCTTCCGGGATGGCGCTGACGCTGAAGAGTTCCTGGGAGACCAGGACGTGGGAGCGATTCACGGCCACGAAGGGAACGGTGATGTCGAATCCGGGACCGGAAACGGTCGCGGCATTGAGGGCGATGAAGGGATGCACCGACTGGCTGAGGCGCACGAGCGGATTGGCGCCATGCGACGTGTGCACGTACGCCTCGACGTCGTAGGGGCCGACACGCAGCCGGATGGCGGATCGATCGAACCGGCGCAGCTCGGGTTCGGCCTCGGATTTGCCGAGGGTGGCGCCCGGCTCCGGGATTTCCACCACGAACAGGACCGCCTCCCGGTTCACCAGGAGCGGCCCGTCCCCTGGCGTCCAGCCGCCCGCCGCGGCGCGGGGCGAGTTCAGGGTGAGCATCGGCCGGGAGGCTGCGTTCAGCTCGTCGAGCGTGCGGCCGCCGAGGCTGACGTTCAGCAGGCCGTCGAAGGCGAGCGTCTCGGTGAAGACCCGGATCGCCCTGACGACCCTGTTCTCGAGATGCGTGGTCACCTGCGGGCTCTCCTCCGCCGGTCGGCGGGACGGATCGTTTGACTCCGCTAACTTAGGGCCCTAGATTCTCGCCGTCAACTCCTGACCCCGGGGATGCGGCGAAGCCGCGCGACGGGGGAGAGCCTGATGCACATCCGCTGCACGCAGTGCAAGTCCCTGACGCCTGTCCGGGTCCCTTCCGCGTCGGGGACCCCGGCCGTCGTGTCCTGCTCGGGGTGCGGCAAGCGCTACCGCCTGGCCATCAACCGCCCCGGAAAACCCGCCGACGAGGATCGGTACCGCCGGGCCAGGGAGTACGCCGAGGCCAATCAAATCGACATGGCGGGGGCCTATTCGATCCTCGAGGGGGTGATGACCCTGGAGGAGGCGCGCGCCCTCAGGGGGAGCGCCCCGGCCCCGTCCCCCGCTTCTCCGGTCTCTCCGCCAGGTCCCCGGCCGGCGGGCCCGGCGGCCGCTCCCCCCGCAGCCGGGCGCGGCGCCTCTGCGGCGAAGCCGGGACTCATCGAAAGCGACGCGCCGTACGATCCCGCCTTCGCGCGGGCGGTCGCCGAGGGCTGCCTCACCGTCCAGCAGGCGGTCGAGCGCGGCGACCGGCGGGCCCTGGCGATGCGGGTGGCGCAACGCCACCGGCTGCCGATGGACCTGGCGCTCATGGTGGCCGACAACCGCGTGTCCGTCCGGAAGGCCCTCGAGCAGAAGGCGGCGCGCGAGGCCAAGGAGCCGCCTCCATCGCAGACCTCGGTCTCCCACGGCGTCTGGAACTTCATGATCTTCAGCATCGGGACGATGATCCTGACCGGGCTCTTGATCCACATGTACCATGTCTGGGGCGAGTATCTGACGCGGAATGGGGCCGTCGGGCTGGAGGAGACGGTCGCCTCGGCGGCCGAGCGGCCGCCCGCGACGCCACCCCCTCCCGCCGCCGCCCCGCCGCCCCCCCTCACCGTGCCGCGGACCGATGCGACCGGGCAGCTGGTCGAAGTGGCCGGCCCCGATCCCAGGAGCGTCCTGGTCTCCTTCTGTGCCAGCGGGCGACAGGCGGGCCGGCGGGAGCCGGTCGAGGTCGCGCCGGCCGTGCCGCCCAGCTCGGGTCTGCGCTTCGGGGTGTTCCGCAACCTGGAACAGCCGGGCACCCCGCTCCGTGCCATCCGCATCCGGCAGGACGCGAAGACGGGCCGCTGGCTGGCGGGGGACGGACGCGGCCCGATCATGACCGAGGAGCCCCCTCCGCAACCGCCTGGTGCCCGCACGATCCAGGTCTCCCTCGCCGGCGCGTAAGCAGCCCCAACCCTTGACAAATCAACCGGATCTGCTATAATCCCCAGGTTTCTGCGAGGCTGGCCCGGCGCCAACTAAGCCACGGGGAGCAATCGCTCGCCAGCGGTTGCTCCTCGGTTTTTTTGAGACGAGGATCGATGAGCGCGCGACGTGTCCTGATCATGGGGGCGGCCGGACGGGACTTCCACAATTTCAACGTCTGCTTCCGCGACGACCCCGCCTACGAGGTGGTTGGCTTCACCGCCACCCAGATCCCGAACATCAGCGAGAGGCGCTACCCGGCGCAGCTCGCCGGGGGGCGCTACCCGGAGGGTATCCCGATCTACGAAGAGGAGCAGATCGCCGACCTGATCCCCCGCCTGACGGTCGATCTGGTCATCTTCGCCTACTCCGACGTGTCGCACCTGCACGTGATGCACAAGGGCTCGCAGGTCATCGCGGCCGGCGCCGATTTCGCCCTCCTGGGGTTCGACGCCACGTCTCTCAAGGCGCGCAAGCCGGTCGTCTCGGTCTGCGCCGTGCGCACCGGGGCGGGGAAGAGCCAGACGACGCGGCGCGTCTGCCAGAAGCTCCTGGAGCGCGGCCGCAAGGTGGTGGCGGTCCGCCACCCGATGCCCTACGGCGACCTGGTCAAGCAGCGCGTGCAGCGCTTCGCGACCTTCGAGGACCTCGCCCGCTACGACTGCACGATCGAGGAGCGCGAGGAGTACGAGCCGCACATCAAGAACGGCACCATCGTCTACGCCGGCGTCGACTACGGCGCCATCCTGGCCGAGGCCGAGAAGGAGGCCGACGTCATCGTCTGGGACGGCGGCAACAACGACCTGCCGTTCTACAAACCGGACGTCGAGATCGTGGTCGCCGACCCGCACCGTCCGGGGCACGAGCTGCGCTACCACCCGGGCGAGGCCAACTTCCGCCGCGCCTCCTGCATCATCATCAACAAGATCGACACCGCCGACAAGAAAGGGATCGAAGAGGTCAAGGCGAACATCGCCCGGTACAACCCGCGCGCGCTGATCGTCGAGGCCGCCTCGCCGGTCACGGTGGAGGACCCGGCCGCCATCCGGGGCAAGCGCGTGCTGGTGGTCGAGGACGGCCCGACGCTGACGCACGGCGAGATGGGATACGGGGCCGGAGTGATCGCGGCGCAGCGCTTCGGCGCGGCCTCGCTGGTCGACCCGCGCCCCTACGCCGTCGGGTCGATCGCGCGCACCTTCCAGAAGTACCCCGGAATCGGGACCCTGCTGCCGGCGGTCGGCTACGGCGAGGCCCAGATGCAGGAGCTCAAGCAGACGATCGACCGCGTCGACTGCGACCTGGTGCTGATCGCCACGCCGATCGACCTGCGCCGGACCATCCATTTCGAGCGGCCGGCCCTGCGCGTCTCCTACGAGCTGCAGGAGATCGGCAAGCCCGACCTGGATGACGTCCTGGCGAGGATCCCCTGATGGCGAAGCGGTCCGCGGCGAGGCACCGCCGCCTGGCGGTGGTGGCCTTCGGCGGCAACGCCCTGATCCGCAAGGACCAGGAGGGGACCCAGTGGGAGCAGCTGGAGAATGCGCAGGAGACCGCCCGGGCCCTCCTGCCGGTGATCAAGGACGGCTACGACCTGGTGGTGGTGCACGGCAACGGTCCCCAGGTTGGAAACATCCTGATCCAGGTCGAGGAAGCGGTCACCAGGGTGCCGCCGCTGTCACTCGACGTGTGCGTGGCCGCCTCGGAAGGGAGCATCGGCTACATGCTCGAGGTGGCCCTCCTGAACGAGCTGAAGCGGCAGCGGCTGCGCGGCAAGGATGTCGTGACGCTGGTCACCGAGGTGGTGGTGGACCAGGACGATCCGGGGTTCCGGCGCCCGACGAAGCCGATCGGCCCCTTCTACACCCGCTTCCGCGCCGAGTTCCTGATGCACAAGCAAGGCTGGACGATGGTGGAGGATTCCGGTCGCGGCTGGCGCAAGGTCGTGCCGTCCCCCCGGCCGCTCGAAGTGGTGCAGATCGACGCGATCCGGCGCGCCGTGGCGACGGGGAGCGTGGTGATCGCCGGGGGAGGGGGCGGCATCCCGGTCTACCGCGCCAAAAACGGCGCGCTGCGCGGCGTGGAGGCGGTCATCGACAAAGACTACACCGCCGAGTTGATCGCCACCGGCCTGGGCGCCGACCTCTTCGTGATCCTGACCGGGGTGGACCAGGTCTCGGTGAACTACGGCCGTCCGGACCAGAAGGCGCTCCGCCTCCTCGACGTCGCGCAGGCGCGGAGCTACCAGGCCGAGGGGCAGTTCCCGGAGGGGAGCATGGGGCCGAAGGTGCGCGCCGCCCTCGAGTTCGTGGAAGCGACGGGCCGGGAGGTGCTGATCACCTCGGCCGGCCGGCTCACGGAGGCGGTGCGACGGCGCGCCGGAACGCGCATCGTGGCTTCGGCCGGCGAATCCTCGCTACGGCGCGCCGCGTCTCGGAAAGGAGCCTGAAGGGGTGAAGGGCACCGACCTGGTCTCCATCCGCGACCTGGCGCAGGAGGATCTTCTCGAGCTCCTCGACCTGGCGCGCGCCATCAAGAACGACCCCGGCTCCTACCATCAGCGGCTGGCGCACCGGACCCTGGCGATGATCTTCGAGAAGCCGTCCCTGCGGACCCGGGTCAGCTTCGAGGCCGGCATGACGCAGCTCGGCGGCCACGCCATCAACCTGGGCCCCGGCGACATCTCCATGGGCAAGCGCGAGAGCGTCGCGGACATCGCGCGCACGCTGTCGGGGATGGTCGACGGGATCATCGCGCGCACCTTCTCGCACCAGGCGATCGTCGATCTGGCGCGGCACGCCTCCGTGCCCGTGATCAACGCCCTGTCGGATCACCAGCACCCCTGCCAGGCGCTGGCCGATTTCCTGACCCTGCGCGAGCGCCTGGGACGCCTCCAGGGGATCACGCTGGCCTACGTGGGAGACGGCAACAACGTGGCGCACTCGCTGCTGCATGCCGGGGCCAAGCTCGGCGTGCACGTGCGCCTCGCGACCCCTCCGGCCTACGCGCCCGACCCCGAGGTCGTGCTCCAGGCGCGGCAGGACGCGGCGCAGAGCGGAGCGCGCATCGAGACCGGGACCGACGTTGCGGCCGCGGTCGCGGGGGCCGACGCCGTCTACACCGACACCTGGGCCAGCATGGGGCAGGAGGCGGAGCACGATGCGCGCGTCGCCCAGTTCCGGCCCTACCAGGTGAACGCCGCCGTCATGGCACGGGCGGCCAAGGGGGCGCTCTTCCTGCACTGCCTGCCGGCCCACCGGGGCGAGGAGGTCACCGACGAGGTGATCGAATCGGCCGCCTCGGTGGTCTTCCAGCAGGCCGAGAACCGGCTGCACGTACAGAAGGCGATCCTGGTGCTGCTCCTGGGGACGCGGCGCTGAGGCCTTGACAGTTCGCACGCGCTCCTGCCACAATGCGCGGTCCGCTCAAATGGGGTTTTTGCGGCCGGGAGCGTCTGGAGAGTGATGGGCACCTACGTCTGCAAGCCGGCGGATGCCGACCGGAAATGGATCCTGGTGGACGCGGAGGGGCAGACCCTCGGCCGCCTGTCGACCTTCGTGGCCGGCGTTCTGATGGGCAAGCACCGCCCGCAATACACGCCGCATGCCGACACCGGCGATTTCGTGGTGGTCGTCAACGCGGCAAAAGTCCGCCTCACGGGCCGCAAGCTCGACAAGAAGTTCTACCGCTGGCACACGGGATATCCCGGCGGCCTCAAGCAGATCGCGGCCGGAAAGGTGCTCAAGACCCGGCCCGACCGTGTCATCGAGTGGTCGGTGAAAGGGATGCTCCCCAAGGGGAGCCTGGGGCGGCGCCAGGGAATGAAGCTGAAGGTCTACGCCGGCGGAGAGCATCCGCACCAGGCGCAGAAGCCCGAGAAGGTCGCGATCCCGGCCTGAGACCGGGGAAAGGGAGAGCATGTCGGCAGTGCAGTTCTACGCGACGGGACGGCGGAAGACGGCGACGGCGCGCGTCTACCTGCGGCCCGGAGGGGGCGGCCTGGTGGTCAACCACCGCCCGATCGATTCCTACTTCCACACCGATGCGCTGAAGCGCGTGGTGCGCGAGCCGCTGGTCCTGACGGAGACCCAGGAGCGCTTCGACATCCTGGTCAACGTGGCCGGCGGCGGCGAGGCCGGGCAGGCGGGCGCCATTCGACATGGCATCGCCCGCGCCCTGGTGCAGTTCGACGTCGCCCTGCGGCCCAAGCTGAAGACGGCGGGGTTCCTGACGCGCGACTCGCGCGTCAAGGAACGCAAGAAGTACGGGCAGCGCGGGGCGCGGGCCCGGTTCCAGTTCTCGAAGCGCTAATCAGGGCCGGGAGCGACCGCGGCGCACGCCGCGGCGGCCCGGCGGTCGGCGCGGCGGAGCGCCGCGCGGGAGGAGGTACCATTTGGCGGCGGTGACCATGAAGGAGCTCCTGGAGGCCGGTGTCCACTTCGGGCACCAGACGAAACGCTGGAACCCGAAGATGCGGGAATTCATATTCGGCCAGAGGAACGGCATCTACATCATCAACCTCCAGAAGACCCTCACCCGCTTCCGCGAGGCCCTCGAGTACGTGCAGCGACTCGGCACCGAGGGGAGGACGATCCTGTTCGTGGGCACCAAGCGCCAGGCCCAGGAGACGATCGCCGAGGAGTCGACCCGCTCCACGATGCCCTTCGTGAACCAGCGCTGGCTCGGCGGCACCCTCACCAACTACCGCACGATCAAGAAGCGCATCGAGCGCCTGCGCTGGCTCGAGAACTTCCTGCAGAACCCGGTGGAGGGGCGCTACACGAAGAAGGAGCTGCTGCAGCTCGAGAAGGAGCACGTGAAGCTGGCCAAGGTCCTGACCGGGATCAAGACCATGGACCGCCTGCCCGACGCCCTCTTCGTGATCGACCCGAAGAAGGAACACATCGCCGTCCAGGAGGCCCGCAAGCTGGACATCCCGGTCGTGGGGGTCGTCGACACCAACTGCGACCCGGAGGAGATCGATTACCCGATCCCTGGAAACGACGACGCCATCCGGGCCATCAAGCTGTTCGCGGGCCGCATCGCGGACGCGCTGCTCGAGGGGCGCAGTCTCTACGAGAAGCGGGAGAGGGACCAGGAGGCCGAGGAGGCGGCGGTGGCCGCGGCCGGCGGCGGGACGGTGGCGGTCGCGGGCATGCCGTCCATCGGCGAGGAGGCGGGAGGACGCGTCGTCCGCCGGCCCGGCGCGGGCGACGGCGGGCGCCGCCCGGCACCCCGCAAGAAGGCCGTGGCACCGCGCGTCCAGGCCAGCGACGCCCCCGACGTGACGGCGTCCGCGGAACCGGAGGCGGAAGCGCCGGTGGAGGTCGAGGGAGGCACGGAGCGCAAGGCCGCGGCCCCCGGCGGCCGCGCCGTTACGGAATAGCCCCGTCCCCGTCCCCCCCGTTCCGCACGAAAAAGCGTACCCCAGTGCCGACCCGCGAGGAGGAGTGATGGAGATCACCGCGTCGAAGGTCAAGGAGCTCCGCGACCGGAGCGGAGCTCCGATGATGGACTGCAAGGCCGCGCTCGTCGAGTCGGAGGGCGACCTCGACGGGGCGCACAAGATCCTCCGGCAGAGAGGCCAGGCCACCGCGGCCAGGCGCTCGGCGAAGGCCACGAGCGAGGGGGCGGTGGGCTCCTACATTCACGCGGGCGGCCGCATCGGGGTCCTGGTCGAGGTGAACTGCGAGACGGACTTCGTGGCGCGCACCGCCGATTTCCAGGGACTGGTGAAGGACCTCGCGATGCACATCGCCGCCTCGGAGCCCCGCTTCGTCGACCGCGACGAGGTGACCGAGGCGGTGCTGCGCGAGGAGAAGGAGATCTACCGGCAGCAGGCTCGCGCCACCGGCAAGCCCGACGCGGTGGTGGAGAAGATCGTCGCCGGGAAGATGGAGAAGTTCTACCAGGAGTTCTGCCTGATGGAGCAGCCCTTCGTGCGCGACCCGAACCTGTCGGTTCGTGAGGTGGTGGCGTCCGTCATCGCCAAGTGCGGGGAGAACATCCGGGTCAAGCGCTTCGCCCGGTTCGTGCTTGGCCAGGACGAGGCGGGCAGGGCGAAGGGCGCCGGCAACGCATCGCGCTGAACCAGTCGGCCCCCCGGGGCCTCCGAGGGTGGCGGGCGTGGCCAAGGAAGCGAAGTACCGCAGGATCCTCCTCAAGCTCTCGGGCGAGGCCCTGATGGGGCCGCGCCAGTTCGGCCTCGATCCCGACATGGTGCGCCGGATCGCGGAAGAGATCCGCGAGGTGCACGGCCTGGGCGTGCAGGTCGCCATGGTCATCGGCGGCGGCAATATGGCGGCCGCCGCGCGCAAGTTGGACCGGGTCACCGGCGACCACATGGGCATGCTGGCGACCGTGATCAACTCCCTGGCCGTGCAGGACGCCCTCGAGAAGGTCGAAGTCCACACCCGGGTCCTTTCCGCCATCGAGATCCGCCAGGTGGCCGAGCCCTACATCCGCCGGCGCGCCATGCGCCATCTCGAGAAGGGGCGCGTGGTGATCATCGCCGCGGGGACCGGCAACCCCTACTTCACCACCGACAGCGCCGCGGCCCTCCGGGCGATGGAGGTCAAGGCCGAGGTGATCCTCAAGGCCACCCAGGTGGACGGCGTCTACTCGGCCGACCCCAAGAAGGACCCCACCGCGCGCCGCTTCGAGGAGATCACCTACCTGCAGGTCCTCGAGAAGGGGCTGAAGGTGATGGACGCCACGGCCATCTCGCTGTGCATGGACAACCATGTGCCGATCATCGTCTTCAACCTCTCGCAGCGCGGCAACATCAAGCGGGTGGTGATGGGTGAAAAGATCGGATCGATCGTCAAGGAGTGACCGATGCCGGCAAACGCGATCTTAGAGAACGCGCAGAAGAAGATGCACGAGTCGGTGGAGCACACCCGCCGGGAGCTGGCGGCGTTGCGGACCGGGCGCGCCTCGCTGGCCATCCTCGACGGCATCACCGTCGAGTACTACGGCACGGAGACGCCGTTGTCGCAGGTGGCCAGCCTGACCATCCCGGACCCGACGCTGATCGTGGCGCAGCCTTGGGACGCGACCCTGATCGCGAAGATCGAGAAGGCGGTGCGCTCCTCGCAGCTCGGTCTCAACCCGACCAACGACGGCAAGGTCGTGCGCATCCCGATCCCGCCCCTCACGGAGGAACGTCGCAAGCAGCTGGCCAAGAGGGTGCACGAAATCGCCGAGCACGGGCGCACCGCGATCCGCCTGGAGCGGCGCGACGCCAACGAGGGTTTCAAGAAGCTGCTCAAGGACAAGACGATCTCCGAGGACGAGGAGAAGCGGGCCCTCGACCAGGTCCAGAAGGCCACCGACCAGCACATCAAGCAAATCGACGAGCTGGCCAAGCACAAGGAAGAAGAGCTCCTGAAGGTCTGAGCCGAGCCCCCGCCCGGCGCCGCCGCGCTCCGGGAGGCGCTCCCGTGAGCATGACCGTCGCCGCCCTCATCGTCGCCGCGGGGCGGGGGACCCGCATGGGCTCCCCGACTCCCAAGGCGTTCCTGCCTCTGGGAGGCGTGCCGATCCTGGCCCGCGCCGTGGCGGCGTTCTCCGCCCATCCGCGCATCGGGCTCGTCGTGGCCGTCGTGTCCGACCTCGACGCGGCCCGCCGGGCCCTCGGGGAAGCCGCGGCGCGGGTGGTGCTGGTGGCGGGGGGTCCGGAGCGGCAGGATTCGGTCCGCCTGGGGCTGGCGGCCGTGGGCGGGGCCTCCCTGGTCCTGGTGCACGACGCGGCGCGCCCGCTCGTCCCCCGGCGGGTCGTCGACGCGGTGCTGGAGGCGGCGGCGCGGTATGGCGCGGCGGTCCCGGCGCTGCCGGTGCGCGACACGATCAAGCGCCGCGCACCCGGCGGCGGCATCGCCGGCACCGTGCCGCGCGACGACCTCGCCCTGGCGCAGACACCGCAGGGCTTCCGCACCGGCCTGCTGCGCGAGGCCTACGCGCGGGCGGATCGCGAGGGGTTCCTCGGGACCGACGACGCGATCCTCCTGGAGCGCGCCGGCGTGGCCGTGGCGCTGGTCCCGGGATCGCCGCGCAACATCAAAATCACGACACCCGCCGACCTGCGCCTGGCGGAGGCGATTCTGGCGCTCGGCCCCGGCGAGGAGGGCGGACAGGATGAGTGAGAAGGTGCCTCCGGCGCCGGGCCTGCGGATCGGCTGCGGGGCCGACGTCCATCCTCTCGCGGCCGGCCGCCGCCTGGTGCTGGGCGGCATCGCCATCGCGCACGAGCGGGGGCTCTCCGGGCACTCGGACGCCGACGTCCTGGCGCACGCCATCTGCGACGCCCTCCTCGGCGCGCTGGGAGACCCCGACATGGGGGCGCGCTTCCCCGACACCGACGAGGCGCACCGCGGGCGGAGCAGCCTCGAGTTCCTGCGCGAGGTGATGCGCGACGTCCGCGCCCGGGGGTACGCGATCGTGAACCTGGACGCCGTCGTGCTGGCGGAGGCGCCGCGGCTGCAGCCGCACCTCGAGGCGATGCGGGCGGCCCTGGCCGAGGCGCTCGGGTGCCCGGCCGCCTCGGTCGGCGTCAAGGCGAAGCGCTGCGAGGGGATCGGCGCCATCGGCCGCAAGGAGGGGATCGCGGCCCAGGCCGTGGTCCTGATCGGGCCGGCGGCCCCTGCGAGGGGCGCCGCCGTGGGCGCGCGCGCCGCGCGCCGAAAACCGCGTCCGGCGCGCCGGAAGGGCCGCGCGTGAGCCGCCCGCGCGTGCGCTTCGCCCCGTCGCCGACGGGAGACCTGCACGTCGGCAACGCGCGCACGGCGCTGTTCAACTGGCTCTACGCGCGCCGCCACGGCGGCCGGTTCATCCTGCGCATCGAGGACACGGACGCGGCCCGTTCGCATCCCGAGCACGAGGCCGGCCTGATCGACGACCTGCGCTGGCTCGGCCTCGGCTGGGACGAGGGGATCGAAGCGGAGGGCGAGGCGGGGCCGTACCGGCAGTCGGAGCGGCTGCCGCTGTACCAGGAGCGTGCCCGGGGCCTGGTCTCGCGCGGCCTGGCCTATCCCTGCTTCTGCACGACCGACCAGCTCGAAGCGGAGCGCGCGGTGCAGCGCGAGGCCGGGCGTGCCTCGCTCTACTCGGGCCGCTGCCGGGGCATTCCGGCGGCCGAGGCGGCCGGGCGCCTGGCGCGCGAGGGAGGGGCGATCCGTTTCGACGTCGCGGCGGCGGCCCGCGGCGAGACGGCGGTGAGCTTCGCCGACCGCGTGCACGGCACGGTGCGCTTCCCGCTGACGCAGATCGGCGACTTCATCCTGCTCCGGCGCGACGGCTGGCCCTCCTACAACTTCGCCGTCGTGGTCGATGACCTCTTGATGGGCATCACGCACGTCATCCGGGGCGACGACCACCTGTCCAACACGCCGCGGCAGGCGCTCGTTTACCGGGCCCTCGGCGCCGGCGTCCTGCCGGAGTTCGCGCACCTGCCGCTCATCGTCGGCCCCGGGGGCGCGCCGCTGAGCAAGCGCGAGGGGGCCGCCTCGATCGGCTGGTTCCGCCGCCAGGGGTATCCGCCCGAGGGGCTGGTCAACGCCCTGGCCCTCCTTGGCTGGGCGCCGCCGGGGGGCCAGGAGTTGCTGACGCGGGAGGAAATGATCGCCCTGTTCGACCTCGACGGGGTGTCGCGGGCGCCGGCCGCCTTCGACGGTGGCAAGCTGGACGCGCTGGCGGCGCGTCACATGGCCCGCCTTCCCCAGGCCCGCCTCGCCGGCCTCGCGATGGAGCACCTGTCGCGCGCCGGCGTCGTGGCCCCGGAGGGTTCGCCCGACGTCTGGGAGTGGGTCGGCCGGCTGGCGATGCTGTACGCCGAGCGGCTGCCGCGCATGAGCGAGCTGCCCTCTCTGGCTTCGTTCCTGTTCGACTTCAGCGCGCAGGCCTGCCTCGCCGACCTCGAGGTCAAACGGACCCTCGCCGACCAGAAGGCGCGGCGGGTGATCGAAGCCCTCGCCGCCCGGATCGGCTCGGAGCCGTTGACGGCGCCCCGCTTCCAGGCGCTCGCCGACGAGATCCGCCGCCAGACCGGGGCCAAGGGGCGCGACCTCTATCATCCCATGCGGGTGGCCCTCACCGGTTCCCCCTCCGGCCCGGAGCTGGTCAAGCTCCTGCCGGTGATCGAGGAGGGGAGCCGGCTGCCGCTGAAACGGCGCGTCGCCTCCTGCGCCGAGAGGGTGCGCGCCCTCCTGGAGGCGACCTCCGGGGCGGTGCTTTGAGCGGCACGCTCTTCGGCATCCACCCCGTGCTGGAGGCGATCCGCGCGCGGCCGTGCAGCATCACGCGGGTGCTGGTGGCGGCCGGGAGGCACGATGCGCGCGTCGAGGGCCTGGTGTCCGCGGCGCGCCGGTC
Organism: Acidobacteriota bacterium; assembly: GCA_003223165.1. Taxonomy (GTDB): domain Bacteria; phylum Acidobacteriota; class Polarisedimenticolia; order Gp22-AA2; family Gp22-AA2; genus QHXZ01. The sequence goes on from QHXZ01000013.1 coordinate 19,997, forward strand.
GGGGGCGGTCGTGGAGAGGCAGCCACGGGAAGCGATCGATCGCCTGGCGGACGGCGGAGTGCATCAGGGGGTGGTGGCCCTGGTGTCCGGCGCGGAGTACGCCGACCCGGAGCAGGTCCTGGAGCGGGCCACTGCGCCGGCCCTTCTCCTGGTGCTCGACGGCGTCGAGGATCCGCGCAACCTCGGGGCCGTGATCCGCTCGGCCGCGGCGGCCGGCGCCGACGGGGTCTTCCTCCCCAGCCACGGAGCGGCGGGGCTCGGTGCGGTCGCCGTCAAGGCCTCCGCCGGGGCCGTCGAGCGGTTGCCGGTCGCCCGTGTCGGGAACGTGGTGGCGTTCTTGAAGCGCCTCAAGGAGCGGGGCGTCTGGGTGGTCGGCCTGGATCCCGAGGGGCCCACCTCGTGGACGGCGTTCGACCTGGCCCAGCCGGTCGCCTTGGTGGTCGGCGGGGAGGGACGTGGCCTGCGTCGCCTGGCCCGGGAGACCTGCGACGCGCTGCTGTCGATCCCGATGCGGGGGGAGGCCGGTTCCCTGAACCTGTCGGTCGCGGCGGGGATCGTGCTCTTCGAGGCCGTACGGCAGCGGTTGGCCGCCCGGAGGGGCGCGGAAGGGGGGCCGCCCGGCCCCGATCGAGGGCCCGCGGGTCGAACCGGAGGGCGCGAGTGAAATTTCTTGAAACAGGGGGGTTGCGGGATCGCCGGGGGCTGTGTTAACATCCCGCGTTTGCCAAGCTGGCGTAGCTCAGCGGGTAGAGCAGCTGATTTGTAATCAGCCGGTCGGGGGTTCAAATCCCTTCGCCAGCTCCAGACCCGCTCGGGCGGCGGTTTGTTTTTGGGCGGGTTTTTCACGGTGGCGAGCGGAGCGGGGGCGGTGCTCCGCGGGCGCGGCCGGAGGGCGTGGGGAGATTCCCGAGCGGTCAAAGGGAGCAGACTGTAAATCTGCCGCCGTTGTGCTTCGGAGGTTCGAATCCTCCTCTCCCCACCATCGAGACAGCCGGCAGGACGGGTCAACCGGCTGCGGCGAGACGCCAGGAGCGGAGGGTGGCGTCCCGCCCCAGCCGGTCGCGGTTGGCGCGGGAGTAGCTCAGGGGTAGAGCATCAGCCTTCCAAGCTGAGGGTCGCGGGTTCGAATCCCGTTTCCCGCTCCATGACTTCTTTCCCGGGCCCACGTGGCTCAGTGGTAGAGCACTTCCTTGGTAAGGAAGGGGTCACCGGTTCAATCCCGGTCGTGGGCTCCACCCATCGGATGACACGCGCCGCGCAGGCGCGCCGGGGGACGGCGACGCGCGCGGGACGCTGACGGAGCGGCGGCGGGCGAGCTTCAACCACCCGCCGGCGCGGGACGCGAGGTCGGAGGACGCGATGTCGAAGGAGAAATTCCAGCGGACGAAGCCGCACGTGAACGTAGGGACGATCGGGCACGTGGATCACGGGAAGACGACGTTGACGTCGGCGATCACGAGCGTGCTGCACAAGAAGTTCCCGAAGGTGACGGTGCGGTCGTTCGACTCGATCGACAACGCGCCGGAGGAGCGGGA
>QHXZ01000014.1:0-3318 GCA_003223165.1 Acidobacteriota bacterium
CTGCTTCTCGATTTTCAGGTCCGCGAGACGACGCATCGCCTCCGGAGTCATCGCGGTCTCCGGTGCCTGCTCGAGGAAGCGCCGGTAGGCCTGCATGGCCTCATCGAGGCCCTGCTCGACCTTCACCTCCTGCAGGTCCGGCGTCACCTTGCGCAAATCCGCCAGCGTCGCCTGCGGCCTTGCGCGCCCGGCGCAGCCGACGACGAGGGCCGGCGTCAACAGCATCGGAAGGGTGAGGCTCCGCATCAGCGTCACTCCGCGCCCTTCCCGGCGCGCGCAGCCCGATCGTAGCTGTCGGCGACGGCGAAGCGCGCCTCGGCCTGCTGCGTCACCAGGCGTTCCTGGCGGATCAGGAGCTGGTCGATGGCGACGGTCTCGATCATGTGTCCCTGCTGTGTCATCAAGCTGCTGACGCGCTGCAGCGCCTCGGCGACGCTCCCGCGGAGCCGCTCGATCTGGGCGTCGTAGCCGACATAGCTGTGCGTCGCCGCCTGCCTCGTCCTGACGAAGGCGTCGTATTGCCGGGTCAGGGCGTCGACTTGCGCGTTCAATTCCTTCAGGTGCGCATGGGCCGCGGTCAGCCGCTCGGGGTACTCGGTTTCCAGCCGCCACGTGAGCACGCCTCGCAGACGGGCCGCGCGCTGCCGAAGCGCGAGCGATTCGGGACTCCTTGAGTTGCCGAGCTGCTTTTCGATGAGCGCGAGGCGCTCGCCGGCCATCCGCTCCTCCGCGGTCGCCAGATCGCCCGGCCGCGGCGCGGTCAGCATCGCCCGCAGGCGCTCGCCGAGGTGTTTGCGCTGCTCGAGACGCAGGTGCATCCGCGAATCCAGCTCCCGGAACTGCGCGTCGGCCTCCGGCAGCAGCGGCTCGTAATTCTGCCGGCGCAGCCGGATGATGTCGTCGAAAGCGTCGAGGCTGGTCCTCCAGGCCATGAGTCTCGCTTTGAGATCTTCGAGGTCGAGGTAGTTGTGCAGCGCGGTCTGGAAGTCGTGGGATGCCATCAATTCCATCAGATAGTAGGTTTCCGGCGCCTCGGGCAGGCTGCGCAGCCGGATGACCCAGGTCTCATCCTCCCGGCTCTCCTCGCGGATCAGCGCCTTGAGAAACCGCCCTTCCCGGATGCTGGCGACGGATGCGTCCACCCTTGCGATCTGTTTGCTGAACTGCTCGAGCGCCCGCCCGTACATGATCGCGGCGCGGCCGTGCAGGTTCAGGGTGGCGTACGCATGCGGCACCGCGAGCATCGCTTCCTGAACCGCGGCATCCGTCGGCTCGCGCTCCACCAGCAGGCTCCACGGAACGAGCGCGCGGTCGTACCGCTGCGCCGTGGCCTCGGCCCAGCCCGCCCGCAGCAGAGCCTGGTTCGAAAACGGCCCCTCGAGGCGGACACGGTCCAGCGAACGCTTCGCCCGCTCGAAGTCGCCCGATTCGAACAGCATGCCGCCAAGCACCAGGTTGGACTTGTCGCGGATCGCGAGACCGGCGGGATCGCCGGCCGCCAGCGACCCGGCCTTGTCCAGCTGCTCGATCGCGTCCTGCGATCGACCGTCCTGAAACAGCGCGATACCGAGGTTGTAGGCGATGAACCCGGCCAGGCTCGCGTCGTTCCTCAGTGGCTTGAGCACCTCGACGGCCTGGCCCGGCCGGCCCGTGGCCATGTCGATGTTCGCGCGCAGGAACTCGACGTCGTCCCTGATCCCCTCGGGCACTTTCCCCTGGATCCGCGCCAGCGCCTGCAGCGCGTCGTCGAGCTGATCCTTCTGAAACTGGATGCGGGCGAGCCTGTAAGCGGCCTCGTTTCGTACGGACTCGTCGACGGCGCCTTCGAGCACCGCCTTGACGGCGCGCCCGGCGCGCTGGTGCATGCGGTAGTCGAGCTCGAAGTCGCCGACCGAGAATTCGGCGTCGTTGATGTGGTAGTGAAGCGTATCGAGCCTGGGCTCATCGAGGCCGTGGTACAGGGCGAGCTCGGTGTCGAGCCGCTGGATTGCATCGAAATACTGTCCCTGGTAGGCGTGATAGAGCGCCTCGCCGAAATAGAGGTCCCTCAGGTCGGCGCCTACGGCCGGACCGACAGCCAGTCCCAGTGCCAGGCCGAGTCCGATGAGCAGGTACGGCGCTCGTCTCATTGCTTACCATTCCCCAAGCGTGATCGGAGTCTTGCCCGCATCGGGTCCGGCCAGGGTCAGCTCCACCAGCTTTGGCTTCACGTCTTTGCGGAAGGCAAACCGCTCCGTACGGCTGAAGTCCGCGCCGCCCTCGAGCTTGCCGTCGACGAGCACCTCGAGCTGGTGATCCCCTGTCGCCACGTTGCCGACGTAGATCCGTTGCACGCCGCCCTTGCGCAGGGCCTCGAGCTCCTTGAGGCTGTAGATGTAGTGCGTGACGAGCTGGCCGTCGATCTGGAGCCGTACGGCGTCGAGGCGCATCTTGTCGCCCTTGGTCATCGCGACGAAGATCGCGACCTGCGTCCCCGACGGGTACAGCAGCTTCTCCTCCAGCAGGCTCAGCTCGGCGGCGATACGGAGGGCGTCTGATTTGACCTCCTGGATCTGTTCGTCCAGACCCCTCATCTGCTGTTGGTCCTTTGGCGGCGTCTTCTGTGCGCCCTTTTGCTGCGCCCAGCCATAGGCGCTGCCCAGGCTGAACAGGAAGACAAGGACGACGGCGCGCGCCGCAGGCGGAATCGACTCGCGACGCACGGACGCCCGGCGACCGGATGGCGCGTGCGTGAAACTCCGGCCGGGCTCGATGGCGAGCCTGTGCGTGGTCTGGTTACATCGGGCCATGGCGTCCCTCCCCCTTGCAATACGCCACCGGGTCGCCCACCAGGAGCGACCACATCGCTTCTCCTCATAAGCTGGTAGGGATGCACCTCTTACGCAAGGAGATCACCAAACTGTTCGCTTCCTGGAGGGGTTTCCCTGCATCGAATCCGCACAGCCCCGATCCGATTCCGTCAATCCTGTGGCGCAGCCGGTGGCCTTCGACTTCCAGCTCTATCCCGGCCTCAGGGTCCATCCGAAGACCGGCGCGCTGGTGCGCGCGACGCTCGAGCTCATCGCCGACCCGGATCACTCTTTCCACGTTCCCGCCCGAACCGGACGCAGCGACGAAGATGACTGGGGATAGACTCGCTCGCTTTTCAATCAGCAGCCGACGACCCTGTGGGGGGGACCGGGCTCAAGGGCGCGCACCGGCGGCGGGCAGGAGGGGAGATATGGCCGGGACCTGCGATGAAGCTAGTCGGCCCGCTTGGTGCGCGCTCGCCGGGGTTTCGGCGTGCTCTTGCCCTTGAGATTGAGCGCCACCGCAGCA
>QHXZ01000014.1:3423-21346 GCA_003223165.1 Acidobacteriota bacterium
GAGGCCCAGCTCATGTGGTTCGCGGACCCTTCGGGTCCAGAGGGATGTAGAACATCAGGCGGTCCTACACGAGCCCGATCAACGTTGTTTTGGCCGCGGGTGTCGGCCAGCGCTTCGAGCGAGCGGGAGGCCCCGAATGGCGCGAGCCTGATCCTGGCGGCTCCGCCGCGACGCCGACCTGCTGCTCAGGGGCCTTGGCTGTCGCCGTGGTGGGCAACGTGTCCATGATGCGGGAGAGACTCCACGAATCCGGCGCCCATCAGATCGTGCACGGCCGGAGCCATGGCGCCGCTCCACCAGGAACAGGCGATCCATCGCTCCCCTTGAGGGGGAACCTGTACGGAGACCGCATCGGAAAGCGAGCCGCTCATCAGATGCTGGGTTTGGCTGACCAGCGCGACCACCGCTCTGTCGCACGAGTTCCGGACGTAGACCGACCTCGTGCAGCCCGGGATGAGCGTCGCCGGCTTCGTCTCGAGTCGCACGCAGGCGCGCGCCGCGTCACTGTCGGCGACCGGCGGCGTCCCTGAGCCCGGAGGCTCCGTCGCGATCGCCGCACCGCGGGCGGCCGGCCTCTCCGGGACCGGCTTGGCCGGCGCGACCTCCGTCTTCGCCGCACCGCCGCCCTCCGTCTCGGATTTCCGGCGCGGCCGATCCACGTGTACGGAGGAGATGTCGGTCTGGAAGTCGAAAGCCTGGCCCTCGGAGCGGAGCGCGTACGACGGCGTGCCGAGCGCCGAGCGCTGGTCGATCAAGATGACGTCACCCCCGCCCTCGCTCCTGACCCGCTTCACCTCGTTCCGCATCAGGAGGATCGCCGATCGCGACGGAACGTCGACGAGGACGTACTTCGACTCGAAGGGAAGCTCCACGAGATAGATGCCGGGCGCATCGGTCGCCCGAAGCCTCGCGTCCGTCTGCGCATCCCCGTTCACTTCGATCCTGGCATGTTCGTCTGGGCGAAACTCCCAGTCGGCCGCCGCGGCCGGAGACGCAGGGAGCGCGGCCCAGACAAGGATCATGAGGGCGGGCCAGGGGTGGGGAAGGCGCCGATCGGCCATCATGGAGTTCCCTCACACAAACGGTGGAATCATGATAGCAGGTGCGGCCGCTCCTGGCATCTATCGGGCCGCGCAATCGCTCCGCGGCACCCTGCCCGATCGGGGCAGGCGCTATGGGGCGATGACCGCGTCGAGGTGCCGTCTACCCAAGGGGGCCATCGAGTGCTACTCTGACCTTCGACGGACCACAACGCCAGGCGGATCGACGGCGAGTTGAAACAGGCCAGTGACTTGGCTCGAGGTCCGTTGCGCCGGCGGCATGAGCGTCTTCTGACTGGAGGAACCCGTGACTGAGCTGGCGAACGCGCATCTGGCCTCCTGGGGGAACTTCTACGTCATCGTCGGATCGGCTGCCGCGGCGCTCGTGGGAGTCCAATTCGTCGTGATCGCGCTGATCGCCAACTTGCGCCATCTCGTCACGGCCGATTCGATCCGCGCCTTTGGCACGCCGACCGTGGTGCATCTGGGCGAGGCCCTGGTCGTCTCCGCCCTCATGAGCACACCCTGGCATTCGCTCTCGCGAGCGTCGGTCGCGCTCGCAATGTGCGGTCTCGGCGGGCTCGGTTATGCCACCCTTGCGATCCGCCGCGCTCGGCGCCAGACGGCGTACAAGCCGGTGTGGGAAGACTGGATCTGGCACGCGGCGTTGCCGTGCAGCGCCTACGCCGCCCTCGCCGCGGCAGCGCTCCTTTTGAGGACGACCACGCAGGCGGCCTTGTTCGTCATCGGGGCCGCGGCGCTGGGCTTTCTGCTCATCGGGATCCACAATGCCTGGGACACGGTCACGCACATTGTCGTGACCAGCGCCCCTCGCGAAGCGACCAGGAAGGAGTGAAGAGAGGGATCCTCATGGACATAAGGAGAAGCGGCACGCAGCCCTCCGGAAAGGGACCCGCCGAGTGCTTCACCGGCGCGGTCCGCATCGACCCGCTGTTCCAATCGCCCGAGCCGGCGCGGGCGCTCGGCGTCAGCGTCACCTTCGAGCCCGGCGCCCGGACGGCGTGGCACACGCACCCGCTGGGGCAGACCCTGATCGTCACGGCCGGCTGCGGCCTGATCCAGAGCCGGGGAGGCCCGATCCAAAAGATCCGCCCCGGCGACGTGGTCTGGTGCCCGCCGGGTGAGAAGCATTGGCACGGCGCCACGGCATCCACGGCCATGACCCACATCGCCCTCGTGGAGCGCCTCGACGGCAAGGCGGTCGACTGGATGGAAAAGGTCACCGACGAGGAATACCATGCCGGGTCGAGCGCCGCATAGGAGGACGACATGAAGAAGCGCACATTGGGTCGCAGCAACCTGGAGGTCTCGGCCCTCGGGCTCGGCTGCATGGGGATGAGCTTCGGCTACGGCCCGGCCGCCGACAAGCGGGAGATGATCTCGCTGCTGCGGTCGGCCGTCGACCGCGGCGTCACGTTCTTCGACACCGCCGAGGTCTACGGCCCGTTCACGAACGAGGAACTCCTGGGCGAAGCCCTCTCCCCCTTCCGCGGGCAGGTGGTCATCGCCACCAAGTTCGGGTTCAAGCTCGATCCGAACGGGGGCCCGAAATGGGTGGGACTGGACAGTCGGCCACAGCACATCAAGCAGGTCGCCGAGGCCTCGCTCAAGCGGCTGAGGGTCGATGCCATCGATCTCTTCTATCAGCACCGCGTCGACCCGGACGTGCCGATCGAAGAGGTGGCGGGGGCGGTGAAGGACCTGATCCGGGAAGGCAAGGTGAAGCATTTCGGCCTTTCCGAGGCGGGAGCGCAGACGATCCGCCGCGCCCACGCGGTCCAGCCCGTGACGGCGCTCCAGAGCGAGTACTCACTGTGGTGGAGAGCTCCCGAAAGGGAATTGCTCCCGATCCTCGAGGAGCTCGGGATCGGCCTCGTCCCCTTCAGCCCCCTGGGCAAGGGCTTCCTCACGGGGAAGATCGACGGGAGCACGACATTCGACAGCTCCGATTTCCGCAACGTCGTGCCTCGCTTCACGCCGGAGGCTCGCAAAGCGAATCAGGCGTTGGTCGATCTGCTCGGCACGATCGCACATCGGAAGAAAGCCACACCGGCTCAGATCGCGCTCGCCTGGCTGCTTTCCCAGAAGCCGTGGGTCGTTCCGATCCCGGGAACCCGGAAGCTGGAGCGGCTCGAGGAGAACATCGGAGCCGCCGCCGTCGACCTGACGGCGGACGACCAGCGCGAGATCGAAAGGGCCGCCTTCAAGATCACCGTGCAGGGGGACCGGTACCCGGAACACCTGGAGCGGATGACCGGGCTCTGATAGCTGTCAGCCGATGCGCATCGGTATCCTGGGCTCGGGGTTGATGGGCGGAAAGCTCGGGACCCTCTTCGCCCGTGCCGGGCACGAGGTGGTCTTCAGCTACTCCCGCCGTCAGGCGAAGCTGAAGACGCTCGCGCGCGAGGCCGGCGCGAACGCGCGGGCGGGCACCCCTGCCGAGGCCGTGCAGCACGCGAGCGCCCTGCTGCTTCCCATGAACGCGGACGACACCGACCTCGTAGTCGCCCACAACTCGTCAGGCGCGGAGGAGCTCGCAAAGAGAGTTCCGGGCGCTCGGGTCGTCGCCGCATTCAACACGATACCCAGCGAGGTGCTCTTCAGCGTGTTCGAAAGGCGAGGCGGGAGCAGCTCCCCGGACATGCTTTACTACGGCGACGATCAGGCAGCCAAGACCGTCGCGGCTCAACTGGCTCGCGACGTCGGCTTCAATCCCGTCGACGCCGGCCCGTTGCGCACCACCCGGTATGCGGAGCCGTTCGCGCTGCTGGTCGCCCACCTCGCCTACGAGGGGAAGGGGGGGGCCGGAACTGGCGTACCGGTTCGAATGGTTGGGCAAGTAGGCGTGGCTCGGAGCAGGTGAGAAGATGGACGCAACACGTTGAAGCTCGATCGGGCCAGAGGTGGCTCTCAGGACACCCCCCATCGGTGAACGGGGTCGAGAAGCCGCACAAGGCCTCACGCTGCGTCCTCGGCTGGTGGTAGTATCGGCGCCTCGACATGACGGCAGAGGGCTTCAGATGACAGTCGCACCCGGACCCACGTCGGGCGCGCCAAGTGCCGGGGCAGACGTCGCCGGGACCGGCGCCGACGCCCCCGGGCTTGTCAGTATCGAGCCGGGGCTCGCCTTCGACCCGAGCGCCGCGGTCAAGCATGTGCGTGAGTCCGACCCGGTGATGGCCCTCCTGATCGACGCCGTCGGCCCGTTCCGCATGCGGATCGAGAGGACCCCGAGCACCTTCCTCGCGCTGGCGGAGGCCATCGTCTACCAGCAGCTCCACGGCAAGGCCGCGGCGGCGATCTACACCCGTGTTCTGGCGCTCTTCCCGCGTGCCCCCCGGGGGCCCAACCCCCGGCAGTTCATGCGCGCCACCGACGCGAAGCTCCGTGCCGCCGGACTGTCACGCGCGAAGATCCTGGCGTTGCGCGACCTGGCCCGCCGCGCCGCGGCCGGCGCGGTCCCCTCACTCGCCGAGGCGCGCCGCATGGAGGACGAGGCCATCATCGAGCGGCTCACCGAGGTGCGCGGCATCGGCCGCTGGACCGCCGAGATGCTCCTGATCTTCCACCTCGGCCGCCCGGACGTGCTGCCGGTGGACGACTACGGCGTCCGCAAGGGGTTCCAAGTCGCCTTCCGGAAGCGCGCCATGCCGGCGCCGAAGGAGGTCGCGCGGCGTGGGGCTCGCTGGATGCCGTACCGCACGGTGGCGGGCTGGTACCTCTGGCGCGCCGCGGAGCGGGCGAAGAGATAAATCCCAGCCAGTTCCCGGCGGCCTCCACCATCCTTTCAAACCGTGGGACGTTTGACGACCTGCTGTCGGACCCGCGTGGGAGCACCGATGAAGTTGTACCGCTCCCTGCCGGCAGCGGAGAAATACTCGTCGACTGCTTCACGGCAGCCGGCGAACGAATAGTAGTCGTCGAAAATGAGCCTGCCCCCGGAGACGAGCCGTGGTTCGAGAGCGCGCAGACAGCAGCGAACGGATTCGTACCAATCGCAATCGATGTGTCCCAGCGCCACGCTGAAACGAACCGGGTCACCAAGGGTCACGCGGTACGGACCCTTGATCGGGATCACGAGCTCGCGCTCCGGATCCAGGCCAAAGGCCTTGAATGTCGCCATGATTCTGCCCAGGAGGTTCTCGACATAGCCGTAGTATTGATCGCCGCCGTGGCCGCAACGGAACCCGGATCGGTTCAGCAGCGTGAAATACCAGGCACGCAGGCCGTCGCGGAGTCGCGGCAGGGGAATCATCCCAAAGACGTCGTACAGATAGAGCGGCCGATTGCTGCTCTTGGCGGCGGCGATCACCAGTGCCGATCCTCCCAACGCGCACCCCGCCTCGACGAGACTTCCGGGGAGCCGAGCCCGTTCGACCTCCAGGACGCACTCCGCCAATTCCAACAGGGGTCCTTCGCTGGCGAACGACAGTCGCTCGGCGAGCACCCGATCGATGACCTGCACGACGCGTGGATTCGTCTCGGCGAGGCGGTTGCGCAAAGCGACGGTGTCGGTGCTCACGGTCTGGCCGCGCCTCCCTGCGAAGATCCGACTCCGAGCGTAGACAAGATCTGCGCCCTGATCGCCTTGGGTCTTTCATCCAGGGCCTCTCTCACGGCCGGATCGAGGCCGCCCGCGGACGTGATCCGCGCGCTCCTCTCCAGCACGGACGAAAGAAATGCCGGCGTCACCGCGCTTTCTTCCGTCTCCAGGTAGTAGTCGTCTCCGTGAAGACTCGCAAAAAGGGCCTTCTTCTTCAAGTCGCTCAGGGTGGAGCTTTGCAGAACCCCTGCCCGGCCGATGCCGATCGCAGGAACGTGCATCTTCAGGCTCGTGGCGGCCAGATGATAGACGTCCGTGAGGACGAACTCGCATTCGAGCAGCTGTCGGATGAGGCGCCGGTAGTCCCAATGGGCGAACAGGTTCTTCTTCAGGCCGAACCAGCGCAGGCCTCGGGGTCGCAGCCCGGATCCAAGGTGGCGCTGGTCAAGCTCCAGCATCTGGCGATGTCCCGGCGTGACGAGCGGTGGGGCTCGCACCACGCCGCCTCCTACGATCTGTTGAAGCGGGACCCCGCCGCATTCTTCGCCACGTGGCGCGAAGCGGCGCTGCGCTTCGCGGTCGAGCCGGGCGCGGCCTTCGAGCCACGCGTCGTCCTCGACCCCATTCCCTACCGCGGCGGCGACTTGGTCTTCACGCCGCCCATCAACGACGGCTCACGGGTCCTGAACTCCGTGCTGGAGTATGCCGAGAACCTGGCGCGCCTGCACGCGCGGCAAGAGGGTGGTTGAGACAAGAGCCCGTCGCGGCTTGCTCAGTGCCTGGGCCCGACCCCGCAGGAAGCGTTGCTCCCGGCGACGAGGTAGAACTCGCTCCCCGGCGGAGTGCCGACGGTCGCCCCTGGCGTTCCGCTCGGTGCCGTTCCCGCCACGGTGGTGAAGGTGCCGTTCGGCGCCGCATCGCTGAAGACCAGGTAGTCGTCGGCGTTCGAGGCGTCGTCCCACGTCATCTGAAGGTCCCCGCCGCCCGGTCGCGCCAGGCGCAAGTTGCTCACCGGTCCCGGCATCGGAGCGCAGGATCCCGCCGTTCCGGTCGTGCTGTCGGATTCGCCGTCCGGCAGCGCCCCCTGGCCCGCCTGGTCGAAGACAGCGGGGTCATTCGACAGCCCGAGCGCGAACTGTGTCGCCGGGCATCCTACATTGCTCGCCATGAGGCTCGCCGCAAGCCGGCAATTGTTCTCCGTCACGGCATAGCCGGCCGCCGAGCAGTTGTTCGCGATGGCATCGGCGATGGCCTGGCACTTCACGGAGACCGGCATCCCGGCATAGACGGCGAAGCTGCCGCCGCAGACGGCCATCGCTCCGGTGGCCGTGCACAAGGACGACAGGCGAACGTACACGGTGGCGTCCTGGACAGGCGGTTGGAGCGTCTGGACCGTCACCTGCACCCCGGTATACCCGGGGCAGATCCAATTGCAGACCTTCCCGTCCCAGGTGCACGACGATCGCGGGGGCGCACCGAACGGATCGCAGACCGGGCAGAACCAGTCGCACAGGTCGGTGGACCACTGACATCCGAAGCGCGGCGCCGGGCCCGGGGGATCGCAGACCGCCATCGTACCGGCGACCCGGGTCGGGCTCATCGCGGCTGCCCCCGGTCCCTGGCCGAATGAAGCCGATTGCAGGAGAAGAAGCGCAAGGCCACAGAAGGTCGCCACGCATCGGCGAACGTGAGGAAGGAGGTCCGGCATCCGGCGACAGGGTCGCATCGGCGCTTCTCGTGATGGGTCGGGCCGGATCTTAGATCGGGGCGGGGGCGCGCTGTCAACAGCCTTCGCGGCACACCCACGCGTATACTGGGCCCCCTGGGACGGGTGGGAGATTCATGAATCAGGCGGCGGGACGACACCGGCACGACCTCAGGGCCATCGCGCGACGCGTCATGACCGAGCGCGGGCTGCGGCCCGATTTCTCGCCTGCGGTGGTGGCGGAGACCGCGGCCCTCGCAGCGCCCGCGGTGGAGCGCGACCGCGGCATCCGGGACCTTCGAGGGTCTTTGTGGGTGTCGATCGACAACGACGATTCCCGCGATCTCGATCAGCTTTCGTTCGCCGAGCCGGCGGGCGCCGGCGCGACGCGGGTGCTGGTCGCGATCGCGGACGTCGATGCCCTGGTGCCCAAAGGCTCGGCCATCGACGCGCACGCCGGGCACAACACTACCTCCGTCTACACCGCCGCCGAGATCTTCCCGATGCTCCCCCTGAGCCTCTCGACCGATCGGACCTCGCTCGGAGAGGACCAGGAACGCCCGGCGATCGTCGTCGAGATGCTCGTGCGCCAGGACGGCTCGGTGCCGGAATCGGACCTCTACCGCGCGGCGGTCCTGAATCACGCCAAGCTGGCGTACAACGGCGTCGCCCTCTGGCTCGAGGGCCAGGGGCCCCCGCCCGGGCGCGTCGCGACCGTGCCCGGGGTCGATGCGCAGCTCCGCCTTCAGGATCGTGTGGCGCAAGCGCTGCGGACCGTGCGCCACCAGCATGGCGCGCTCAGCCTGGAGACGATCGAGCCCCGCGCCGTGTTCGACGGCGACGTGCTGGCCGATCTGCGGCTCGACGAGAAGAACCGGGCGAAAGAACTGATCGAGGACCTCATGATCGCCGCCAACGGCGTGACGGCGAGATTCCTGGAGGCGCAAGGCCTGCCGTCCCTGCGCCGGGTGCTCCGCTCGCCCGAACGATGGGAGCGCATCGTCGCGCTGGCGGCGGGGCTCGGCGAGACGCTGCCCGGGGCGCCGGACGCCGCGGCCCTCGAGGCATTCCTGTGCAAGCGTCGCCTGGCCGACCCGGACAGGTTCCCGGACCTCTCCCTCGCGGTCGTCAAGCTGATGGGCCGGGGCGAGTACCAGGTGGAGCTCCCGGGCGGAGGCTCGCCGGGGCACTTCGGTCTCGCGGTCCACGACTACACCCACTCCACGGCGCCGAACCGTCGCTTCCCGGATCTCGTGACGCAGCGGCTGCTCAAGGCCGCCCTCGCCGGCCATGCCGCGCCCTACGGCCGCGGCGATCTCGAGGAACTGGCGCGCCACTGCACGGAGCAGGAGGACAACGCGAACAAGGTCGAGCGGCAGGTGCAGAAGTCGGCCGCGGCACTCCTCCTCGAGCCCAGAGTCGGGGAACGGTTCGAGGGCATGATCACCGCCGTCTCCGACAAGGGGACCTGGGTCCGGATCTTCCGCCCGCCCGTGGACGGGAAGATGGTCGAAGGGTTCGAAGGCCTCGACGTCGGGGAGAAAGTCACCGTCGAGCTCGTCGCAACGAACGTCGAGCGCGGGTTCATCGACTTCGCGCACCGCCCAAGGGGCGGCGCATTCGAGTCCTCAGTGAAGCGGACCCGATGAGAACGGAGACGCTCCGGCGCGCGCGAACAGTCGAGACCGCAGCAACCCCCAGCGGTTGAGCCGGAACAGCAACGCGGTCCGCACCACGCCCGCGCCGTAGCGCAAACTCGACAGAGGCCCGATCGAAGAGGCCTCCGGGAAGTAGCGGCACGGGCTGCTGATCTCCCCGACCGAGAAGCCGTGGTAGATCGCCTGGCACAGGATCTGGTTGTCGAACACGAAGCCGTCGGCGTTGCCCTCGATCGGCAGGCTTTCCAGCACCTCCCGGCGATAGGCGCGGAATCCGGTGTGGTACTCGGACAGCTTGCGGCCGATCACGAGGTTTTCAAACATGGTCAACACGCGGTTGCCGATGTACTTGTAGAGCGGCATGCCGCCCCGGAGGGCACCTTGCGCCAGGATCCGCGATCCGAGCACCACGTCGTACAGTCCGGAGCGCAGCAGGGCGACCATGGCCGGGATGAGCTGCGGCGGGTACTGATAATCGGGATGCAGCATGACGACGATGTCGGCGCCGCGCTCGAGGGCCGCGCGGTAGCAGCTCTTCTGGTTGGCGCCGTAACCGCGGTTCGCAGCATGGACCAGGGTCGCAATGCCGAGCCGGCGCGCCACCTCTACGGTGCGGTCGCGGCTGGCGTCATCGACCAGCAGGATCTCGTCCACCGACCCGCGCGGGATCTCGGCGCAGGTGCGTTCCAGCGTCTTCTCGGCGTTGTACGCTCCTTGCGCTCCTCGGATCGCCCGCCGTCCACGATCCCTCCTGGTCCCGGGCCCCTTCCTACGGGGCGTCATTCTAGCGCAGGTTCCAGCCGGTCCCCGTCCAGGCCGGAACCGCCGCCCGCGAGCCTTGCCATCCATTCGTTCGGGGCCTACGTTATTAGTATGAAGAAGTCAGGCAGTGGTCTCGGTTATGTAATCCTGGTCGTGGCGCTGGCCATCGTCCTCTTCCTCTCCGCCCGCGCCTGGAACGCCGTCCTGCCGACCGCCCAGCAGGTGCTGAAGCCTGGTGCTGCGGGCGCGGTCCCGGACCACGGGCAGACGGAAGCGGGGGATGCGATCCGCTCCGGGAAGCTCCCCGACCTGAAGCAGATGAACCAGAACACCGATCAACACCTCAAGCAGATCAAAGACACCGCCAAAGGACAGGACTGAAGCCGGACGCTCCCGGCGGCATTGCCCGCCCCTGGGCTCGTATCTATATTGAGGGCATGCCGAAGATCGGCAGGTACGAGGTCCAGCGTGAGCTCGGCCGGGGCGCCATGGGCGTGGTCTACCTGGCGCACGATCCCCGCCTTCACCGGCAGGTGGCGGTGAAGACCTATACCTTGCCTGAAGGGGTCTCCGGGGAGGTCGCGAAGGAGTTCCACGAGAGGTTCCTCCGGGAAGCCCAGGCCGCCGCCTCCCTCTCGCATCCGGGCATCGTCACCATCTACGACGCCGGCGAGGATTCGGCCAAGGGCTTCCCCTACATCGCCATGGAGTTCGTGCCGGGGCAGAGCCTGAGGCAGCGCCTGGAGAAGGGCGATCGCCTGGACCCCTCGTGGGTCCTGACGTTCGGCGCCGTCCTGGCCGACGCCCTGCATCTGGCCCACCGGGCCGGAATCATCCACCGGGATATCAAGCCGGCCAACATCCTGATCCGCGAGGGGGATGGGGCGGCGAAGATCGCCGATTTCGGCGTGGCACGCCTCCAGGCGTCGGATCTCACCCAGTCGGGGGCCGCCTTGGGGTCGCCGGGCTACATGTCCCCCGAGCAGATCCGGTGCGTCCCCCTGGATGGACGCAGCGACCTCTTCTCCCTGGCGGTCGTCCTCTACGAGGCGCTCTGCGGCAAGCGGCCGTTCCACGGCGACGACCTCGCCTCACTGGTTTACTCCATCGCCCACGACACGCAGGTGCCGCTCAGCCGCCGGCTCGGCGGCTGCCCCGCCGGGCTGGACCGGTTCTTCGATCGGGCCCTCTCCAAGGACCCCGAACGGCGCTTTGCCGACGGGGCGGCCTTCAAAAAGGCGTTCCTCGAGGGAGGCGAGCAGGCTGCCGTGCACCCGGTGGACCAGACGGTGCTCGAGGCGGCCACGAGAGAGGTCATGCCTGCCCCGAACCAGGCGCTCCGCGCCGGCATGGATGGGAAGCCGGCCCCATCGGACCAGGGGCGGAGTCCCGCCGGGCGGGGACGCTCCCTGGCTCTGAAGGTCGCCGCGGTGGCGTTGCTCTCGATCGGCCTCGCAGCCGCGGCCTATCTGAGGCTCGGCAGGCCTGGGCCGCTGAAGGCGGAGGCCCCCCCAATTCACGCCCGCCCCGAGACCGCCGCCGGCGCCGGCCGGCAGGGTCCCATCGCGGGAGGAGCCGTGACCCATGAGACGGCCGAACGTCGGGACAGGACCCCGCCCCCGCCTCGGAAGGAAGCCGTGAAGAAGGAAGCGGTGCAGGACGTCGAGCCTGTGCCGCAGGCCCCCAGGATACCGCGGGCTGCCCAGGTGACGGTGCCGCCCGGGACCGAGATCCGCCTCGCCCTGGACACGCCGGTCGGGTCCTCCGCGAGCCACGCCGGAGACGCCTTCACGGCGACGATCACCGACCCGGTGGTCGCCGGCGACCGGGTGGCGATTCCCGCCGGGAGCCGCGTTCACGGCCGCGTCAGCGAGGCGATTCCCGCCAGGAAAGGGCTCAGCAATAAGGCGGGGTCGTTGAGCCTGGCGTTCGACAGGGTGGCAACCACGGACGGATTCGTCGCACCGATCTCCGCGAGCATGACCAGGGTCGCGCCCAAGTCCACGAAGAAGACCGCCGGAATCATCGGCGGGAGCGCCGCCGGGGGCGCGCTCCTGGGAAAGATCCTGGGCGGAAACAACAACAAGGCCGTGCTCGGCTCGGTCGTCGGAGGAGCGATCGGCGCCGGTATCGCCGCGGGCACCAAGGGGGAAGACGTCGATCTCCCCGCGGGGTCACCTGTGGCCATCAAGCTGGACCAACCCCTCACGATCTCCATCAACCCCTAGCGCCAAGGCTCCCGGCATGTTCCGGGCTACAATCGACTTCTGCGCCCGGGCAGGAGCGGCCGGAGGGCCTACCGAGTGCTCCAGATCTTCGTCGACGCGGACGGGTGCCCGGTCAAGGATGAGATCTACCGCGTGGCGCGGAGGCACGGTCTGGGCGTGACGGTGGTATCGAACGCGCGCATCTTCATCCCGGAGGACGATCGGTTCACGCTGGTCGTCGTGGGGGAGCGTTTCGACGCCGCCGACGACTGGATCGTCGAGCAGGTCGCCGAGGATGACATCGTGGTCTCGGCGGACATTCCGCTCGCCTCCCGCTGCCTGCGAAAGGGCGCCTCGGTCCTCGATCAAAGGGGCGGGGCGTTCACCGAGGACAACATCGGCACCGCCCTCGCGAACCGGGAGCTGCTCTCCCATCTTCGCAATCTCGGGACCGTGACGGGAGGTCCGCCCCCGTTCAGCGCTCGCGATCGCTCGCGGTTCCTCCATCGTCTCGACGAGACCATCAATACGATCCGCCGCCGGAACCCGTGAGGATCGGCGCAGCCCCGCGCAGCGCTATTTCTGTTTCTCGTCGAGCTCGGCCCAGCGGGCGTAGAGCCGATTGACCTGGGCCTGAAGATCGCCGAGTTCCGCGAGGCGCTTCTGAAGCATGCCGGCATCCGTCGCGATCGAAGGATCCTCCGCGCGCCGCCGGGCCTCGGCGACCCGCGCCTCGGCGTCGAGCACCGTGGCCTCCATGCGGTCCCATTCGCGCTGCTCGAGATAGGTGAGCCGCCGGCCCCCGGACCGCGGCGCCTTCGGCGTCGAGGCGCGCTGCGTGTCCCTCCTGGGCGGGGCCTGCGGCGGTCGGTTCGCCTCCCACTGGCCGTAGCTGGCGTAATGCCGCGCGCCACCCTGGCCGTCGAGCGCCACGACCTGGGTCGATACCCGATCGAGAAGGTGTCGGTCGTGGCTGACGAGAACGAGGGCGCCGGGGAACTCGAGCAGCGCCTCCTCCAGGACCTCGAGCGCCGGGATGTCGAGGTCGTTCGTGGGCTCATCGAGGACGAGGAGGTCGGCCGGCTGGAGCATCATCCTGGCGAGGACGATCCTGGCGCGCTCGCCTCCCGAGAGGCGGGACACGGGGGTCTCGAGCTGCCCGGGGTGGAAGAGAAAGCGCTTCGCCCACGAGGCGACATGGAGCGCCCGATCGCGGTAGATCACGCTGTCTCCCTCGGGCGCCAGCGCCCGCTTGAGCGTGAGCGCGGGGTCGAGAGCGTCCCGGTTCTGGGGGAAGTAGACGACACGCAGCGCTTCGGCGCGCTGGATCGTCCCGGACGCGGGCGCGACCTCCCCGACGATCGTTCGCAGCAGCGTCGTCTTGCCGGATCCGTTGGGGCCAAGAACGCCGCAGCGCATGCCCGGCGCGAGGAACAGGTCGAGACCATCGACGATCGTCGCGCCCCCGAGCGCGATCCGCAAGCCTTCGCCGGACCACAGCCGCTTCGTCTTCCGTCCGGACGGCGTGAACTCGAGGCCCACCGTCGAGACCGCGCCGCGCGCCCGGCTGTTCTCGAGCTGTGCGATGCTGCGCTCGGCCGACTGGATGCGCGCCTTCGACTTGGACGTCCGCGCCTTCGCTCCGCGGCGCAGCCAGGCCACCTCGCGACGGACGAGGCCGGCCAGGGTGTCCCGGTAGGCCGCCTGGTTGCTCAAGGCCTCGTCGCGCGCCTCCAGGAAGTCCGCGTAGGACCCGGTCACGTGAAACAGCCCCGAGGCATGCAGCCGGCTGATCTCCAGGATCCGACGCGCGACCCTTTCGAGAAAGTAGCGATCGTGACTGACCACGACGAACGCGCCGGATTCGTTCCGCAGAAGCGACTCGAGCCAGAGGATCGATTCGATGTCCAGGTGGTTCGTCGGCTCATCGAGCAGGGCGAGCCGGGCGCGCCAGCCCCCCGAAAGGGCGTCGGTCGGAACGTCCGGGTCGTTGAATCCGGCCTTGCCCAGGGCCAGCCGGACGCGCTCGTCCCGCTCGTGGTCATCGAGCCGTCCATCCGTCGCGACCGCTTCCGCGACGATCTCGGCCGCCGAGGTCCCCGGGGCGAAGACCGGAGTCTGCGGGACGTAGCCGACACGGATGTTCTTCCGGCGGCTGCAGGTCCCCGAGTCGGGGATCTCGACGTCGCCGAGGATCTTCAGCAGCGTCGACTTTCCCGCTCCGTTGGGCCCGACGAGCCCGACCCGATCTCCATCGTGGAGGGTGAACGTCAGCCGCTCGAACAGCGGTGGTCCGCCGAACGATTTGGAGACGCCTTCGCAGCTCAGGAGAAGCGGGCGGGGCATGAAGTAGGCTACCACCTGCCGCGAGGGCCCGGCGCGGCCGTCACTCGTCGACGCGGCCGCGCAGCGCCTTCACCCGGCCGCGCCTGATCTTGCCGCTCACGCGTCTCTGTTTCGAACCGTGCGTCGCCTGCGTCGGGCGCCGCGGGCGCGGCACGGCCGCGGCGGAGGCGATCAGGGCGCGCAGGCGCGCCAGGGCGTCCTCCCGGTTCTTCTCGAGGCTGCGGTGGGTCTGGGCCTTGATCACCACCACGCCGTCCGCGCTGATGCGATGGTCCTTCATCCGCAGCAGTCGCGCCTTGATGGCGTCGGGCAGGGACGAGGCGCGGATGTCGAATCGCAGGTGGGCGGCGTTGGAGACCTTGTTGACGTTCTGGCCGCCCGCGCCCTGCGCGCGGACGGCGTCGATCTCGACCTCGCCCTCGCGCAGCGGGATGGGGATTGCGTCTCGTGCCACGGGCAGAGTGTACTCAAAGACCCGCTCCGATTCACCGTCGGGGGGGGTGAGAATGGACCGCCATCACCCGTGGTACCCTGTCTCCACTGAAACCGTGCACGGACGACGACGGGCGCCGATTGACTCTCGAAGGAGACGTTCCATGGACACCTACTACCACCCGAAGGATCTCGCGCACTTCGCCGACCTGGGGAAGGGGAACCCCGACCTGTGGGAGAAGTTCATGGCCTACTACGGGGCCGTCTTCGCCGGGGGCGCGTTGAGCGAGAGGGAGAAGGCGCTGATCGCGCTGGCCGTGGCGCACGCCGTCCAGTGCCCCTACTGCATCGACGCCTACACGCAGGCCTGCCTGGAGAAGGGGTCGAACCTCGAGGAGATGACGGAGGCAGTGCACGTCACGTGCGCCATAAGGGGCGGCGCCTCGCTCGCGCACGGCGTGCAGATGCGGAACGTGGCCACGAAGATCTCGATGTAGGGAGCCGGGAATGCCCGCTCCATCAGCAAGCCTCAAGGCGCGCGGCAGCGCCCTCGCCTCGCCCGCCGAGCAAGTGCGCCTTCTGGAATCGGAGACGGCGATTACCCGCTTCGACGACACGATCGCCGGGGCGGGGCTCGACCCGCTGCGGGCGACCGGCATCCAGGTGTTCCAGATCAACGTCGGCAAGCTCTGCAATCAGACCTGCCGCCACTGCCACGTCGACGCCGGCCCGGACCGCTCCGAGATGATGTCGCGCGAGACGGCGGAGGCGTGCATGGCGGCGCTCGCCGCCACGGAGATCCCCATGGTCGACATCACCGGGGGCGCCCCGGAGCTGAACCCCTGTTTCCGCTACCTCGTCGAGGACTCCAGGCGCCTCGGCCGGCGCGTGACGGACCGGTGCAACCTCAGCGTCCTTCTGCTGCCGGCGCAGTCGGACCTGGCGGGGTTTCTGGCGCGGCACGGCGTCGAGATCGTGGCCTCGCTGCCGTCCGTCGCCTCCTCCCAGACCGACGCGCAGCGGGGCGGCGGCGTCTTCGGGAAGTCGATCGAGGCCCTCAAGCGCCTGAACGCCATCGGGTACGGGCGGGAGGGAAGCGGCCTCGTCCTCACCCTGGTGACGAACCCCGTCGGCGCCTTCCTGCCCCCGGCGCAGAGGGCGCAGGAGGCGCACTTCAGGGAATGCCTGTTCCGCGAGCATGGCATCGTCTTCAACAGCCTGCGCACGATCACGAACATGCCGATCAGCCGTTTCCTGGAATTCCTCCTGGAAACGGGCAACTACGAGGGTTACATGCACCGGCTGCTGGACGCCTTCAATCCCGCGGCCGTCTCCGGCGTGATGTGCCAATACACGATCTCGGTCGGCTGGGACGGCCGGCTCTACGACTGCGACTTCAACCAGATGCTCGATCTGCCGATCGCGTACGGCGCGCCCGCCCACATCCGCGCCTTCGATCCGCGCGACCTTCGAACGCACCGCATCCGCACCGGCAACCACTGCTATGGCTGCACGGCCGGAGCGGGCTCCTCCTGCGGCGGCGCGACGACCTGAGATCCGATGAGCCGAAAACCCGTTGCTTCGTCCACCCTCTGTTCGATTACATGCTCATCGGCGGCGGCTTGAGCCTTTTGGTCACGGCGATCGTCGTCCTGAACCCGAAGCAGCCGGAGCTCCTCGGCATCGGAACCATGGCGTGGATCGTCCTGTTCAGCAACGGCGCCCACTTCGCGGCGTCCACGGTGCGCCTCTACACGAAACCCGGCGCCGCCGGCTCCCTGCCCTTCCTGTCGAAAGTGGTTCCACCGATCGGCATCATCCTCATGACGCTCTGCGTGGTGTACGTGGGGCGGGCGGGCAGCATCCTGGACACGCTCTACCTGACCTGGTCTCCCTACCACTATGCCGCCCAGGCGTACGGCCTGGCGGTCATGTACTGCTACCGCTCGGGGTGCACCCTCGAGCCTGCCGACAAGAGGCTGCTGCGGTGGGTGTGCATGATCCCCCTGTTCTACATGGCGGGTCACATCCTCGATTCCCGTCTGCCGGTGCCCATCGGCGATCTTGTCCCGGCCCTGGCCGGCCTGCTGCCCTCGCTCAAGAAGGCGCTCGTGGTCCTCGGCGTGGCCGCGCCGTTCCTGCTCTTCGTCAAGGTGTGGCGCGCCGGGAGCGGGCCGATGCCCCTGATCAGCCTGCTGACGGTGCTCAGCAACGCCGTCTGGTTCTTCGTGCTGGATCCGCTGAGCGCGTTCCTGTGGGCGACGGTCTTTCACGGGCTTCAGTACCTGGCGATCGTCATCATCTTCGACGTCAAGGATCGGATGGCGCTCCCCGGGAACGCTCATGGCAGGCCGTTCCACATCCTCTGGTTCTACGGGATGTGCCTGGGGCTCGGATGCGTCCTGTTCGTCCTTCTGCCCAGGGGCTACTCCGCGATGGGGTTCGACTACTTCGACAGCAGGCTGGTGTCGGTGGCGGTGATCAACATCCACCACTTCATCGTGGACGCCTACATCTGGCGCCTGGGGAAGGGCGACACCAACCGGAAGATCGTCGAGGGCGTCTACTGACGCCGGGCGAAGAGGCGCAGGGCCAGGGGGCGCAGCGCCAGGGTGAGGAAGAACAGGACGACGACCAGGGAGGCGGGCCAGCCCCGGGCCGGCATGCGACGGGAGTCCGAGGTGGCCGCCGGAGTTTCGACCTCCTTCCCATAATGCTCCGAGGCCGCGGTGATCAGGGCGGCGCTCGCGTGCAACATCGCGTGCGAGACGTCGTTCCGCTGCAGGCGCGGAACGATGAACCGATCGATGATCGTGTGCACGCGCGTGTCCGGCCCGGTGGCGATGACCACCCCATGCTCCTCCATGGCCAGGGCGACCACGATGCCCCGGTCCTCGGCCTCCCTTCCGAGCCCCCATTCCGGACCGGCGCGCGCCAGAAGATCCTCCAGCGCCTCCCCCTCCAGGCGCGGGAGGGTGACGACGGCGATCGCGACCCCCGTCTTGCCGCGCAAGTCGCGGTGGTTCGCTTCCATGGTCCGCTCGTCTTCCGGAGAGATGACACCCGCGAGGTCGTACACGGAGCGGTCGTCGCGAGGGGGGAGCTCGACGCGGGCCTCGACCCTCGCGGTCGCGGCCAGAAGCAGGGCCGCCACCGGAACGGCGCGGCACCGGCCTCTCATCCGGCTGCGCAGGCGAGCGCTGGGCCTC
>QHXZ01000193.1:0-525 GCA_003223165.1 Acidobacteriota bacterium
TCGTCCTTATGATCCTGGTGGCCGTCGGAGTGGGATGGTACTGGTGGTCGCACCACGGGCAGGAGCTGATCGCGGCCGCCAAGGCGTCGCACGAGGAGGGGCAGGGCTTCGGGAAGGGCACGGACAACGCGGGTTGCGTGACGGAGGCGCTCTCGCGCCGGAAGAAGAGTACGGGCTTCGGCGACATGATCACCAACAATCTCTTTCTCAAGGCCTGCCTCGGCGCCAGCCGCACGACCGAAGGATTCTGCGACGGGGTGCCGAAGAAAGGCGAGATCATGCAGAGCGCCACCTGGCAGGTCGCGCGGTGCGCCGCGGTCGCTCCCGGCGACCAGAGCTGCAACCAGCTCTTCGGCCAGGTGCAGGAGTATTGCGACAGCAAGGCAGCGCCTGGCGGCGGGGCGGGCGCGGCGGCCGGGGCGCCGCCGTCGGCGCGGGCGACCCCGGCGCGCTGATTGACATCGCGCCGCGCGGGCTCCATCTTGCCCGCATGGCCACGATCCTCGCCGGCCTCTCCTCGTCCCG
>QHXZ01000193.1:611-2721 GCA_003223165.1 Acidobacteriota bacterium
CAACCTGCCGTTCCACGAGGCCGGGCACCTTGTCTTCCAGCCGTTCGGGGAGACCCTCCACATCCTGGGCGGGACGCTGGGCCAGCTCCTGGTCCCTCTGGGGCTGGGCGCCTACTTCCTGTTCCGCCGGCCCAACCCCTTCGCCGCCGCGCTCTGCTCCTGGTGGTTCGGCGAGAACTTCATCAACATCGCCGCCTACATGGCCGATGCGCGCGACATGAGGCTGCCCTTGGTCGGCGGGGGCGAGCAGGACTGGACCAGCCTGTTCTACCAGTTCGGCCTGCTGGGGGAGGAGTCGGTGCGCGCCGTCTCGGCGGGGACGCGCCTGCTGGGGGTATTGGTCATGCTTGCGGGGATTGCCTGGTCGGCCTACTTCGTCCTGCCCGCGGGGCGGCGCGAGGCGATCCGGGAATGGATCGCCGCGCGCCTTCCCGCCCTGCGCCCCCTGCTGGAGATCGAAGAACCGTCCGCCTGAGCGGGTCTCAGTTCGCGAAGCGGCGGAAGAAGCTGTCGTCCTTCCAGGCCGGCCGTCCGGGGCCGTCCGCCACGCGCTCGGCCAGGTCGAGGACGAGGCGGTCGAAGCGCGCCGCGGCCTGCAGGTCGACCGGCTGGTTCAGGTCGTCCGAGGGGGCGTGGTAGCGCGTGTGGATCCACTCCTTCTGCAGCTTCTCCTCCGCCGACCCCGGCTCCGAGCTGAACTTGAACGCCAGCGCCGGCACTCCCTTGCGGATGAAGCTGTACTGGTCGCTGCGGACGAAGAGGACCCGGTCCGGCTCCCGGTCGGATTGCACCTCGACGCCCTCGGCCTTGGCCACGGCGCGGATGTCGTCCCCGAGGGTCGACTCGTCGAGCCCCTGCACCTCGAGGAAGCGCAGGGGATGGATCGGCAGGACCATGTCGACGTTGAGATCGGCGACGATCTTGCGGGCATCGACGGTCGGATGGTTGGCGAAGTATTTCGATCCCTGCAGCCCTTCCTCCTCGCCGGTGACGGCCAGGAACAAAATCGAGCGCTTCGGGACCGCCTTCGACTCCTTCAGGGTCCGTGCCATCTCGATCAGCGTGGCGATCCCCGAGGCGTCGTCCATCGCCCCGTTGTAGATCGCGTCGCCGCCGATCGGAGCGCCGATGCCCAGATGGTCGAGGTGGGCCGTGAGCACCACGTACTCGTCCTTGAGCTTCGGGTCGCCGCCGGGAAGCAGGCCCGCGACGTTCTGCGACTCGACGCCGGAGCGCGTGACGGCGACGGCGGCCCGGAAGGAGGCCGCCAGCGGGAAGCGCGGCACCGGCTTGTCCGCATCGGCGGCCTCGAGGATCTCGCCGATGGTGTGGCCGCTGCCGGCGAGGAAGAGGTCGGCCTTGGCCGGATTGACGGTAAGGGCGAACTTCAGGCCCTGGGTGTCCTGGAGCCCGGGGTCGGCCAGGCTCATGGCCGGCTGCAGGCGGCGCGGCGAGGAGCGCTCCCATGGGATGTCCATCGACTTCGGGTTCTGGATGACCGCCCAGCCGATGGCGCCGGCCTTGCTGAACGCCTTCCAGCGTTCCGCGGTCGAGGAGTAGTGCGCCTTCATGGCGCTCGGGATCGACTTCGGCCCGCCCGTCAGGTAGACGGCGATCTTCCCCTGCAGGTCGATCCCCTCGAGATCGTCATGCTTCGCCTCGGGGATCGACAGGCCGTACCCCACGAAGACGGCCGACGCCTCGACGTGATCGGCCACTTCGCGGCGCATGCTGAACGAGGCCGCCTCGCCCAGCGTCACGCGCTCGGCCTTGCCGTCGCGCACCAGGTCGAGGCTCGAGCGCGGCTCGTCGATCTGCCGCACGTGGAAGCGGACCGGCTGCAGGTAGCCGACGGTACCGGCCGGCTTCAATCCGTAGCGCTTGAACTCGGCCGCCACATACTGCGCCGCCTTGCGGTGCCCTTCGCTGCCCGTCTTGCGCCCCTCGAGCTTGTCGTCCGCCAGGTAGCGGATGTGCGACCACCACCTCTTGCCGTCGGCGTCCGTCCCGGTCGAGGGAGCGGCCGCCGTCGCAGCGGCCGTCAGCGCCGCGCCGGCCAGCAGCACGCCGGCCAGGGCCGCGCCCGCCAGGCCCGCCGTCAGGAGTCGCC
>QHXZ01000089.1:0-3765 GCA_003223165.1 Acidobacteriota bacterium
TCAAGCCAAGCCTTGCAGCCAAGCTTTGCAGGCCGCGCCCGGCGAGAGGGCGCACTGTGCCGCGGGTCGGACGCGCCCGCCGGTTGTTTTGCCTCGTGAATCGAGCGCCGGCCGGCGTTGCCCGCCGTCCTGCAGTGACGATATAATCCGCGGCGTTTCGTGACGAGCCCGACTCCGTCCCCTCCCCCGGACGAGCGCGCCGAGGCGAGGTCCCCGCGATGAAAGCGATTCGCAAGGTGGCAGCACGGCCGAACGGCCTCGAGTGGGCCGAGATTCCCGTGCCCCCCTGCGGTCCCGACGAGGTGCTGGTGAAGGTGCGCGCCGCCTCGCTGTGCGGCACCGACGGGCACATCTACAACTGGGACGGCACGCTGCCGGAGATGATCCTCGCGGCGACCGACGGCCTCCGCCGGCCGCTGACCATCGGCCACGAGTTCTGCGGCGAGGTGGTCGAGGTCGGCCGGAGGGTGAAGGGCGCGGGGGAGAAGGCGGCCGAGCCGATCCGCGCGG
The DNA here is from genome assembly GCA_003223165.1 of Acidobacteriota bacterium. Classification (GTDB taxonomy): domain Bacteria; phylum Acidobacteriota; class Polarisedimenticolia; order Gp22-AA2; family Gp22-AA2; genus QHXZ01. Next base: position 511 of record QHXZ01000089.1, read on the forward strand.
GCGACTTCGTGTCCGCCGAGTCGCACATCGTCTGCGGCACCTGTTACCAGTGCCGCAACGGCCAGTTTCACGTCTGCACGCGGGAGACCATCATCGGCGTGCACCGTGACGGCGGTTTCGCGGAGTACATCGCCATCCCGGCCTCCTGTGCCTGGATCAACGACCCCGCGGTGGTGCCGGTGGAGGTCGCCTGCGTCGAGGAGCCGTTCGGGAACGCCGTGCACGCCGCCACCGAGTACAGCCCGGAGGGACGGTGCGTGGTGATCTTCGGAGCCGGCCCGATCGGCCTGTTCTCGGTCATCGTCGCGGGCGCCCAAGGCGCCGCCCGCATCATCGTGGTGGACGCCGCCGAGTTCCGGCTCCGGCTGGCCTCGCGCGTGGGCGCCCACACGACGATCCGCACCGACCCCGCTCCCGACGGAACCCCGCAGGCGCACGCGCGCGAGCGCGAACGGGTGGTGGGCCTGATCCGCGATGCGGCCTCGCCCTGGGAGGCCGACCTGGTCATGGAGATGAGCGGCCATCCCGACGCCATCGACACCGCCCTGGCCGCGGTGCGCCGGGGCGGCAAGGTGATTCTGTTCGGGCTCCCCAAGCGGTCCTCGATCACCGTGGAACGCTATGCGGAGGACGTCATCTTCGGGGGCGTGACACTGAAGGGGATCATCGGGCGCAAGATCTACGGTACCTGGAAGACGACGCGAGAGCTGACGGCGCGGCCCGAGGTGCGCACGAAGATCCGCGACATCATCACGCATACCTTTCCCCTCGCGCGCTACCAGGAGGCGTTCCAGAAGATGATCGGCCGCGAGAGCGGCAAGGTGGTGCTGCGCGTCGCGGAGGATTGACCCGCGCCCCCATCCCGCATCGGGAGACCACGTCGATGAACCAGAGGCTGCAGTCTTTCCTGAGGGGCGAGATCGAGTCGCTCAAGGCGAAGGGAATCTTCCGCATGCCGCGGGTCCTCGAGACCGCGGCGGGGCCGCGGGTGCGGATGGACGGCCGGGAGATCATCCAGCTGTCCTCCAACAATTACCTGGGCCTGACCACACACCCCAAGGTGGTGGAGGCTGCGCGCCGGGCCCTGGAGGAGTTCGGGGCGGGACCGGGCGCCGTGCGCACGATCGCCGGGACGATGTCGCTGCACCTCGAGCTGGAACGGCGCCTGGCCCGCTTCAAGGGCACCGACGCGGCCCTGGTCTTCCAGTCGGGCTACACAGCCAACGTCGGGGTGGTCTCGACCCTGATGCAGGAGGGCGACCTGATCGTCTCCGACGAGCTGAACCACGCCAGCATCATCGACGGCTGCCGGTTGTGCAAGGCCGGCCGCGCCATCTACCGTCACCTGGATTACGACCATCTGCGCGACATCCTGCGGGAGGCCCGCGCCCGCGGGACCGGCAAGATCCTGGTGGTGGCCGACGGGGTCTTCTCGATGGATGGAGACGTTTCGGACCTGAAGGCCATCGCCGCGCTGTGCCGCGAGTTCGACGCCATCTCGATGGTGGACGACGCGCACGCCACCGGTGTGATGGGTCGCAACGGCCGCGGAACGGTGGACCACTTCGCGGTGCAGGAGGGCTGGGACATCCAGATCGGCACCATGTCGAAGGCCTTCGGGGTGATGGGAGGTTACGTCTGTGCGAGCCGCGACCTGGTGGAGTTCTATGTGCACAAGGCGCGGCCCTTTCTCTTCTCCTCGTCCCACCCGCCCGCCGTGATCGCCGCCTGCATCGCCGCCGTCGAGGTCATGGAGAACGAGCCGGACCGGGTGGCGCGCCTGTGGGAGAACACCCGCTTCTTCAAGGAGGGGCTCAAGCGGCTCGGCTTCAATATCGGAAGTTCGAGCACGCCGATCACCCCGGTCATCATCGGCTCCGGGGCCAAGGCGGCCCGCTTCTCCGACGAGCTCTTCGCGCGCGGGGTCTTCGCGCAGGGGATCTACTTCCCGATGGTGGCCGAGGAGAAATCGCGCGTGCGCACCATCGTCATGGCGACGCACACGCGTGCGGACCTCGAGGAGGCGCTGCGGGCGTTCGAGCACGTGGGGCGATCGCTGGGCGTGATCTAGACCCGGCTCCGCGCCGCGCGCGCCGGCGCTCTACGGGGCGAGATGCTCGGGCAGAGGATCGGGCCGTTCGAAAGCGGCGTCGGGCACGCTGGAGGGAACCTCGAGGATCGGGTGCGTGATGCGCACTCCGTCCTTGCCGACCGCCACCTTCTCGGGCGCCAGCAGGATGCCGCCGAAGCGCCGCCAGCCTTTCCACTCCCACGCCGCCGGAGGGGCTTGCGGGGGATCGTCCTGCAGGATGTAGGACCAGCGGTCCATCAGGTGCGTCGTCCGGTTGATGTCCGCCCAGTAGCGGTCCTTCGGCGTCAGTCCGACCGCATCGAAGCTGAGCAGCACCCGATCGTAGGTCGCCCCGCCGCGCGTCTCCTCCCCCGCGTACTGCAGGTGCACGCCCGGATCCTTCATCTTGTACGGCATGAGCAGCCAGTAGGTGTCGTTGATCCAGGCCTCGTAGGCTTCCTCGAGCAGCGGCTTGGCGGTCGACTCCCCGAGCTTCGTCCCCTCGCGGTAGGCGCTTCCGTGGCGCGTCGTCAGGTCCAGCAGGACCACGAGGGACTTGCCGTCCTTCCCCCTGTTCTCGTAGCGCAGCCGGCCCTGGTAGCGGTCCCAGAGGTGCGTGCGATAGGCCAGACGCTTGCCGGCCTTTTCGACCGCGAAGGCGAAGTGGATGTAGCGCGTCGCTTCCCACGCCCTGGCTCCGCCGAGGGACTGCATCACCAGGTCCGCCACGCTGATGGCGCGGGGGTCGGACTGCGAGGCTTCAAAGGCGGCAGGAGCCGCCGGCGCGGGGGCGCTCGCGGGCACCGGGGCCGCCGCTCCGAGGAGCAGCAGGGCGCAGGCGGCGAGGGGCGGAAGGCCTCTCACGCCGCTATTTTCTTCCCTTGCGTGCGGGCGCCGCACCGTCGAACCTCCGATCCGTCTGGTCCATCACGCGCAGGATCTCGCCCAGGTCGACGGCCAGCGACCTGAGGAGGCCGTTTTCCGCGGCAGGTTCCTCCGGGACCGGCTCGAAAAGATCGTCGAGGGCCCCCTGGCCCTCCGGCATCCCCAGCTTCTTCCGTGCGCCGGCGATGGTGAAACCCTCCTCGTAGAGGAGCTTCTTGATCTCCAGGACCATGTCGATATCCTTGCGTCGGTACAGCCTCTGGCCCGAGCGGCTCTTCTTGGGGGCGAGCTGCGGGAAC
>QHXZ01000089.1:3770-21214 GCA_003223165.1 Acidobacteriota bacterium
GACGTAGGGCTGCGTGTCGGTGAACTGGCACACCTCGCCGATCTTGTAGAACAGCTTGCGCGGGATGGTCTCAGGCATCGGAGCGGTCCTCTCCCTGACGCCGGATATTGAGCCCCTGGACGATCAGCCTGGAGGGGCGGAAGACGGCCCGCCGGCCGGCGTGGATCGGGACGGCCTGGCCGGTGCGCGGGTTGCGGCCCACCCGGGGACGGCGTAGCTGGACCTTGAAGGAGCCGAAACCGCTGATCATCACGGGCCGGCCGGTCCGCAGGGCGGCGCGGATCCGATCGAAGATGATGTCGACCAGCTGACGCGCCTCCCGCCGCGAGAGGCCGCCGTGCACCCTGTAGACAGCGTCCGCCAGATCCGCCTTCGTCCCGCCCATCGTGCCTCGCCGGAGGAGCGTGCCGGAAGTTCAAGTATCGTATGAGAGGGGGGTGCGCATGTCAAGGTGGCCGCGCGCCTTACCCTCTTCAGGCCCGTCCATAGCGATCTTCGAGGCGCACCACATCGTCGAGCTCCGGAGTGCTCGCCTCGAACAGGGTGCTGTCCTCGAGCGCCTCCATGCGATGCCTCGTGCCCGGAGGCAGGTGGACGGCTTCGCCGGGTCCGAGCACCCTTTCCTCCCGCACGCCTTCCGTTTCGAGGAGCAGGCGCACGCGTCCTTCCTGCACGTAGAGGCTCTCCTCCTTGCGCACGTGGTACTGCAGGCTCAGGGCCTCTCCCCGGCGGATCTTGAGCACCTTGCCCGCGTAGCGCTCGGTGTGGGCGAAGATGATCTCCTCGCCCCAGGGCTTCGGCACGCGGCGGATCATCGGCGTAGCTCCTCGGCCGCGCAGGCGTGCGCCTCCGGCGACAGCGATGCGAGCCTCTCGCGCACCCGGGACTTGATGGCCGCCGCGGTGTCGAGGCGCATCTTCACGGCCGGAATGGTGGACGGGGTCATGCTCAGCTCCGTGACACCGAGTCCGATCAGCACCACCGCGGCCGGCGGGCTGCTGGCCATCTCGCCGCAGACCGAGAGCCGGCGGCCGAGCGCCGCGGCCGCCTCCGCGACCCGCCGCACGAGGAGCAAGACGGCAGGGTGAAGGGGCTCGTAGAGGTACGACACGGACTGGTTGCCCCGATCGATCGCCAGGGCATACTGGATGAGGTCGTTGGTCCCGAGGGCGAGGAAGTCCGCCTCGCGCGCCAGGCGGTCCGCCACCAGCGCGGCCGCGGGGACCTCGATCATCACCCCGAGAGGGACGTCCGGCTCGAAGGGGACCCCCTCGCGCGCCAGGTCGCGGCGCACACTCTCGACGAGCGCCTGCGCCTCACGCAGCTCCTCGAGACCGCTCACCATGGGGAGCATCATGCGCACCTTTCCATGCGGAGACGCGCGCAGGATCGCGCGCGCCTGCGCCCGGAGGAGCTCCGGCCGGCGCAGGCCGAAGCGGATCCCCCGCAGGCCGAGGGCGGGGTTCGTCTCGCGGCGCTCGAGGGAGGCCCCGGCCGGTTTCTCGCCTCCCAGGTCGAAGGTGCGGATGGCCAGCTCGTGCGGCAGCGCCTGCTCCGCCAGGTCCCGGTACGCCCGGTACTGCGTCTCCTCGTCCGGGGGCTCCTGCGTGCCGCCGAGGCGCAGGAATTCGGAGCGGAAAAGGCCCACGCCCTCCGCGCCGAAACGCCGCGCCGCGGCCATCTCCTCGGGAAGCTGCACGTTGGCGCGCAGCGCCACGCGCAGCCCGTCCCGGGTCACCGCCGGCTGGTCGCTGAGCAGCAGGAGATCGAGATCCCGCCGCGCCAGACGGGCCTTTCGCTCGCGCCAGACGTCCTGCTCCCCCTGGGTGGGGTTCCGCAGCACCACGCCGGTCGCACCGTCGAGCGCCAGCAGGTCGCCGGTGCGCAGGACGTGGCTGGCGTCGCGCAGACCCGCGACGGCGGGTATGCCGAGGGCGCTGGCGATGATGGCGGTGTGGGAGGCGGGCCCTCCCCCGTCGATGGCCAGGCCGATCACGCGGGCGCGGTTGAGGCTGGCCGCGTCCGAGGGGGACAGCGAGGCGCTGACCACGATGGCGTCTTCCGCCAGTTCGCCCAGGTCGTGCCGGCGCTTGCTCCCCGTCAGGATGGCCTGCACCCTCGCCTCGACGTCCTCGATGTCGGTGCCCCGTTCCCTCAGCTCGGGGTCCCCGAGCTGCGCGAAGACCTGGGTGTAGCGGCCGACGACGCTGCGGAACGCCCACTCCGCGTTGACCCGTTCCCGCCGGATGAGCGCCAGCGTCTCCTCCAGGAGCGCCCGATCACGGAGGATCAGGATCTGGGCCTGGAAGACCCGGCCATAGGTCTCTCCGGCCTCGCTGGTGACCCGGTCCCGCAGGCGGCGCAGCTGGCGCCAGGCCTGGCGGACGGCACGCTGGAACCGCGCGACCTCCCTCTCGGGTGCCTCGCCCTCGAGGTCCAGCCGGAAGATCGCGACGTGCGGCCCCTCGAGGACCAGGGCACGGCCGATGGCGATGCCGCTCGAGACCCCGACGCCGCGCAGGATCTCCCCCGCGGCTCCCCGTCCCTCGGTCACTGTTCCTCCCCGAAACTCCCCGCCACCAGCCCGACGAGCGCCGCCAGCGCCTCGCGCTCGTCGGGCCCGTCCGTGCTGATGCTCAGGCGCGTGCCCGGGCCCGCGATGAGCGCCAGGAGGCCCAGGATCGACTTCCCGTCCGCCGTCCTGGTTTCGCGCTGCACCAGGATGCGGCTCTTGAAGCCGTTGGCGACCTGGACGAAGCGCGCCGCGGCGCGCGCGTGCAGCCCCAACGCGTTCACGATCACCACCTCCCGCCGGACCACGTCGGCTCACCCGCCTCGCGAGGGATCGAGGTACTCGGTGGCCATCGCGATCGAACGCTGGCCTTGCTCCTTGATCCTCGCCGCCGCCTCCTTCAAGGAGGCGCTCTCCCGGAGGTTGGCGAACTTGACGATCATCGGCAGGTTCACGCCGGTCAGGATCTCCACCCCGTCCCGCAGGAACGACAGCGCCACGTTGGTCGGCGTGCCGCCGAACATGTCGGTGAGGATCAAGACACCGCCGCCGGGGTCGACTTCCGTGATCGCCTCCTGCACCTCCCGGCGCGCCGCGGCGAGGTCGTCGTCCCACCCGATCGACAGGGCCCGTACCCGGTCGACGGAGCCCACGATCCGTTCCAGGGCCCGCACCAGCTCGAAGGCCAGCCCGCCGTGCGTCAGCACCAGCAGGCCGAACCGGGGGCCTTCCGGCCGCGTGGCCACGGGCTCCATCACTCCTTCCCCACGTCCCGGTGCGACGCCTTGACGGAGTAACCCTGGGCGCCCAGCGCGGCCGCCACCGCCGCCGCCATCGCCACCGAGCGGTGCCGGCCTCCCGTGCAGCCGATCGACACCGTCAGGTAGCTCTTCCCCTCCCGGATGTACTGCGGCACGAGAAACAGGAGAAGGTCGACGATGCGGTCCAGAAAGGAGCGGTATTCCGGGATCGCCTCCAGGTACGCGACGACCTCGCGGTCGAGGCCGGTCTTGCCGCGCAGCGTGTCGACGAAGAACGGGTTCGGCAGGAAGCGCGTGTCGAAGAGAAGGTCGGACTCGGCCGGCAGCCCGTGCTTGTAACCGAAGGAGACCACGGCGATCGCCAGCGGCTGCTTGCGCGGATCGGGCGCGAAGTGGTCCTGGATATAGCGCCGCAGCTGGTGCACGTTGAACGTGCTGCTGTCGATGATCAGGTCGGCCCGGTCGCGCAGGGGCGCGAGCATCAGCCTCTCCCGCCGGATGCCGTCCTCGAGGCTGCCGCCCGCGGCCAGCGGGTGCGGCCGCCGGGTCTCCGAAAAGCGCCGGATGAGGGCGTCGTCGTCCGTGTCGAAGAAGATGAGCTGCGCTCGGCGCCCCTTGGCCCGGCGCAAGGCGTCGAAGATCGCGGGGAACTCCTCGAGAAAGGTGCCCTCCCTGACGTCCACCACGAGCGCGGCGCGCTGGATGTCCTTGCGCGAGCGGGCGCACAGCTCGCTGAATACGGGAATGAGGGCGACCGGCAGGTTGTCCACGCAGAAGTACCCCATGTCCTCGAAGGCGCGGATGGCGAGGGTCTTGCCCGATCCGGACAGGCCCGTGATCACCACGATCTCCAGGTCCTGATCGGGGTCGCCCGCGCCGTAGACGCTCACCGCTTCCTCCCCAAGGCGTCATGGATCCTGCCCGCCAGCTCCTTCGCGGGATGATACCCCTTGCGCTTCAGCAGGTGGTGCCGCGCCGCCACCTCGAGCAGAACCGAGAGGTTGCGGCCGGGGCCGACCGGCATCTCGATGAACGGCAGCTCCAGGCCGAGGAGCGTGTAGGTGCGCTCGTCGAGGCCGAGCCGGTCGTACTCCTTGTCGTCCTGCCAGGGATCGAGCTTGACCACCAGGTCGACGTCCTTGCGCTCGCGCACCGCCGCGACGCCGTACAGGTCCTTGATGTTGATGATCCCGAGTCCGCGCAGCTCCATATGGTAGCGGCTGACCTCCGGCCCGGCGCCGTTCAGGATCGACCCGACCCGGCGCACCGAGACGGTGTCGTCGGAGACCAGGCGGTGGCCCCGCAGGATCAGCTCCAGCGCCGACTCGCTCTTGCCGACGCCGCTCTCCCCCAGCATCAGCACGCCGACGCCGTAGATGTCGATCAGGGTCCCGTGGATGGTCAAGGAAGGCGCCAGCCGCTCCTCCAGCACGCGCCCCAGCAGGTCGATGAGGCGCGAGGTGGGCCACGGCGTCCCCAGGAGCGGGATCGCCTCCGCCTCGACCGTGCCCAGAAGGTCGGGGTGAGCCGCCGCGCCGTGGGTGATCACGAGGCAGGCCAGCGGCGCGCGCGCCAGCCGGCCGAGGATCTGCCGCCGCCCCTCGTCCGCGAGCCCCGCGAGGTACTCGACTTCCCCGCGCCCCAGGACCTGCACCGTGCCGGCACGGAGCGACTCCGGGTGGCCGGCCAGCGCCAGCCCCGGCTTCTGCACCACGGGCGAGGTGATGGCGCGTCGCAGTCCGGCCGCCCCGCCGATCACGCGCAGCGACAGGTCGGGTGGAATGGTGGAGAGCAGATCGCCCACCGGCAGGGTGGGACGGGGCGCCTCGCGCTGGTTCACTCTCGTCCTCGGCGCGCCGCGCGGGCGCGGTTCGGAGCGCTCCCGACAAGGCCAGTCGTCGCGGGCATTCTAGGGGAGGACCCCGGGCCTGTCAAGAAAACGGCGGCGCGGCGGCGATTGACGGGGTCGGAAGCGGGTGGTATCTTTCCACAGCCTCGGGAGGGGCCCATGGCGTCGAAGAAGGTGGTCCACATCATCGGTACGGGCACCATCGGTGAGCCGCTCATCGGGCTGTTCGCGGAGAAGAAGGATCGCCTCGGCTTCGACGAGGTCACCTTCCACAAGCGGACCCCGCTCCTCACGGACCGATCCAAGGTCATCAACCTGATCAAGCGCGGCGCCCGACTGGCCTGCGATGAATCGGCGCGGCAGGGCTTCCGCGGTCTGGGAATCGAGCCCTCCTACGAGCACCACGAAGCGCTCCGCCAGGCCACGGTGGTCATCGACTGCACGCCTTCGGACGTCGGCCTGCAGAACAAGAAGGAGATCTACGAGAAGTACGCCCACAGCACGCTGGGATTCATCGCCCAGGGCTCCGAGTTCGGCTTCGGCAAGATGTACGCCCGCGGCATCGGCGACAAGATCCTGAAGCACGGCGAGGACCAGTACATCCAGGTCGTGTCCTGCAACACCCACAACCTGGCGGTCCTCATCGATCTGATCGGGCTGCGCGACGGCGGCGCCGACAACCTCGAGCAAGGGCGTTTCGTCTGCATCCGCCGATCCAACGACATCAGCCAGGAGACCTCGTTCGTACCTTCGCCCCAGGTCAACCGTCACAAGGACGAGCGCTTCGGCACGCACCACGCGCGGGACGCCTGGCACCTCTTCCACCAGCTGGGCCACGACCTGAACCTCTTCTCCTCCGCCCTGAAGGTCAACAGCCAGTACATGCACGCGGTCCATTTCAACCTCAAGGTGCGCCGTCCGACCTCCGTGGAGGCCGTCCTGGAAAGGATCCACAGCGACGATCGCGTGGCCTTGACCTACAAGCAAGCCGCCAACTCGGTCTTCTCCTTCGGGCGCGACTACGGGCACTACGGTCGGATCCTGAACCAGGCCGTGCTGGTCGCGCCGACGCTCACGGTGCACAACCGCCACGAGGTGGTGGGCTTCTGCTTCACCCCCCAGGACGGCAACGCCCTCATCAGCAGCGTCGCCGCGGCATGCTGGTTCGTCTACCCGGAGTCCTACGAGCAGAAGCTCCACTGCCTGAAGGATTCGATCTTCGACGAGGTCTGAGCGGCGGCCGGTCGGCGGCGTCAGGATCCGTACTTCTTCAGCACCAGGGCGGCGTTGGTGCCCCCGAATCCGAACGAGTTGTTCAGGGCGTAGCGCACCGTCATGCGGCGCGCCTCGTTGGGGACGTAGTCCAGGTCGCAATCCGGGTCGGGTGTGGTGTAGTTGATGGTCGGCGGAACCATGTCGCGGTGCACGGCCAGCGCCGTGATCGCGGTCTCGAGCCCGCCGGCGCCACCCAGCAGGTGGCCGGTCATCGACTTGGTGCTGCTGACCGCGACCTTGCGGGCGCGTTCGCCGAACACGGTCTTGATGGCGCGGCTCTCGACCGCGTCCCCCTGGGGCGTGGAGGTTCCGTGCGCGTTGATGTAATCGATCGCCCCGGGCTCGACGCCCGCGTCCTGGATGGCGCGGCGCATGACGCGCACGGGGCCGTCTCCGTCCTCGGAGGGCGCCGAGACGTGAAAGGCGTCGCCCGACGCGCCGTAACCGGCGATCTCCGCGTAGATGCGCGCCCCGCGCCGTTCCGCGTGGCCCAGCTCCTCCAGGATCACGATCCCGGCCCCCTCCCCGATCACGAAGCCGTCGCGCTCCTTGTCGAACGGCCGCGAGGCCTTCTGCGGCTCGTCGTTGCGCGTGGACAGGGCCCGCATGGCGCAGAAACCGCCGACGCATAGCGGCGTGACCACCCCCTCGCAACCCCCGGCGATCATCACGTCCGCATCGTTCCGCTTGATGATCTCGAAGGCGTCACCGATGGCATGGGTGCCCGTCGCGCAGGCGGTGCAGGAGGCCTGGTTCGGTCCCTTCGCGCCGTACCGGATCGACACCTGGCCCGAGGCCATGTTGACGATCAGCCCCACGATGAAAAAGGGCGAGATGCGCCGTGGCCCCTCCTGCAGGAGGGTGGCGTGCTGGCGCTCGATGGAGGGCAGCCCGCCGATCCCCGAGCCGATGTAGACCCCGACGCGGTCGGCCTCGGACGGGGCCACGGAATAGGCCGCGTCCTTGAGGGCGATGTCGGAGGCCGCCATCGCGTAGTGGATGAAGAGGTCCATCTTCTTGACGTCCTTCTTGGAGACCCAGTCCTCCGGGTTGAAGCCTTTGAGCTCGCCGGCGATGCGGCAAGGGTAGCCGCCGGCGTCGAAGCGGGTGATCGGGCCGATCCCGCTCCGGCCCGCGATCAGGCCCTTCCAGTTCTCGTCGTTGCCGATCCCGAGCGGAGACACCATCCCCAGCCCGGTGATCACCACGCGGCGCTCCATCTCCGACCCGCCCTTCGCGTCCGTGCGGCGCACGTCAGGCGTGCGTCTGGATGTACCGGACGGCGTCGCCCACGGTGTGGATCTTCTCCGCGTCCTCGTCGCTGATCTCGATCTTGAACGCTTCCTCGAGGGCCATCACCAGCTCGACGGTGTCGAGCGAGTCGGCCCCGAGATCATTGACGAACGAGGCGTCCGCCGTGACCTCTTCGGGATCAACGCCCAACTGCTCGACGATGATCCCTTTGACCTTGTCATCGATACTCTGCGCCATCGTCACCCCTCCATGCGCGGCCTGCCGCGCGGCAGATTATTGACCCCTCGCGGGCTACATGTAAAGCCCGCCGCTGATGTTCAGGACCTCCCCGGTGACGTACGCCGCCCCGGGGCTCAGCAGGAAGGCCACGCCCGCGGCGACGTCCTCCGGGCTCCCCAGGCGGCCGAGGGGGATGAGGCCCGTCATTTTCTCGCGCGCGCCCTCCTGGATGGCGCGCGTCATCTCCGTGTCGATGAAGCCCGGGGCCACCGCGTTGACCGTGATCTGGCGGGAGGCCACCTCGCGCGCCAGGGACTTGGTGAAGCCGATGAGCCCCGCCTTCGCGGCGCAATAGTTCGCCTGGCCGGGGTTCCCCATCAGCGCCACCACCGAGCTGACATTGACGATCCGGCCGTAACGGGCCTTGACCATGGCGGGAAGCACCGCGCGCGTCATCTCGAAGGCTCCCGTGAGATTGACCTGCAGGACCCGGTCCCACTCCTCGCGCTTCATCCTCAGGAGGAGCCCGTCGCCCGTGACGCCGGCGTTGTTGACCAGGTGATCCACCCGGCCGAACGCCGACAGGACCGCCGCGACGCCGGCGCGCACCGAGGCCGCGTCGGAAACGTCGATGGCGAACGCCTGCGCGCGCACCCCGTGCGAGGCACACTCCACCGCCAGGGACTCCAGGGCGGCCAGCCCGCGGGCCGCGAGCGCCAGGTCCGATCCGCGGCGCGCCAGGGCCAGGGCCACGGCCCGGCCGATGCCCTTGGAGGCGCCGGTCACCACCGTGACCCGTTCGGACAGCTCGGAGGCCCTCATCGGCTCCACCATGAGCCCTCGGCCGTCACGAGCGCGCCGCGCCCAGCGCGCCCAGCGTGGCGCCGAGGCTGGCCGGGTCCTCGACGTTGAGCAGGGCCAGATCGGGGGCGATCCGGCGGGCGAGGCCGCAGAGGACCCGCCCGGGCCCGACCTCGATGAGCGTCCGCACTCCCATCTCCTTCATGCGGATCACGCTCTCCACCCAGCGCACGGGCGCCGTGACCTGGCGCACCAGCGCCTCCCGCAGGGCGGCTCCGCGCGTCTCGGCCCGGGCGCTGACGTTCTGCACCACGGGGAAGGCGGCGTCGCGCACCGAGAGCGCCGCCAGGTCCTGCGCGAGCCGCTCCCGGGCGGGCTCCATGAGCGCGCAGTGGAAGGGGGCGCTGACCGGGAGCCGCACGACCTTCCTGATCCCCCTCGAGCGGGCGAGCCCTGCCAGGCGATCGACCGCCGCCGCGGTCCCCGCGACCACGGTCTGGTCCGGGGCGTTGAGGTTGGCGGGCGACAGCACCTCCCCCGCGGCGGCCTCGCGACAGAGCGCATCGACCACCTCGAGGGGCGCGCCCAGCAAGGCCACCATCGCCCCCGCGCCGTCGGGCACCGCCGCCTGCATGTGCTCGCCGCGGCGTCGCACGGCACGCACGGCGTCGTCCAGCTCGAGCGCTCCGGCAGCCACCAGGGCCGAATACTCCCCCAGGGAGTGGCCGGCGGCGCAGACGACCCGGGCCATGCATTCCTGCGGGGCGGTCGCGCGGAGGGCCGCGAGCGCCGCGAGGCTGGTGACGAGAACGGCCGGCTGGGTGGTCGCGGTGAGACGCAGCGCCTCCTCCGGGCCCTCGAAGCAGGTTCTGCTGAGCGGGTACCCCAGCGCCCGGTCCGCGCGCTCGTAGACCTGGCGGGACGGAGGGTTCGCCTCGTGGAGCGCCTTTCCCATGCCGACGGCCTGGGATCCCTGGCCGGGAAAGACGAGCGCCACGTCCCGCGGCGCGCCGCTCACCATCCCCACTTGCAGACCGCCGCGCCCCAAGTGAGCCCAGTGCCGAACGCCGCGAACACCACGTTGTCTCCGCGTTTCAGACGGCCGCGCCGGGCGGCCTCGTCCAGGGCGATCGGGATGGAGGCGGCCGAGGTGTTCCCCACCCGCTCGATGTTCACGTAGACCTGGTCGGGACGCAGGCCGAGACGGCTGCCCACCGCATCGATGATGCGGCGGTTCGCCTGGTGCGGGATGAAGAGGTGGATGTCGGAGGCCGCCAGCCCCCCCCTCTTAAGGACCTCGCGGGCCGCTTCCTCCATCGAGCGCACCGCCATCTTGAACGTCTCGTTTCCCTTCATGCGGATGAAGTGCCGCCCCGCCGCCACCGTCTCCTGGGAGGCCGGTTCGCGCGTGCCTCCGGCCGGGACGTAGATGAAGTCGGCCATCTTCCCATCGGCGTGCATCGACGTGGCGAGCACGCCGTACGGCGACTCCCCCGCCGTCAGGACGACGGCGCCCGCGCCGTCGCCGAAGAGGACGCAGGTCGAGCGGTCGCTCCAGTCCACGTACTTCGACAGCAGCTCGGCGCCTATCACCACCACGTTGCGATAGGCACCCGAAGTCACGAAGCGGTCGGCGACGGACAGGGCGTAGATGAAGCCCGAGCAACCGGCCGCCAGATCGAAGGCCGCGGCGTCGCGCGCCCCCAGGTTGTCCTGGATGATGCAGGCCGTCGCCGGAAGATGCCCGCGGCGGCCAGGGCTTCCTCGGCAGCCCGGGTGGCGAAGCTCGACATGTACTCGTGCTTCTCGGCGATGCGCCGCTCGGAGATTCCGGTGCGCGTCGTGATCCACTCGTTCGAGGTCTCGACCATCCTCTCGAGGTCGGTGTTGGTGAGCACCTTGGCCGGCAGGGAGGAGCCGGTGCCCCGGATCACGGCGCGCCGTCCGGGTTGGCCCATGTCAGTCCCCCGCACGCAGAGGGGCGGAGTCTTCCACGGACGCGCGCGGCTCGCGCACGGTCAGGCGCGCGATCTCGTCGTGGATGCGATCGTTGACGCGGTTCTGCAGGAAGTCGATCGTGACGCGCACCGCGTTCTTGATGGCCCGGGCCGACGATCCGCCATGGCAGATGATGGAGGCTCCACGGACGCCGAGCAGGGGCACGCCTCCGTATTCGGCGTAGTCCACCTTCTTCCGGAAGCAGGTGGACTACACCGAATATCGCCTCCGCCGCGCTCTCGACCGCCTTGAGGGAAACGTTCCCGATGAACCCGTCGCAGACGATCACGTCGGCCTCGCCGTTGAAGACGTCGCGCCCCTCGACGTTGCCGATGAAATTGAGCGGGGTCTCCTTGAGGGTGCGGAACGCTTCCCGCGTGACCTCGTTCCCCTTGGTGTCCTCCTCGCCGATGCTCATCACGCCGACGCGCGGCCGCGGGACCCCCAGGACCTCTCGCGCGTAGAGGTGCCCCATGATCGCGAATTGCACCAGGTGCTCCGGCCGGCAGTCAATGTTCGCTCCCACGTCGAGCCAGACCGAGCGTCCCCTGAGGTTGGGAACGACGGCGCACAGCGCCGGCCGCTCCACTCCCTCCAGGACCCCGCAGATCATCTTGACGGTGGCCATCACGGCGCCGGTGTTGCCCGCGCTGACGACGCCCTGAGCCTTCCCGTCGCGCACCAGGGCGGCGGCCACCCGGATGGAGGAGTCCTTCTTTCGCCGGAACGCGGTGACCGGCGACTCGTCCATCCCGACGACCTCGGTGGCGTTGACGACCTCGATCGGCAGCCCGCCGGCGTGGTGCTTGTCGAGCTCGGCCTGGATCGCCTCGGCGCGCCCCACGAGGAGCACGGGGACGTGATATTCCCGGGCGGCCAGGACGCCGCCGGCGACGGGGTGGCTCGGTGCGAAGTCGCCCCCCATCGCGTCGATGGCTATGGTGATTTCCATCCGAGGACTCTTCCCGGGGGTCGTCCGGTTGCGACCCTCTGAGCACGGAGCCTTGGGCGCGCCCTCCCCGGCGGGAGGCGCGGTGGACGGTCGTCGTGCGGGAGGGCCGGCGGCCCGCCTCAGACCTCGGCGACCTCGATGACCTCCCTGCCCTTGTAGTGGCCGCAGTGCGGGCAGACCCTGTGCGGCAACCTGTCCTCGTGGCAG
The DNA here is from genome assembly GCA_003223165.1 of Acidobacteriota bacterium. Taxonomy (GTDB): domain Bacteria; phylum Acidobacteriota; class Polarisedimenticolia; order Gp22-AA2; family Gp22-AA2; genus QHXZ01. The sequence continues at coordinate 15,599 of QHXZ01000089.1, forward strand.
TTCGGGCACTTGGACAAGGAAGGACGGGTGAGACCGTCGTGGGCGCGCCGCTTGTCGCGGCGTGCGCGAGAATGACGTCGTTTGGGATTCGGCATCGGCGCTGTTCGTCCCTATGCTTCTAGAGGAGCTTCTTAAGGACCAGAAGGCGGGGATCCTCGGCCCGCTCCTCCTGGCAGGTGCATGGTGTCAGGTTGCGGTTCGCTCCGCAACGGGGGCACAGCCCCTGGCAGTCAGGGCGACAGAGAGGCTTGAGCGGCAAGCCCAGGTAGACCTGCTCGGACAGCAGCTCCGTGAGATCGATCCGCTCGCCATCGAAATGGGCCTGCGTGATGGCGTCCTCCCTGACCCGGGTCTCTCTCTTGCCGGCCGCCTCGGGGGCCGTCGTGTAAAGCAGATCGAAGTGAAGCTCGAGCGGCAGAGGATAGGCCTCCAGGCACCGGCTGCAGGGAAGCGTCGCGACCGTCCCGATCTCGCCGGAGAAGGAGATTCCGCCGTCCTGCCGGAAGAGATCGCCGCTGATCCGAGCGCGATCGAGCCGCGCGTCGACACCCCCTTCCAGGGGGAGAGGCGGGCAGGCGATGATGCGATCGACGCTCAGTCCCTCCGGTCCTATCTCCTTGATATCTATATACATGATGACATCTACCCGCCGGCCGGCGCATTATAGCACGCAGTCGTTGCTTGTCAACGCGCCGGAGGGTGTCCAGGGCTTCGAACGGGGATCTGCGGGGGGCACAGGCGCTCCGAGCCGACGCTTGCGCGTGGCCCGGCCGTCAATCCTTGGCGTGCTCCAGCTCCTTGAGGGCCTGGAGAGCCTGCGCGTGGGACGGGAGGATCTCGATCGCCTTCTCGAAGTGTTTTCTGGCTTTGGCGTTCAGACCGTGGGCGCGATAGAAGTCGCCGAGAAGGACGAAATGGGCGGGGTTGAACGGTTCGAGCTCCGCCGCGCGCTGGAGAGCCGTCTCGGCCTTCTTCTGCCAGCGGTAGTCCGGGTTGCGGGACAGGGCCTGACCCAGCAGGCTGAAGACGGCCGCATTCTTGTCGCTGTATCCGGTGGCGAATTCGCAATACCGGATGCAGTTGAAGTAGTCGCCGATCTTCCAGTAGTCGCGCGCCTTCGAGAAGAATTGCTCCGACAGCCGCGCGCGCTCTTCCTCGACCGACTGCTTCTCGGTCTTGGTCAGCTCCTTGCGAAGGGCCAGGGCCTCGAGGTCCAGGTTCACGAGGCGCTCGGTGCCGCCGCTGCCTGCCTTCTGGGCCGAGCCGAGCCTCTCCGAGCGCACGGCAAGAAACGCCTCCAGGAGGCGCGCCTCGACGATCTGGAGCTCTTCCCTCAGGTCCACCTGGACCTTGCGCAGGAAGCGGGCGGGGTGGTAGCGCTCCTTGCGGTCCAGGTAGGCCGCCTTCACCTGGTCCGGCGTCGCTGCCCCATCCACTCCCAGGAGGACCTCGGGGGTGCCTTTCCGCACCACTTCGTAGAAGCCGAGGATCTCGGCCTTCTCCCGCTCTTCGCGCTGGCGTTTCTCCTCCTCACCCCGCACCAGATCCTGGCAGCTGAGAGGCCCCGAACCGATGGCCGGCACGAAATGGACGAGGCCCAGGATCAGCAGGCCGAAGAGGAATCGCGCCGCCGCCTCGTCCTCGGTGGGCGGGGTCTGCGCGAGGATGTCGCGCACCTTGGACTGTCCATCGATGCGCGACAGCAGGAACCCTTCGACGGGCGTCAGGCTGAGCTGATCGACCGGCAGGTAGAGCTGATCGGACAACGTCAGGGCCCGGTCCTGGCGCAACATGGCGTCCTTGATCTGCTCGAAACCGCCCATCGAGCGCAGCGCCCTGATGATCAGCTCGAAACTGACGATGACGTTGGTCTCGAGCAGGCTCGAGCTGACGGGGCCCTCCGCGAAGCGGTACTCCAGATTTTCCCAGCGGAAGACCGCGGTGAGCACCTGCTGGGACAGCTCGCGGCAGGTCTGCCGGAGGCCGTCCAGGGGCACCTTGCCGCTCTGCACCAGGGCCTCGGCGGCCTGCTGATCCTCGAGGCCCTTGAGGGTCTCAGCGACCTCGGTGCGGATGAGACCCCGCTGCGCCAGGAACGCCGGGAGCCGCTCGTCGTCGAGGGACGAGGTGACCATCAGGATCATGCCCCGGTCCAGGTAGACCCGCTTTTCCACGCCGCTGCGGCCCAGGACCAGGGTCCCGCTGCGCTCGTCGAGATACAGATCGCGGATCAGCTCCGCGAGGGATGGTGGGCCACAGTGGCCACTGAGGGTTGGTTCCTGGTCGGTCGATGGGGATGTTGCCGGCACGGTCCCTTCCCTGGGTCTGGCCCTGACCCGGAGCGGAAGATAGGTCCCTGTCGGCCGACCGTCAAGCGGCCGAGGCCCCGGCCGCGCCGGCGTTTGCCGGGCCGGCGGCCTGGTCGGCCGTCCGCGCGCGCAGAGGCAGGGCCACGAAGACGGTGGTCCCCTGACCGGGCCTGCTCTCGATCCAGATGCGCCCGCCGTGGGACTGCACCGCCAGCTTGCAAAAGGTCAAGCCGAGGCCGGAGTCGAACAGCATCCGCCGGCTGTTGTCCGACTCGCCCGTCACGAACTTGTCGAAGATGTAAGGCTGCAGGTCCTCGGGAATCCCTTCTCCGGTGTCGCTCACCGTCATCACGAGCTCGGGGCCTTCTGGACGGGCGTCGACGATCACCTGTCCCCCGCTCGGCGTGTGCTTGAAGGCGTTGTTGAGGAGGTTGGCCACCACACGGCTCACTAGCTCGCGGTCGGCCACCGCCGGGGGCAGATCCGGGTCGACGCGATTCTCGAGCGTGATGCCGTCGCGGGTGCTGAGGCTGAGCATCTCCTTGACGTTGTCCCCGATCACCTTGTGCAGCGAGACCGGCTCGAGCCGCAGCGGCATGCGGCGCTCCTCGAGCTTGCCGATGTCCAGGATGTTGAGGATCATGCGCATCAGCTGGCGGGCGCTTTCCTGCGTCCGCTCGAGCAGCTCATCGAGCTTGGGGGCCGCCATGTCGGTGCGTTGCATCTGGATCAGCTGGATGTTGCCCATGATGCCCGCCAGCGGGTTCTTCAGATCGTGCACCACCATCTGCGTCATCGATTCCTTGAAGCGCTGCATCCGGACAAGCTCCATGTTGGCCGCCTCGAGCTTGGTCCTCTGCCGCTCGACCTCGTCCTGCAGCGACTTCACGCGCAATACCGCGCGCACCTTGGCCAGCAGCTCGACCTTGTTGATCGGTTTGCTGAGGAAGTCGTCGGCGCCGATCTCCAGCGCCTGCACCTTGTCCTCCAGGGCGTTGAGCGCGGTGACCATGATGATCGGCAGGAGCCGCGTTTCGTAACGGCCCTTCAGCCGCTGGCAGACCTCGAAGCCGCTCATCTTCGGCATCATCACGTCCAGCAGGACCAGGTCCGGCCGGCTGGCGTCGACGAGGCGCAGCGCCTCCTCGCCATCGTAGGCCTTGAGCACCGGATAGCCGCTGGCCTTGAGGATCGACTCCATCAGGCGCACGTTGCGCTGGTCGTCGTCCACCACAAGGATCGGCGCTCCCCGCGCGCCCTGGACGTTCTCGCTCTCCGGCATCCTGCCTCCTGCCCGTCCCCGCGGCGCCGGCGCCCTAGCCGGCCGCCGCGGCCACGTCCCCGCCCAGGAGCGCGGCGACCTGCCGGGCGAATTTCACCGTATCGATCGGCTTCGGGATGTACCCCACGCACCCTGCTTCGCGAGCCCTCACTTCGTCCCCCTTCATGACGTGCGCGGTCAGGGCCACTACCGGGATGTCCCGGGTCTGGGGGTCCTGCTTCAGGGTGCGCACGACCTCGAGACCGTCCATTCCCGGGAGCTGGACATCCATCAATATGAGGTTCGGGCGGATGAACTTCAAGGCGTCCAGGGCCTCCTCCCCCGTGGCCGATTCGGCGACGCGGTACCCGTGCGCACGCAGCAGGTCGCAGACGAGCTTCAGGTTGGTGGGGTTGTCCTCGACCACGAGGATCAGGCCGCCTCCCGCCGCGGGCTCCCTCGGCGCCCGTCCGGGATCCGGGATCCTCTCCGGCGGCGCACCGGCCGCTCCCGGGGCCCCTGCCGGGGGGGCCGGCTCCCGGGCGACGCCCGCTGCCACGCTGGGCAGCGTGACGCGGAACGTGCTGCCTGCGCTGAACCGGCTGGTGACCCCGACCTGGCCGCCGTGGATCTCGACGAACTTCTTGACCAGGGTCAGCCCCAGGCCGGTGCCCTGGTACTTGCGGGCATACGACCCGTCCACCTGCGTGAAGGCCTGGAAGATCCTCTCGTGGTCCTCGTCCTTGATCCCGATCCCCGTGTCGACCACCGCCAGCACCACCGAATCGCCCTCGGCACCCGCGCGCAGGGTGACGCGGCCCCCGGGGGGCGTGAACTTCACGGCGTTGGACAGGAGGTTGTACATGATCTGCTTGATCTTGCTGCGGTCCGCCTGCACCGCGAGGGCGGGGTCCTCGATCTCGGACACGAGCTCGATGTGCTTGCGCCCCGCCTCGACCTGGAGCAGGGACATGGCCTCCTCGATCACCGGCGCGAGATCGAACTCCTCGACGCTCAGCTTCATCTTGCCGGCCTCGATCTTCGACAGGTCAAGGATGTCGTTGATGAGCTCCAGCAGGTGCCGGCCGCTGCTCAGGATGTCCGCCACGTAATCGCGCTGGTCCTCGGTCAGGCTGCCGAAATTCTGGTCCAGGAGCAGTTCCGAGAACCCGATGATGGCGTTGAGCGGCGTGCGCAGCTCGTGCGACATGTTCGCCACGAACTCGCTCTTCAAGGAGTTGGCGCGCTGCAGCTCCTGGTTGGACTGCTGCATCTTCTCGTTGACGATCTCCAGCTCCTGAGTCCGCTCCTTGACCTTGCGCTCGAGGTCGGCGTTCATCCGCTCGATGTCCTCGAGGTGCTGCTTCTTCTCCTCGAGCTTGTCCAGGTAGAGCTTGTACGAGTAGTAGATCAGCACGCAGAACGGCAGCGACAGGACGAACGAGTAGATCCCGAAGCGATCGAGGAAGTAGGACATTCCAAGGGCCAGGGAGCCTCCGGCGAAGAACGAAGGCGCCGACCAGAGGAAGTTCTCGTGCCACACCTTGAAGATGTTCAGGCGATTCGTCAGCGACACGGCTCCGGACACGCTGAAGGTGTTCACGAGGTAGAAGACCAGGGTCGCCATCATGAGCGCCAGCAGCGGGTGGCTGGAGCCCGGGTCGCGGTCGTTGCCACCGAAGAACTGGTAGGTCTCGCAGGTCGCGTAGGTCGTGATCACGAAGACGCTCGTGTTGAACAGGGCCCGGTAGACCTCCATGCGCGGCGCCCGGATGAAGCAGAGGCTGAGAAGGCAGATCACGGCGATCAGCACGGCCTCCGTCTCGCCGAGCAGGATCATGGTCGCCAGGATGAAGGGGTGCGAGATCGACATCTCGACGCGCATGCCGAGATGCACGGTGTGCGGCGACATGATGGCGCCGATCAGCGCCAGGGTCAGGAACTCGGTGCTGAGGTTGACGGACCCCGAGCGGAGGGCATGGGCGAGGACGAGCAGGGCCCCGGCATAGGTGGCCAGGATGTAAATCCAGGTGCCCCGGTTGAGGT
>QHXZ01000194.1 GCA_003223165.1 Acidobacteriota bacterium
TGCCTGCCCCCGGTTGGTCTCACGCCGGCAGCTAGAAGTCCCCCGGCGAGGACCGAAGCGAACATGGCACCCACTCGGCGCCAGCGGCGTGATTGCGTGAAGGCGTGAGTCGGGCGAGAAAGTTCCGGTGAAGCGCCGCACCTTGCGGTTGCCGGCCCTCCGAGACCTCGCGGCGGGCGGCGCGAGGCGAGGCGGAGGGGAGGCTCGCGCAGCGAGCCGGACCCGGTGCCGGGCAACCGCAGGTCCGGCGCCTCACAGGTGTATTCCTTCGCCGCTCCACGCCTCCGCCCCGATGGGTCTCGCCAGCAGCGTGGTGCTCAGGCGAAAGCCTGAGACAGGCGAGGAGATCCCCGTGAAGCGCCGCGCCCTGCGGTTGCCGGGCCCTCTGAGACGGAGCGACGGGCCCCACCGCGCGGTCCCCAGCGCGGTGGGAGGGAGCGAAGCGAAGCGGAGGGGAGGCATCGCGCAGCGATGCCGGACCCGTGCCCGGCGACTGCAGGGCGCGGCGCTTCACGAGGGTGTCACGGGCGCGGGTCTCGGGCTATAGTCAGGGGCGCCATGATCTTCAAGTTCCATGACGAGCGGCTGGAGACGGTGCCGTTCCTGTGCGTCGACGGCGTCGTGGAGAGCGGCCTGAACCTGAGCCACTGGCCCGGCAACCGGACCCCCGCCCACCTCAAGGCCGACACGACCACCGAGATGGCACTGCGGCTGGCGTGCGACCCGGCGCGCCAGGCATGGCTCGCGGGCATCGAGGTGGTGAGCAACAACCACTTCGACACCGACGGTCTCCTGTCGGTCTGGGCCGTCCTGCACCCTGAAGAAGCGCTGCGCCACGAGCGGGCCCTGGTCCAGGCCGCCCGCACGGGGGACTTCGGCGAGTTCACCACTCCCGAGGCCTTCAAGGTCGACGCCGTGGTGACCGCGTTCGACGACGAAAGGCGCTCGCCTCTCGCGGCGGAGATCCGCGGCCTTCCGGAGCACGAGCGCTACCAGCTCCTCTACGAGAGGCTCCTCGCGATGCTGCCGGGCCTCCTGGACGACGCCGCGCGCTACAAGGCGCTCTGGGCCGAGCCGCTGCAAGCGCTTTTGCGCTCGCTCATGCGCATCAAGGACGTCGCCCGCGTCCGCGAGCACGACTCCGCCCGCCTGACGGTGATCGAGGCGAGCGAGCCTCTCGATCAGATGGCCCGCTTCAACCTCGCCCGGCACCATCGCGTCCTCACCGCCACGCGTGCCGGCGACGGCTTCGCCTACGAGATGGCCTTCCAGATCTTCTCCTGGTTCGAGACCGTCACGCCGGCCCGCGGGGGCCGCTTCGACCTGTCGGGGGTGGCGCCGGAGCTCGATCGGCTGGAGACGGCCGGGGAAGGGCGCTGGACCTATACCGGAAACGACTCGCTCGACGCCCGCCTCTACCGCTCGGCGCCGGACGGGGAGGTGGTCCCCTCCTCCATCCCTCTCGAGACCCTCGAGCGGCGCTTCCTGGAGCTGTTCGAGGGGCGACCCTAAATCCCGGCGCCGGCGGGCAGGCGCTTCCTAGAGGCGCAGGCTGACGGTGACGCCGTCCCGAAGCGGCAGCAGGGTCGTATGCAGGCCGGGGTCGGCGTACAGCATGCGGGTCAGCTCGCGCACGCCCTGCGTGTCGGGGTCGCGGTCGGATCCCGCCACGCGGCCCGACCAGAGCATGTTGTCGCAGATGAACAGCCCGCCCGGCCTGAGGCGCGTCTTCAGCAAGGGATAGACGCGCGGGTAGTCGCGCTTGTCGATGTCGCAGAAGACGACGTCGAACGGGCCCGGCCGCGACTCGAGGATCGCCACGCCATCCCCGCGCTCGATCTCCACCCGCTCGAGCAGCCCCGCCCGGCCGAGGAAGTCGCGGGCGCGGGCGCAGTTCTCCTCGGCGCCCTCGGTCAGCGTGACGCGCCCGCCCGCGGGCAACGCCCGCGCGAACCACCAGGCGGAGTAGCCGAAGCCCGAGCCGCACTCGAACACCGTGCGGGCCGACAGGACGCGGGCCAGGAGGTAGAGCAGGCGACCCACCAGGGGGCCGACGATCGGGAAGCGTCGCTGCTCCGCCAGGCGTTCCATCTCCGCCACCACCCCGTCACGCGGCGGAGTGATCTGATGCAGGTAGGCGTCGATGGCGGGCGGGGTGATCTCCATGCGCCAGATGGTAGCACGGCTCGCGGTGGCGGCGCCGGCGACCGGCCGGCTGGTGGAGGGCCGGCGCCCGCGCGTCGTCAGCGGGGATCGTTGACGTCGAGGACGACGGAGTGGGCGGGGTAGCTGAACCAGGCATCGACCTCGCGGCTCCCCTTGCGCAGGGCCAGGCGGTGCGGCGCCAGGACCTCGACGCGCCAGCCGCTCTTCTCCCCCATCTCCTTGAGCTGGCGGACGGCATCGCCTCCCTCGCCGCGGAAGCGGAAGCGCACGG
>QHXZ01000034.1 GCA_003223165.1 Acidobacteriota bacterium
TGGAGCTTGAGGTCGCTCATCGTGGAGCGCGTGTCGTTGCGGTACACGATGCTCTCCCGCCCGCTCACGGTGCGCGTGGCGGGATCGAGCGACGCCTGGATGGAGTATGAGACCACGCGGCGGCTGAGGGATGCTCCCGCCTTTGTGGCGGGTTGGGCGCCGGGTCGCGCGGCGGGCTGCACGGCGGGCGGCGCGGCGGCCGGCGCGGCGCGCGGGGAACGGGCGGCCGGCTGCGCCGCGGCCAGGGAGCGCGCGGGAGCGCCCGGGGACAGAAGCAGCAGCGCGACCAAGGCCGCCCCCCCGGCCAGCCGCGCGGCCGCCCCGGGCCCGGGCGCGCCCTCGGGGCCCGCCGGGATCTCCTCCCCGGCCTCGCCCACGGTGCCGCCGGTCGCGCCCCGGTAGAACGCCAGAAGCGACGCGAT
>QHXZ01000035.1 GCA_003223165.1 Acidobacteriota bacterium
CAGCATGACGATCTGCTGCAACACGAAGAGGGAGGCGATGGCCGACGCGGGCAGCACCCCCTGGGCCAGGAGGAGATACGGGACGAACGGCAGCAATCCCAGCAGCAGGAGCGCCGCGCAGAGCACGAGAATCGGCCCGAGATGGCGCGCCACGAAGCCCGAGGAGGTCAGGAGGGCCCCGATCATGTGGGCGCGGTCTTCCAGCGCGGTGAGGATGCGGGCTAGATCGAAGATCGCCGCCAGGAGCAGCAGGAGGACGAGCATGAGGGCCTGCTTGCCGCGCATGGTCCAGAAGGCCGCCACCTCGTGCGCCGACTGGTCGAAGACCGCGACGATCAGGCGATCGATCCCCCGGCCGATCCAGTAGAGGGCCAGGAGCGCCACCGCCAGATAGGGGAGCAGGCGGAGGAAGCGCAGCGCCAGCCTGCCGCATCCGCCCAGGAACCGGGGCAGGAAGGGAGAGCGCTGCGGCCCTTTCAGCGAGTCGATCACGCCGCCGCTGAGGACCGTGGAGACCAGGGCGTAGAAAAGCGCTCCCAGGCCGAGCGCCTGGAACTGCGTGTCGATCTCCGGCCGGTGGGCGTGCAGCAGATCGACCAGGACCTCGAAGCGGAAGAACGACTCGAGCCCATCCGCCGGAGGAAGAGCATCGGAGCGGCGAGCACCCCGGCCACGAGCAGGTTGATGAGGTAGAGGGTGAGGACAACCTTGAAGCGCCGGCTGGACTCGGTCAGCCCTTGACGCAGGGACGAGGTGATGGTCACGCGATCTCCTCAGGGGGCGCGGGCCGGCGTGAGCGAGGGACGGGCGGGGAGTCTAGCCGACGGTCGCTCCACGGTCAATACGCCGGTGTCCTGAACGCCGGCGCCCTGAAGCCCGCGGCACCCGGACCGGGACACGCCGCGGCGCGCGCCGCGGCCCGGAGTGGCAAGAATGCGCGCCGGTCTTGCTGAATTCGCATTGCGAGAGACGGCTTGCCTGGGCGTCGCGCCGGTTCCATGCCTCGTCTCGAATGGGCCCGGGTCCGGGGCACGTCGTTGGTCTAATTTTTCAGGTTGACAATTGCACCTTTGGGGGTACTGTTATGTTGCAACAGCAAGACCGACTGGTTCCAATCGAAGGCTTCAAACGGTCGCTCCGTTCGCCGGGCATCTGGTTTGCGGCGAGCCGGGGGCACGGCGGAGAGCGACCGGCTTTCGCTCCCTCCGCGGGCAGGCAGTGCCTGCCCGTTCCGGGGCGGTGGAGAGTAGGGCCACCGCCCCCTTTTTTTGTCCGGTCAAGATTCCAGGTCGGGAGCCGGGGCGGGGGCGGGCGGCCCCGGATCGTGCGCTCCGGCGGGGTCGACGCGCGGCCCGCCGTTCATGGCTTGCTCGAGCCAGCGTCGATCGAGGAGGTGCTCCGCCCGCACGTTCGAGAGGGCGCGCAGGAGCGAGGCCTTGATCCCGGCGTGCTCGGTCTCGAGCTTCTGCAGCAGGATCTTCATCTGTTTCCTCTTGAGCGAGTTGTCGCCGCAGGCGGGGCAGGCGCAGCAGATCACCGGGAACGCGGCCTCCGCCGTGAAGCGCACGATCTCCTGTTCCCAGACGTAGCACAGCGGCCGGATGACCGTGTTCCTGCCGTCGCGCGCCCGCAGGATGGGGGGCATGGAGCAGATCTCCCCGTTGAAGAACTGGCTCATGAGGAGGGTCTCGAGAAGGTCGTCGGCATGGTGGCCGAGGGCGATCTTGTTGCAGCCGAGACGAGGAGCGAGCCGATAGAGGACCCCGCGTCGCAGGCGGGCGCACATCGAGCAGTGGGTGTCCCCCAACGGCATGGTGTCGTCGATCACCTCGGAGATATTGGTGCGCTCGATGTGGTAGGCGTAACCCTTCTCCTTGAAGTACCGTTCGAGCACGTCGGTCTTGAAGCCACGGTACCCCTGGTCGACCGTCACCGCGACGAGCTCGAAGCGCACGGGGGCGCGGCGGCGCAGGTGCTCGAGCAGGTGGAGCATGGCGTAGGAATCCTTCCCGCCCGACATGGCGCAGAGGATCCGATCGTGGTCCTCGATGAGGCGGAAGTCCTCGATGGCCCGCCCGACGCGGCGGGCGAGCGGCTTGAGCAGGCTGCCGGAGCGCTCGGCCGCCGCTCCGTGCCGCCTGCGCGGGAGATCGATCTGCACCAAGGTCGACATGCGCACCTCCTACACGGTGGGCCCAGGGACCGCAATTATATACATGGTGGTGCTTAAGTTGTGGCGTCCGCGGGCGGGCGCGCGGCGTCGCCGGCGGACACAGCGAGACGCGGCGGAGGCGGATAGAAAAGCCTAAGTGCCCTCGTAGCTCGCATTTAGCGGTGGCGCTCCGCGGGCACGATCTTTGAACTCTGGGTTGGCGTGGACTGGCCGCGCACCCAGGTCGAGCGATTGCAGGATTTCACGCCCCGATTCTGCCCCTGGCCCGAGTGCCGGAACCATGGCGGAGCCGAGCGCCGCGGCCGCTTCAGGCGCCACGGGTTCTACGCCACCCGGCGGCGCCGCACCGTGCCTCGCTTCCGCTGCACCGCCTGTCGCCGCACCTGTTCTCGGCAGAGCTTCGCCGTCTCCTATTATCTCAAGCGCCCCGAGCTGCTGGTGCCCGTCGCCGCCGGTCTGCAGGCCGGCTCCGCCCATCGCCAGATCGCCCGCTCGCTCGGCTGCGCACCCTCCACCGTCACCCGCCTCAGCGCCCGCCTCGGGCGGCACGCCCTGCTCCTCCTGGCGCGCTCCCTCCGGCACCTCGAGGGGAGCCTCGAGGAGCCCATCGTCCTCGACCACTTCGAGACCTTCGAGTTCACCCAGGACTTCCCCTTCGGCATCGCCACGCCCGTGGGGAGCGAGTCCTGGTTCGTCTACGGCCTCGACCCCGCGCCGCACGCTCGCAGCGGCACGCGCTCCCCGGCGCAGCAGGCACGCTTGGCGCGACGCCCGGCGCGCCCGCTCCGGGGCGGGTACGAGACCTCCAGCGCCCGCATCATCGAGCTGCTGCTGCCCCTCAAGCCCGCCGGCCGGCCGGTCGAAATCATCGGCGATGGCCATCCCGCCTACGACCACGCCGTGCAGCACCTCGGCCCCGCCGCGGACCTGCGCCTGCACCGCTTCCCCAACCCGCCCCGGGGCCCGAAAGGAGCCCCGCGTTCCGCGGAGGCCGTCGCACGCGACCGCGCCATGTTCCCCGTGGACGCCCTGCATGCGCTGCTGCGTCATTCCGCCGCCCACCACCGCCGCGAGACCATCGCGTTCGGCCGCCGCCTCAACGCCCTGATGGAGCGCCTGTTCCTGACCGCCGTCTGGAGGAACTTCGTCAAGCGCCGCTCCGAGAGGAAGCCGGACCCCACCACCCCGGCGATGCGCCTCGGACTGGCCGCCGAGCGCTGGTCCTGGCGCAGGGTCCTGGCCATACGGCTCTTCCCCGGAAGGGAGCGCCTCTCCCCGACATGGCGCGGCCTCTACAATAGGAATTGGACCACCCCGATCCTCCCCACCAACACCCGCCACCACCTCCACCAAGCCTACTGACGCTCCCGCCGCCGGGCCCACCACCCCCACTCGCGACATCACACCACCCCGGCACCCGGAGGATATCCATCCGCCACAACCTGCGCACCACTATGCTCCCGATGCCGAATGATACGCGCGACAGGCCGCCTTGGTTCGTTCCGCAGGGCTCGCGCGACCCCCCTGTTCTTGAAGCGCGGCCCTCGACTAGAATGGCGGTTCTTCTTGGAGTCGCAGCCGATGAAACGGGTCACGCGCCGCTCCTTCCTGAAGGCCGCCTCGTTCGGCTCGGCGGGCGTGGCGTTCGGAGCCGCCGCCCCCACGCGGGCCGCCGCCGGCGCGCGCGCGGGTGTCGACGCGCGCTCCGGTGCCGCGGAGCCCTCCGGCGCCGGCCCGGTGCGCGACGTCGTCGTGCTGGGGGCGGGGATGTCGGGGCTGGCGGCGGCGCGCGACCTGGCGCGGGCCGGGCTCGACGTCGTCCTGCTCGAGGCGCGCGACCGCGTCGGCGGCCGCATCCACACGCTGCACGAGCAGGCGCCGCACGGGCTGGAGATCGGCGCGCAGATGATCCACGGTTCGCGCGCCTACACCTGGGCGCTGGTCAAGGAGTTCGGCGTCGAGACCCGGCCGCTGCCCGAGTGGGAGCGCTGGCGCTTCAGCCCGGCGGCCGGTTTCTGGAAGCCGGACGGGGCGCGCGAGCGGGCCCTCGCGGCGCGGCTCGACCAAGCGTACCACGCCTACCGCGGCGACGACATCTCCTACCAGAAGTTCCTCGACACGCTGAAGCTGGGCGAGCGGGAGATCGACTCGGTCACCGAGAACGCGCTCTCCTGGTCGGCGGAGCCGGACGAGGTGAGCCTGCGCGCCGCCATCGAAGACAGCGCGGCCTGGGACACCTACATCGACCAGAACTTCCAGGTGGTCGGCGGCTACGACCAGATCCCCAGGAAGATGGCGGAGACCCTGGGCGATCGGGTGCGGCTGTCGACCGTCGTGCGCGCCGTCGAGTGGGGGCGCGGGGAGGTGGCGGTGACCTGCGAGCGCGAGGGCGCGACCGACACGGTGCGGGCGCGCCGGGCGGTGGTCACGCTGCCGATCGGCATCCTGCAGACCGGCAAGCCCGCCTTCTCGCCCGACCTGCCGGGCTGGAAGCGCCGCGCCATCGACTCCCTGCACATGGGGCGGGTCGTGGTGGTCCACATGCTGTTCGACGACTGGTTCTGGCGCGATCCGAAGACGGGACGCAAGGGCTGGAGGGCGCACGAGGGGCGCGTCTCCTTCTGGGACCCGCATCCCCTCGGGCACGGGATGCCGGCGCTGCAGGGCTGGATCACCGGCCGCGCCGCCCAGGAGCTGAGCGACCTGGGCGAGAAGGCCGGCATCGCAAGGACCCTCGACTGGGTCGAGGAGGCGCTGCCGAAGGCGGGCGCCCGCAAGCGGCTGCAGTGGTCCTACCTGCGCGACTGGGTCAGGGACCCGTACGCCCTGGGCTGCTACTCCTACACGCGGCCCGGCGGCTGGCCGCAGCGCGCCGTCCTGGCCACGCCGGTCCAAAACACCCTCTACTTCGCCGGCGAGGCGACCGAGCCGCCGCCGCATTACCAGACGCCTCCCGCGGCCCGGGCGCCGTCCCGCAGCCGGCCGCCGGCGCCTGACGCCTCCGGCCGACGCCCCCCGCCCGACCCTGCTTCCGGACCTCGCTTTTTCTTGCCCGGAGGGCTCCCGGACCTAAATTGACTGCATGAAGCGGCCCGAGAAGATCGCCCTGGCGGCGGTCACGCTGTTCCTCCTCCCGTTCTGCTGTGCCGGCGTCTTCCTGGGCGTCCGCGCCGTGCGCGCGGCAACCGCGACGGCGCCCGACTGGAAACAGACGGCGTTCCTGGCGATCGGCTCGCTCGTCTTCGGCGGCGTCGGCTTCGTCCCCTTTTTCCTGGTGCGGGCGGGCTGGTCGCGCTGGCGCGCGGCCACGCGGCTGAAGGAGGAGCATCCCGACGCCCCCTGGATGTGGCGCGACGATTGGGCGCGCGGCGAGGTGCTTTCGAGCGGGGGGCCCGGAGTGGCCGCCCTCTGGTTCTTCGTCATGCTCTGGAACCTGATTTCGGCGCCCATGCTCATCCTGCTGCCCGCCGAGGTCATGAAGGGAAACCGCCCGGCGGCGCTCGGCTTCATGTTCCCGCTGATCGGGGCCGGCCTGCTGGTGCACGTCTCCGCCCAGACGCTGCGCCGGCGGAAGTTCGGCGACTCGACGCTGGCGCTGGCGGCGAACCCGGCCGCGCCGGGCAGGCGCCTGCTCGGCACCATCCGCACCCACGCTGTGCTTCAGCCCGAGGACGGCTTCCACCTGACGCTCACCTGCGTGAACCGCGTCACGGACCGCAGCGGGAAGGAGACCTCGGTCAGCGAGAAGATCCTGTGGCGCGACGAGCGGACGATGACGCGGGGGATGCCGGACGACGACCCGGCGCGGAGCGCCATTCCGGTCTCCTTCGTCATTCCCGCCGAGGCCGCCCCGACGAGCGGCGACGACCCCGACAGCCGGATCCTCTGGTGCCTGGCGGTCGACGCCAAGGTGCCCGGCTTCGACTACCACGCCGACTTCGAGGTGCCGGTGTTCAAGGCCCCCGCCGGCTCGGCCGCCGCGGCGGCCGCTTTCCCCGCAACCGGTTTCGCCGCGACCGCCTCCGCCGCGAGCGCCTCCGCCGCCGGGCCCGACCCGATGGCCGACTACGAGGCCCCCGAGATGCCGTACCTGCCGGGGAGCGACCCGGGGGTGCGTGTGGGGCCGTCGGAGTCGGGCGGGACGGAGTTCTACTTCGGCGCGGCGCGCGCCCCGGGCGCGGCCGCCGGGATGACGGTCTTCACGGCGATCTTCTGGGGGACGACCTGGTTCCTGCTGTACGTCGGCGCCCCGTGGATCTTCCCGATCCTCTTCGGCGCCTTCTGCCTGCTGATGACCTTCCTGGCCCTCGATCTCTGGTTCGGCACCACCCGGGTGGTCTTCGGCGAGGCGGAGGTGCGGATCAGGGGATCGATCCTGGGCCTGGGCACGATGCGTTCGATTCCCCGCTCCGAGATCCAGGACGTGCGCGCCGAGATCACCATGCAGTCGGGCGGCCGCTCCGGCACCCCCTACTACGCCATCAAGCTGGTGCGGCGCGACGGCCGGAAGGCCGGCGCCGGCGAGTACCTGCGCGACAAGCGCGAGGCGCTCTGGCTGGCGGGCGAGATGAAGAAGCTGGTCGCCTCCTCCCGCTGACGGCTCCGTGGTACCCTCCCGCGTTCCACCTCGAACCCTGGAGGGACCATGCTGCGAAACGGCCGCACGCGATTGTTCCTGACCAGGGCGCCGCTCCCCGGCGCCGCGCTCTTTCTCGGCACGGCGCTGATCCTCGGCACCGCGCTGGCGCATCCGGCGCCGCTGCGGGCCGCGGCGCCCCTGCCGCCCTCGCCGCCGGCCTACGGCATGAAGATGGTGCCGGCCTCCATCCCGCTGCAGGACGGCGTGCGCCTGGCGGCGAACCTGTACATGCCCGACGGGGCGAAGCCGGGAGAAAAATTCCCCGCCCTCCTGGAGTACCTGCCGTACCGCAAGGATGACGGGGGCCTGGATCGCGATCACGTCTTCTACGCCTACATGGCCGCGCGCGGCTACGTCTGCGCCCGCGTGGACATCCGCGGCACGGGGCAGAGCGAAGGGCACATGCCCGACCGCGAGTACTCGGACCAGGAGCAACAGGACGGCATGCAGGTGATCGCCTGGCTGGCGAAGCAGCCCTGGTCGAACGGCAACGTCGGCGAGTGGGGCATCTCCTGGGGCGGCTTCAACTCGATCCAGATGGCGAT
This sequence comes from Acidobacteriota bacterium, assembly GCA_003223165.1. Taxonomy (GTDB): domain Bacteria; phylum Acidobacteriota; class Polarisedimenticolia; order Gp22-AA2; family Gp22-AA2; genus QHXZ01. The sequence continues at coordinate 7,358 of QHXZ01000035.1, forward strand.
GCGCCACCCGCCCGCGCTCAAGGCGATCATCGCGGTGGACGCCTCCGACAACCTGTTCCAGGACGACATCCACTACATCGACGGTCTGATGCACGTGGACGAGTACGAGGTCGCCATGGACCTGAACACCACGCTCCCGCCGGCGCCCGGCTTCCCGCTCGACGAGGCGATCCTGGCGGCGAGCTTCGACAGCCCTCCGTGGCTGCTGATGTACAAGTAGCAGCAGCGCAACGGGCCGTTCTGGAAGCGCGCCTCGCTGCAGCCGAACTACGACGCGATCAAGATCCCGTCGTTCCTGGTCGGGGGCTTTTACGACGGCTACCGCGACAGCGTGCCGCGCATGCTCGCGAACCTGAAAGCCCCCGTGAAGGCGATCCTCGGCCCCTGGAACCACACCTACCCGCACGACGCCGTGCCGGGGCCGGCGATCGAATGGCGCCAGGAGGCGGTGCGCTTCTGGGATCAGTGGCTCAAGGGGCGCAACACCGGCATCATGGACGAGCCGCGTGTCACCGTGTACGTGCGCCACTACCATCCGCCCGACCCGAACCTCAAGGAGATCCCCGGCGAATGGCGCGGCGAGGACGCCTGGCCGGTGCGCCGCACGCAGATGAAGACCCTCTACGCGGCCGGGGACCATACGCTCTCGGGCGCGCCCGCGAAGCCGGACCTCCACGCGCTGAAGTACGTCCCCTCGGCCGGCGCCGAGGCCGGCTTCTGGTGGGGCGAGGTGCTGACCGACCAGCGGCCGGCCGACGCCTACAGCCTGGTGTACGACACGCCGCCCCTCGACGCCGACCTCGAGATCCTCGGCATGCCGAAGGCGCTCCTGCCGGCCTCGGCGACGGCGCCGCTGGCGAACTGGTTCGCGCGCCTGTCGGACGTGGCCCCGGACGGCAGCGTCACGCAGGTGACCGGCGCGGGGCTGAGCGGCGCGCAGCGCGACTCGGACGAGAACCCGAAGCCTCTCGAGCCGGGGAAGGTCTACCCCCTCGAGGTCGAGATGCACGTCACCTCCTGGGTCTTCCCGCGCGGTCATCGTCTGCGCCTGTCGGTCTCGAACGCCGTCTGGCCGATGATCTGGCCGACCCCCTACCCGATGACCACGTCGCTCGCGATCGGCGGCGAGCAGGGGGCGCGCCTCGTCCTGCCGGTCGTCCCATTCGAGGAGCGTCCGCATCCGAAGTTCCTGCCGCCCGACCTGGCGCCGCCCCCTCCCGGGGTGCGGTCCGAGGGCGGCACCTGGCCGGGCGAATGGAGGGCCACCCGCGACCAGGTCCGGCAGTCGACGCGCGTCGCCTGGCACGGCAGCAACGCCACGCAGTTCCCCTGGGGCCGCGAGACGCAGGACGAGCAGATGACCTACGAAGTGGCCGACGACAATCCGGCCGTCTCCACCGTGCGCGGCGAGATCGAGACCGGCATCCACCTGGCCGACCGCGTCCTGACGTTGCACGGCGTGGTGGACTTCAAGAGCGACGCGACGAGCTTCTATTACACCTACAAGCGGACGCTGCTGAAGGACGGCAAGGTGATCCGGGAGAAGTCCGGGAACGAAACGATCCCGCGCGACCAGCAGTAGACGCCCCCTCTTTGGCTGTAAGATGGCGCTACATCTGTTATTGCGCCTTCACAGCCCGATCGCTTCAGGGGGTGACCCATGGGACAGAAGCCTTCGTTCCGCAGTCTCACGCGAGTCCTCGCGGCCGCGCTGGTCGCGGCAACCTGCCTCGGCCTCGTATCCCTCGCCAGGACCCCCTCCCTCGGAGAGGGGGCCAGCGCCTCGCCGCCGGCGGTCCCACAGGTGGTGCTCACCGCGTCGTACAACTGTATCGTGACCCGGTATGTGGTGTACGGCTCCGAGGACTTCACGACATCGTTGACCAGCGCCATCAGCATTTCAGGAACCGGGATCGTCATGGCACCCGCGCCAGGCGCGGCGCCCGGCATCGGACCAGGATTCGGCGGAATCCCAGGGCGCTACGTGCCTCCACCGGTCTTTCAGGGCGGCCTGGGCCTGGGCGCCAGCACCGGATTCCCCGGAGGCACGATCGAAGACTGCCATCGCTTCGCGGATGCCCTGGCCTCGGTCGCGCGGGCCCTCGGCTGCGTGGCCTCACCGCCGCGCGAGATCCCTGCGTCCGCTTTCCCCAGCGTCCTGATGAGCCTGGTCTGCGAAGGGCAGGCGGCCGACGCGGTGCACGCCATCGGCGATCTGTCGCGCGCCGTGGTGCTGGAGCAACTCGACCCGAACCCCTAGGGGCACGGCGCGCGCAGGCCGGAGGCGGCATGTACGAGAAGAGGATCCCGATCCGCTGGCGCGACATGGACGGCTACGGCCACGTCAACAACGCCGTCTTCCTGACCTACCTGGAAGAGGCGCGCGACGAGTGGCTGTCGCGCCTTCTCGCCGGGACGGGGGGCGAGTCGGACTACGTGGTGGCGCGCATCGCCATCGACTACCGGCGCGAGCTCAAGCAGAAGGACGAGTCGGTCCTGGTGCGCTGCCGCCTCGACAAGCTCGGCACGTCGAGCATCCGGACGCTCGAGGAGATCTTGCTGCCGGACGGCGACCTGTGCGCCCGGGCCGAGGTCGTGCTGGTGATGCGCGACCGGGCCGCCGGAACATCCCGTCCATTGACGGCGGAGGAGCGCGCCGCCCTCGGCCGAGAGGGCGGATGACGCCCGCTCCCTGGATCGCCAGGGCGCGCGGGTATCTCCTGCCGTTCTGGCCGGTCGTGCTGGCCGCCGCACTGGCGCTGGCGGCCGCCTGGTGGCTCTTCTACACCTGGCGCGCGCCGACCTTCATCCTGACCCCCTTCCAGGGCGCCGTGCCGCTGGCACCGCTCTACGCCTGGTTCCAGGAGCGCGGCAGCGAGCGCACGCTGGTGCCGGTCCTGATCCTGGCGGCGGCGCTCGCCGCCTGGCGCCTCCTGCCGGCGCGGCGCCAGGTCCTCTTCCTTCTCTGTGCCGTGGCCTTCTCGATCGCCTTCCGCTTCTCCGTGCACGCCATCCGCAGCGACTTCCTGCCGGGACGGGAGTTCCTCTTCTACCCGGGCGAGGACGTCATCAACGACGTCCGGCGCGTCACCTCGGTCGGCGATTTCCTGCGCGGCTACGCCGATCTGCAGCCGCACCTCAGCCTGCACGGGCAGCACCAGCCCCCCGGCTTCGCGCTCATCGACTACGGCCTGACGCTGCTTCTCGGCCGCGACGTCGGCCTGATCGGCTCGGCCCTGACCCTCGTCGCCTCCCTCGTCGTGCTGCCGGCCTATTTCCTGGGACGGGGACTGCGCGGCCGCCTGGAGGACGGGAGGGCCTGCGCCATGCTGGCCGGCGCCCTGCCGGGGAGCGTCGCCTTCGGCGCGGTCTCGATGGACGCGGTGTTCGCCACGCTCGCGGCCGCCATCTACGCCGTCGCCGTGCACGAGATGCGCCGGCCGCGCCTGGCGCTGCGCTGCGTTGTGGGCCTCTTCTGCGCGCTGGTCATCGTCTTCGACCGCTTCAGGCGGCCGCTCGCCTGCCTGGCCCACCTGGCCGAGGTCCTGGCGGCCTTCCTCCTGCCGCTCATCGCGCTGCGTCTCTGCACCGGCTTCGACCCGCTGCTCTGCTTCGCGAACGCCTGGCGGATCAACACCGCGACGCTCGCCGGGATCGTGGGGCACTCGCTGGGAGGGGCGGAGGTCTGGCGCTACGCCTCGGCCGGCAACCTCCTGGCGTTCCTGATAACCCTTGGACCCGCGGTCGTCGCCGGCTGGCTGCTGTTGATCGGGCACCGCTTCGCGCGGGAGGAAGGGATCGTCGCGGCCGCCTTCGCCGTCGTCCTGGCGGCCGGCGTCTTCGGGGGCTTCTACCTGATGGAGAGCGAGCGGATCTTCCTCTACCTGGCGACGCCGGCGGCCCTGGTGGCGATCCTGCCGGCTTCCTTCCGGCCGCGCACCGCCGTGGCGCTGGCCGGTCTGCAGGCGATCGTCATGGAAGTCTTCCTCGACACATTGTGGTAGGCGCGCCCGCCGTGGCGCGCGCCCGGTCACCTCAGGGCCGGGCGCCCCGCCGGATCAGCAACGCCATCCCGACGAGCCCCAGCGCCACGCCAAGGAGGGAGCGGTAGAACGGCCGCTCCTCGATCCGGATCGCCACCTGGTGCGTCCCCGGAGGGACGTCGACCGCGATCCGGTGCAGGTTCGCGATCTTGATCGGGACATCCAGGCCGTCCAGGGTCGCACGGTAGAGGGGGAGCCAGGCCCGCTGCACGACGAGGACGCCCGGGCCGGGTGACCGGACCTCCATCACGAGCGGCCAGGAGTCTCCCGGGGCCGCGCCTCTCGGGGCCGGGCCGAGGACGCGGACCTCACCGGCCGGTCCGTCCACCGGCGGGCCGCTGCCCGGGAGGACCACCATGGCGCGCGGATCGAAGGCCGGGTCGGCGAGGAGCCGCACCGCGGCGTTCAGGTCGGCGGCGCGGCGGACGCTGCCGACGATCTGCAGGAACGGCGCCGGCCGGAGGAGCCGGTCGACGAACAGGGTGCCGCCGAAGCTGGCCAGGCGATCGACCGTCTCGACCTGGTCGCGCGCCTCGGCCTGCAGCTCGCCGTCGAGGAGCAGGTACTCGACCCCCCAGGCGGCCAGCATGCGGAGACGACCGGCGTCGGGCGCCAGCCGCACGGCGTCCCGCGCCGCCGTGCTCAGGAACGAGTCGAGCCCCTCCGAGGAGATGTCGAGCTCGTAGCGCCTGCCGTAGAGCGAGCCGGTCATCGGGTAGAGCTCCTGGAAGGCGCGGCGCTCGAACCAGAACGCCTCCGGGCCGGGATAGATCCTCGCGCTCCGGGCGGGGCCGAAGAGGTTCTCCCAGGCGCCGTGCACGACCAGCGCCTTAGGGGGGATCCGCTCGAGGAGCGGCGGAGGCCTCGTGTAGGCCCGGGCGTCATCGGAAGCCAGGAGCGGCCCGAGGAAGACGATCTGCGCCCCGGCGTGGATCGCCAGGAGCAGCGGCCCGGCCCACGCCGCGGCCGCTGGCTGCGCCCGGCGCCGCTCCCACCAGACCGCCGCCGCAGCGGCCAGCGCCAGCAGGGCGAGGACCGCCAGGGATGAGGCGCACAGCCCGGCCCAGCGCAGCCGCTCCTGGCCGACGAACTCCTCGGCGCGCGACGGCGGGATGATGCCGCGCAGGAGGATGTCGGCCTCCGCCGGCAGAAGCGTGAGGGCCAGCCAGCCGACCGCGAAGGCCGCCGCCAGCCCGGCGGCGATCGCGGCCGCGACCTTCCGCGCCGCGGCATCGGCCTCGAGGACGGCCCTCTCGAAGCCGATCCCCGCGAGCAGCGCCGCCGCCGAGCCCGAGGATCCAGGCGCCCAGGGGGTTGAACTTCCCCAGCGAGAAGAACAGGCCGGCCGCGGCGGCGGCGACGGCCCAGCGGGCGGCGCGCCCCGGCGGCCTGGTCGGCTGCGCGAGCGGCCGCGCGGGCGGACGGGCCGGCGGCCGCGCCGGCGCGAGCGACGCCGCGATCAGCACCAGGGCGAGGAGCCCCGGGTAGAGCGAGAAGAAGTAGGGCGGGTTGCCGGTGAAGTAGCGCTGGCCCCAGAACGCACCGGCGCCGATGCGGTCGGGGCGGCCGAAGGCGAACGGCAGGAGCCACTCGACGATCTGCCTCGGGTCCCAGGAGGCGATCCCCCAGGTCTCGGCGGAGTAGCCGTGGTAGCCGCGGAAGGAGGCGCGGGCGATGCGCAGGAACTCGACGATCTGCGGCGTCGCCAGGAGCGTCCCGCAGGCCAGGGCGCCGCCGGTGACCAGGAGCGCGCGCGGACGCCAGCCGTGCCGGACGACCGCGGCGCTCAGCGCCAGCCCCAGCGCCAGGAGCGACGGCAGCGGGTCGCCGCCGGCCAGGAGCATCAGCCCCCAGATCACCGCCACGGCGGCGACGGGCCGCCGCCTGCCGGGATCCTCCGCCAGCCGCAGGCAGGCGGCCGCCAGGGCCGGCGCCAGCGCCGCGCCGGCGATCAGGTTGTGGAACAGGCACTGCGACAGGAAGTAGCCGCACAGGGCGTAAGAGACGCCGGCCGCCCAAGACGCCTCGCGCCCCAGCCCCCAGGCGCGCGCCAGCAGGAACATGGCGCAGGGCGCCAGAAGGAGGTGGATCCAGAAATGGGCGTTGAGCGCCCAGAGGACCGGCGCCACCAAGTAGAGGAGGCTGTCGGGGTAGAGCGCGCCGGCATTGGGGTTGCCGAGGAGAGGCTGGCCTCCGGCGCGGTACGGGTCGACGAGCGGCAGGACGCCGTGCCGCAGTGCTATGGCCTGCGCCGCCTTCATCTCCAGGTGCGTGTTCAGGACGTCGCGCAGGCAGAGGGTGCGGGTGCCGCACGCCAGGGGCGCGATCTTCCACAACAGGATCGCCAGGACGGGCGCCACGTACGCCGGCAGGAAGCGCCTCAGGCGTCGACCTCTTCCACGGGCGTCTACCTCTGCCAGAAGAAGGGGCCGAGCGGCTTCTTCTCCGGCCAGACCTCGTCCATGGTGGCGCTGTCGTACAGCACGCCGTCCTTCATCGTGAGCGTCACCTTCTCCGACTGGCGGATGTCGGCGAGCGGGTCGCCGTCGATCACCGCGAGGTCGGCGATCTTGCCGGTCTCGAGCGAGCCGAGGTCCTTGCCGAAGCCGAGCGCCTCGGCGCCCGAGAAGGTGGCGGTGCGCAGCGCCTCCATCGGGGTCATCGCCTGGCCCGTCGTGAAGGCCCACATCTCCCAGTGCGCCCCGAGCCCCTGCAGCTGGCCGTGGGCCCCGAGGCAGACGCGCCCCCCGGCCCGCACGATCTGCGCCGCGCCCACCGCCACCGTCGGGAAGTGGAAGTCCTCCTCGGGGTACCAGGGGCGGCGCCGGCCCAGACCGTCGAGCGCCTCGTGCGGCGTGAAGCGGCGCAGGCGCGCGTTGTCGTGGGGGTTGGCGTGCTGGTACCAGTACAGCTCGGCCGTCGGCCCGCCGTAGGAGACGATGAGGGTCGGCGTGTAGGCGGTGCCCGAGCGCGCCGCCAGCGTCACGACGTCCTTGTAGAGACGGACCGGCAGGGAGTGCTCCATCCCGGTGAAGCCGTCCACCATGTTGCTCAGGTCGGTGTGCAGCTCGCCCGCCCCCTCCATGGTGGCGCCCACGCCCTCCTGGCGCGCCGCCTGCAGGAACCAGATCCTCTGATCGCGCCGCGGCTGCTGGTAGACCTTGAGCCAGTGCACCCCGTACGCCTTCATGCGGCGCACGGCGTGCAGCGCGTCTTCCGCGCTGTCGACCTTGGTGTACTGTGCCGCGTAGGCGCCGCCATACAGGACGTCGCCGCTGCTGTAGATGCGGGGCCCGATCATCTCCCCCGCCTCGACCAGCTCCGACTCGGCGAAGACGTCGATGCTGTGGGCGGACGGGTCGTGCGTGGTGGTCATGCCGTACGCCAAGTTGGCGACGTACTCCCACTTCTTCTCCGGGAAGATCTCGAACGCCGAGTAGTGCAGGTGGGCGTGCACGTCCACCAGCCCCGGAATGACCGTCTTGCCGCCCAGGTCGAAGGCCGCCGCTCCCGCCGGCGCCTTCACCGACCCCGCGGCGCCGATCGCCGCGATGCGGTTCCCCGTGACCAGGATGTCGGCCTTGGCCAGGACCTCGTCCCCCTTCATGGTGATGGCGCGGGCGTTCCTGAGCAGCACCGACCCCGCCGGGCGCGGCCGGGGCACGCTGAGCGTGACCGGGATCGCCTCCGCCTTCGGGATCTCCGGCTCCTTGGCCTCCGCGCCCTTGTCGCCGCCGGCGGCTTCCTTCTTCTTCTCCTCCGCCTTGGCCTTCACGATCGCCTCGCGCACCCGGTCGAGGCGCTGGCGGTAGATGGTGCCGCCGATCCCCCAGACGATCGTCCGGCCCGAGTCGGCCCAGCCGACGTAGCCGCCTCCCTCGGTGCTGAGGCGGTAGACCGGCACCGCCCCCTTCTCGGCGGCGATCTCGATCGGCTCCTGCCCGGCCTGCGGCATCGCCGTGACGTAGACGTCGTCCTGGCTCACGTAGGCGACCCACGCTCCGTCGGGGGAGGGGACGGCGTCCTCCACCTGCACGAAGCGCAGGTGGCGCCTCTTGTCGGTGCCGTCGAGGCGCACCGAGACGAGGTCGATCTTCTTGGGGTCGTCCGGCTTCTCGCCCGGGACCGCCTCCTCGAAGAAGATCCGCTCGCCGTCGGGGCTCCAGGCGGGCGTCGGGTGGTAGCGCAGCGATTCGATCGGCTCCACGGCGACGATCGGGCGGGGCTCGGCGCCGCCCGGTCCCGGCTCGGAGGGGAGCCAGCGGATCTCGTAGTACGGATCGGACTCGGGCTGCTGGCCCCGCAGCTCGGCGCCGGTCCCCGCCACGACGGCGATCCGGTCCCCCTTCGGCGACCAGGTGGGGTTGGCGTAGTGCCCGGCGACCTTGGTCAGGCGGACCGGCTCGGCGGCCCCTTTGCCGGCCAGGCGCACCTTGAAGACCTGGCCCAGATCCTTGTCGGACCAGGTGACGTAGGCGAGGGAGTGCCCGTCGGGCGAGAACTCCGGCGCGTACTCGCGCCCGGTGGCGCGCGTCAGCCGGCGCGGCGGGCCCGCCTTGCCGTCCTTGACGTCGCAGATCCAGACCTTCCCCAGCGCATCGAACGCCAGGAGCGAGCCGTCGGGCGACAGGGTGGGCCAGCGCAGCAGCTTCACCCGCAGCTCCGGCTCCCCGACCGGCTTCTCGACGCGCAGCAGAGGCCGCAGGTCGAGCGACACGTCGGCGGTGAACGGGATCACCGATCCCTTCCCCGTGGCGGGATCGACCCGGCGAATCTTGCCCTCGCTCCAGTAGACGATCGCCTTGCCGTCGGGGGTGAAGGCCGCGCCGGGAAGCAGGTCCATCTGCGAGAAGCCTTCGGCCTCGTCGCGCGACAGGTCGCGGTCGAGGATGGTCTCCGCCCCGCTCGACAGGTCGCGCTGCACCAGCAGGTCCTTCGCGTCGTCGCGCCGTGCGTAGACCAGGCGCTTGCCGTCGGGCGACAGGATCGGCCTCATCCCGCCGCCCGGCCCGGCCGTGATCTTCAGGAGGTCGCCGGTCCTGCGGTCGTAGCGGTAGATGTTCCACAGCCCGTCGCCCAGGTCGGGCAGGTACGAGAAGTGCCGGTTCCTGCCGGAGAGATAGATGTAGCGCCCGTCCGGGCTGGCGATCGGGCCGCTCGAGTTGTGCAGCGCGTCCTTCTTGATGATCCGCACGCCCGAGCCGCCGTCGCGGTGGAACATCCAGAGCTCGACCGGCGGGATGCCCGCCTTGGAGGTCTCCTCCTTGCGGGCCAGGACGTAGAGTCCGTCGGGGGTCCAGGAGGGCGAGGAGAAGACCGCGTCCTTCTCCTCGGTCAGGGCGCGGGGCGAGGAGCCGTCGGGCTTCATCAGCCAGAGGTTCATGTCGCCGCCGCGGTCGCTGCAGAAGACCACGAGCGACCCGTCGGGCGCGAAGCGCGGCGCGAAGTCGTAGGCCAGGCCGGAGGTGATCCGCTCCGCCTTGCCGCCCGCGATCGGCATCCGGTAGATGTCCCCCAGAAGGTCGAAGAGGATCGTCTTGCCGTCGGGCGAGACGTCCAGCGACATCCAGGTCCCTTCGTCGGTGGTGAACTCGACGTGCCGGGCGTTCTCGGGCGTGGCGTTGATGTCGAGCTTCGCCGCCTTGTCATCCTTCGCGTCGCCCGCGGCGAGGCAAAACGCAGCGGCGAGGGTGGCGGCCAGGGTGGCGACGAGCACGAGGGCGCAGCGGGAGACGAGCCTGCGCAGCGGCTTTTGCGCTGGGGGGACACGGATCATCGGCGGGTCCTCGGAAGAGAACGGATCGTTGGGGGAACGGCTCTCCTGTGCTTAGGGCCGGGGATGATAGCATGCATGGTGGTGCGGAGAGTGTTGCGAAGCCTGCGGCTGGCTTCCCTTTCACGGGCGACCAGATGGTGTCCGTGGATGACCGGGGGCGGACAGCGGTCCCGGGGCAGGCTTTTTGCAGCCTCGCCACGCCCGTAAGCGGACCGGGACAAATCGGGCCTATCCGGGCACCTGTACGCACCAAATCGATGCAACACTCTCCGCACCACCATGGATTCCGGCGGTACCGGACGGAGAGGGTTGCGGAGGTGATGTGTAAGGCTCACCGCACCGCGCGACGCCGCGGCTTGCGTTCGCCGGGCCCTCCGAGACCTCGCGACCGGGCCCCGCCGCGCGGTCCACAGCGCGGTGGGGGGAGCGAGGCGAGGCGGAGGGGAGGCTCGCGCAGCGAGCCGGACCCGGTGCCCGGCGAACGTAAGCCGCGGCGTCGCGCGCTGAGGCGCGCTTGACGCGCGGCGACTCCTTCCGCTAGCCTTGCCGCCCGTACCATCCCCCACACGCAGGAGAGCGGCGTCCCATGGCTACGGTCTACGACGCGGTCATCGTCGGCGGCGGGCACAACGGACTGGTGACCTCGGCCTACCTGGCGGGCCGGGGGCTGAAGACGCTGGTCCTCGAGCGGCGCCCGTACGTCGGCGGCGCCTCGGTCACCGAGGAGCCGTGGCCCGGGTACAAGGTCTCGACCGCCGCCTACGTCATCAGCCTCATGCGGCCGGAGGTGGTGCGCGACCTCAGGCTGAAGCAGCACGGCCTGACCATCTATCCCCAGGACCCGCCCTACTTCCAGCCGTACCCCGACGGCCGCCACCTGATGATCTGGAACGACTACGCCAAGACGCGCCAGCAGATCGCCAAGTTCTCGCCGCGCGACGCGCAGGTCTACGAGGAGTACGAGCGCACGCTCAACCGGCTGGCGGAGTTCGTCGAGCCTCTCCTGCTGATGACGCCGCCCGACCCCGCCTCCACGCGCTGGCGCGACCTGCTCGGGCTTCTGCGCATGGCGCGCCTGGTGCGCCGCCTGAAGAAGGACGTCTACAGCGAGGTGGACATCATGGTCGGCAGCGCCAAGGACTTCCTCGACTCCTGGTTCGAGTCGGAGGAGCTGAAGGCGCTCCTGTGCGGCCAGGCGGTGATCGGCACCTTCGCCGGCCCGCGCACGCCCGGCACCGCCTACGTGCTGTTCCACCACGTGATGGGCGAGGTGGACGGGATGCGCGGTTGCTGGGGGGTGGTGCGCGGCGGGATGGGCCAGGTCTCCGAGTGCATCGCCGCCGAGGCCCGCGCGCGCGGGGTCACAATCCGCTGCGGCGCCCCGGTCGAGCGGATCCTGGTGCGGGACGGTCGCGCCGAGGGAGTCGTGATCAAGGGAGGTGAGGAGGTGCGCGCCCGCGCCGTGGTCTCGAACGCCGACCCGAAGGTGACCTTCCTGCGCCTCCTCGACCCGAAGCGCGACCTTCCCGAAGAATTCACCCGCGCCGTCGAGCAATTCCGCATCACGGGGTCGTCGGTGAAGGTGAACTACGCCCTGGCCGAGCTGCCGGACTTCACGGCGCTCCCCGGCAAGACGCCCGGGCCGCAGCACTCCGGCACCATCGACATCTGCCCGTCGCTCGACTACATGGAGCGCGCCTACGACGAGGCGAAGTACGGGCGCTGGTCGTCCGAGCCGTTCCTCGAGGCGGTGATCCCGACCGTCTTCGACGACTCGATCGCGCCCAAGGGACGGCACATCATGTCGGTCTTCTGCCAGTTCGCGCCGTACGACCTGAAGGAGGGGACCTGGGACAGCGAGAAGGAGAAGTTCGGCGACCGGGTGAGCGACATCTTCACGCGCTACGCCCCCAACTTCAAGAACGCGGTCCTGCACCGGCAGGTGCTCAGCCCGCTCGATCTGGAGCGCGACTTCTCCCTGACGCACGGCAACATCTTCCAGGGCGACATGGGGCTCGACCAGCTGTTCTTCATGCGCCCGGTGCCGGGGTGGGCCGACTACCGCACTCCCCTGCGCGGCCTCTACCTGTGCGGCGCCTGCACCCATCCCGGGGGCGGCGTGATGGGGGCGGCGGGCCACAACGCCGCGCGCGAGATCCTGCGCGACTGGCGGAGCGGGCTGCTGCGCTAGGCGCGCCCGCCGCCGGCCGCGCCGGGGCGGCTCACGGGCGGCGCGCGATCAGCCGGGCGAGGGCCGCGATGTGCTCCGGCGTCGTGCCGCAGCAGCCTCCGGCCAGGCGCGCCCCTTCATCGAGGCGGCGCGCCATCCAGGCGGCGTAGCCGTCGGGATCGTGCTCCCGCGGCAGGCGCCAGCCGGTGACTTCGTCCGGCTCCCCGAGGTGCGCGTAGAGACCGTGCGACCGGGCGCCCGCCAGGGCGGCGAAGGCCGGATAGATCCCCTGAAGCACCTCGGGCGGCGCGCAATTCAGCAGCAGGGCCTTGAGACGCGCCCCGCCCGCGGCGAAGAGCGCCGGCACGACCTCTTGAAGCGGCTCGCCGGAGAGGAGCCGGGCCTCGCCGGGGCGGAGCCGGTCGGCGCCCGGGCGGCGATCCGGCGCCGGCCCGCCCGGCCCTCGTACGGGTCCCGGCACCGCCCCCTCGGGACAGAGGCTCAGCAGCAGGTCGAGCCCGGTGGCCAGCGCGGCCTCGAGGGCCGCCCCCGCCTCCCGGCGGCTGTTCATCGTCTCGATGAACAGGAGATCGACACCGAGCTCCGCCAGCAGGCCGGCCTGCCGGCGGTGCTCCTCGCGGCAGTCTCGCCGCGAAGGAACGAGGTCCGGACGGTAGCAGTCTTCCAGAGGCGCAAGGCCTCCGGCGACGAGGCAGGGGTGATCGGTTGCCGCCGCGGCCGCCGCGCGGGCGCACTCCACGGCGCGGCGGTTGAAGAGGCGCCATTCCTGCTGTGCGCCGGCCCTGCCCAGCGCTCGCGGGGTGGTGCGGAAGGTGTTGGTGACCAGGATCTCGGCGCCGGCCCGCGCGTAGTCCTCGTGGATGGCGCGGAGGACCTTCAGGCCCCTCTCGTCGGCGAGGGCGTGCGCCGACCAGAGAGGCAGCGTCGTGGAAACCCCGCGGCGCGCCAGCTCGGTGCCGGTGGCGCCGTCGAGAAGGATGGGGCGCCCGCGGGCCAGGAGCGTCTCGAGCGTCGCGTGCGTGGACATCTCACAGGGTCTCCTTCAGCCTGTCGCGCGCGATGTTGGCGCCGCACAGGACGACCGCGGCCGTCTTGCCCGCCAGCCGCCCTCTCTCCTTGAGGAACCCGGCGACCGCCACCCCGGCCGCCCCCTCGATCAGCGTGTGGTGCGTCTCGATCACCAGGCGCATCGCGGCGCGGATCTCCTCCTCCGAAACCAGGAGGGAGCGATCGACGAGGCGCGTGCAGAGATCGAGGGTGATGGCGTCCTTTTCGACCGCGCCGGCCGTGCCGTCGGAGAGGGTCGGCTTCGACTCCATCTCGAGGATCCGTCCCGCCGCCATCGAATGGTGCATGACGGCCGAGTTCTCCGGGGAGCAGGCGACGACCTCGACGCCCGGTTTGGCCGACTTGAGATAAGAAGCGATGCCGGAGATCAGCCCGCC
>QHXZ01000195.1:0-2733 GCA_003223165.1 Acidobacteriota bacterium
TCTGAGACGGAGCGACGGGCCCCACCGCGCGCTCCCCAGCGCGGTGGGTGGGAGCGAAGCGAAGCGGAGGGGAGGCTCGCGCAGCGAGCCGGACCCGGTGCCCGGCGACCGCAAGGCGCGGCGCTTCACTCCCAGGAAGTTGACGGGAGATGCATACCATCCTAGACTCGTAGCAAGCGTGAGGCACAACGCCCACGCGCCTGAGTCCCGCCGGGAGCGACGAGCCCCGGCGAAAGGAGGAACGCGTGAATCCCTTCAGATCCTATGTGTGGCAAAAGGTCCGGGTGGCGCCGGGGTGCGGCGTGTCGCTGGGCTGCGGTCCGGGCGCCGATTACGCCTCTCACGGCGGCTGGGAGACCAGCGGCGTCGAGGAGGGTGACGAGCTCGGCGCAGGGGCGTTCGGCGTGCGCCGGCCGCTCCGCTTCCTGGCCTACCGGCTGAAGCTGGAGGACGAACAGATCGCCGAGCTGGCGCGCATCCTGGACGATCTGAAGACGGAGCGCGCCCAGGCGGAGGTCGATCGCCGCCGCACCATGGCGGCCTTCGCCGACGCCGTGGCGGGCGAGGGGTTCGACGACGCCCGGGCGGCCGAAGGGGCGGCGCTGCGCGTCGGCAGCGCCGAGAGGCTGAGGGAGGCGGTGGTCAAGGCCCTCGGCCGGATCCACGCCCTGCTCGGCCCCGAGCAGCGCCAGCAATTCGCCTACCTCATCAGGACGGGCCGGCTCAGGATCTGAGCCTCCCCGAAGGCCGGGACCCGCCCTTCGCAAGGCAAGGGGGGGCGGGGCCCGACCGGGATCACCTTCCCGGCCAGCCTGATGGAACCGGCACCGGTCCCCGTCCGTTGAGTGCTTTGGCGGCGGAGTCCGGCCGCCTTCCGGGTCCACAGGAGACGAACGATGAAACAGGGGTCGGTGCGCAGGCGGTTTCTCATCCGGGTCGCCCTCGGGGTCCTGCTCGTCGGCGGCCTGGCGGTCGGTTTCCATTTCGTCAGGGCGAGAAACGCCGGCGGGGGGGCCGCGGCGGGCGCTGCGCGGTCCGGCGGCGGCAAGGGGGGCGGTTCGGGCACCGAAGGCGTCGCCCTCGCCAGCAAGACCACGGAGGGTCCGGCCGACAAGGAGAAGACCCCGGTGCCGGTAAGCGTCTCGTCGATCGCCCTCGGCGCGGTGTCGTCCTACATCACCACGACCGCCAACCTGGTGCCCGAGAACGAGGTGAAGGTCCTGGCCGAGGCCGAGGGTCGCGTCGACCAGGTGCTGGTGGAGGAAGGGGACCGGGTCGGCCGCGGGCAGATCCTGGCGCAGCTGGTCAAGGACGACGCGGATATCACCTTCAAGAAGGCGCACCTCCGGTCGGAGAGCGCCCGCCTGGCGCACGAGCGGGCGGTCAAGGTGGTGGACGAGAACCTGATGAGCCGGGAGGCGTTCGACAAGGTCACACTCGAGAACGAGGTGGCGCAGCAGGAGCTGGCGGAGGCGCAGTGGCGCCTGGACAAGACGACCATCCGCGCGCCGTTCGGCGGGCGGGTCACCGAGCGGGTGGTCAAGCCGGGACAGCACGTGCGGCCGGGGGACGCCCTGTTCACGGTGTCCGACTTCGACCCGCTCATCGCCCGCATCTACCTGCCGGAGAAGGACGTGATCGGCCTGCAGGAGGGGCGCGAGGTCCGCATCACCCTCAAGGCCAGCGACGACACGCGCTTCGCCGGCCGCATCCGCCAGATCAGTCCGGTCGTGGACCCCGCCACCGGCACGGTGAAGGTGACGGTGGAGGCGGCGGCGCGCCCGGCCGTGGTGCGGCCCGGCGCCTTCGTGACCATCGACATCGTGCGCGAGGTCCATGCGCGCGCCGTCCTGCTGCCGCGCGAGGCGGTCATCCGCGAGCTGCAAGACAGCTACGTCTTCGTGGTGCGGGGCGACGTGGCCGAGAGGCGTGAGGTGTCGCTCGGCCTGGAGGAAGGGGGCCGCATCGAGGCGCTCTCCGGCGTGACGGCGGGCGAGCAGGTGATCGTGGCCGGGCAGGGCGGGCTGAAGCCGGGCTCGCCGGTGAAGGTCATCGCCGCGCCGGAGGCCTCGGACCTCGGCCTCGCCCAGGCGCGTCCCGTCCGCGGCTGAGCGCCCGCCGGCCAACGGGAGGGTCCGTGGCATGAGCCTCATCGAGTTCTCCCTCAAGCGGCGGGTCACGGTCACCATGTGCGCCGTGGCGCTCGTGGTGTTCGGGATCGTGGCCTTCACCCGCCTGCCCCGCTACGCCGGCGCCGCCCCCGGCGAGGTCGAGACGCTCGTCAGCCGCCCGATCGAGGAGGCGGTCGGCGTGGTGGCCGGCGTGCAGCGGCTCACCTCCGTGTCGCGCCCGGGGCTGTCGCAGGTGACCCTGGAGTTCGGCTGGGGCCGCAACATGGACTTCGCCGCCCTCGACGTGCGCGAGAAGCTCGACCTGGTGGTCCTGCCGAAGGAGTCCCAGAAGCCGATCGTCCTGCGCCTCGATCCGAACAACGATCCGATCGTCCGCCTCTACCTGACCGGCGGCGGCAACCTGTACCAGATGCGCTACGTCGCCGACGAGGTGCTCAAGAAGGACCTGGAATCGACCGAGGGCGTGGCTGCGATCAAGGTGAACGGCGGCTTCGAGGAGGAGATCCAGGTCCGCGTGGACCAGGGGAAGCTGGCGGCCCTCGGGGTGAGCATCCAGGACGTCGACCAGAAGCTCCTGCGCGAGAACGTGAACCAGGCGGGG
>QHXZ01000195.1:2752-3242 GCA_003223165.1 Acidobacteriota bacterium
AAGACGGTCCTGATCTCGAAGGACGGCCGCAACGTCCTGATGTCCGACGTGGCCGATGTGACGCGCGGCCACAAGCAGCGCGAGTCGATCACCCGCTTCGGCGGCAAGGAGGCCGTCGAACTGGCCCTCTACAAGGAGGGGGACGCGAACACCGTGTCCGTGGCGCGCGCCATCGGGAAGAGGATGGAGCGCATCAGGAAGGAGCTGCCGGCCGGCATCGAGGTGGTCACCGGCGTCGACCAGTCGCGCTTCATCCAGGACTCGATCCACGAGGTGATCACCAACGCCCTCGAGGGAGGGCTGCTGTCGATCCTGATCATCCTGCTCTTCCTCAAGGACGTGGCCAGCACGCTGATCATCAGCGTCTCGATCCCGATCTCGATCGTGGCCACCTTCTTCCTGATGTACCAGACCGGCACCACGCTCAACGTCATGTCCCTGGGGGGGCTGGCGCTCGGCGTCGGCATGCTGGTGGACGATTCGATCGTCG
>QHXZ01000036.1 GCA_003223165.1 Acidobacteriota bacterium
CCGGTCGTCGGCACCTTCCCGGTCGCCGGCTTCTACCGCCTGCGCAAGGACGACCAGACGATCGTGCGGGCGGGCGACGACGCCTGCTTCGCCGATCTCCTGGGCAACCTGCCCTTCGTGGTCGATCAGCTTCCGCGGCACTCCCACCTGATCGACCGCGTGCGCGCCTCGGTCGCCGGCACGCCCTTCCGCTACCTGCACTTCCGCCGCGACCGGGACTTCTGGCCGGCCCTCGACGCCGCGGAGCGCGGCTGAGGCCGGCCGGACCGCGGCGCGTCTGCGTTCGGCCCTCCCCGGGCCCGCGGGCTTGCATCCTGGCCGTTTTGGATCATATTGAAAGAGCACCGGTTCCAAGCCGCGGCCGGGGGATCGCGCCGTGGCCGGAGGCGGTTTCATGTATACTTTTCCGACCCGCCGTTGGCGGCGGTCCGAGGTCATTTGAGCACGAACGAGCGCGATCCTCGGTACCCATCCCAGGCGCCGGGGGGACGGCCGAGCCCCTCACCCAGACCCTCACCTGCAGGGGGGCCGGTTGCGTCCGCTGGTCCCGGCTCCTCTTCGACCCCTGGCAGCCCCGGCCGGCCATGGTCGCCGGGGGGACCGGGCGCCCCCGCTGGACCGCCCGTGATTCGCGGACCCGCCGCACCAGGCGGACCGGGCGCCGCACCGGGCGGCACGAGTGCGGGGCCAGGCGGTCCGGGCGGGACGCCACCGCCCCCTCCCTTCTGGCGCACCCGCTCGGGAATCGCCTGGATCGTGATCGCCGCGCTCGTCCTCGCGGTGGGCGGTGGCTCGATCTTCGGCTATCTGCTGACCTTCGACATCCCCGAAGTGCGGCACCTGCAGGACTGGAAGCCGGCCGTCGTCACCACGCTCTACAGCGCCGATGGACAGATCCTGTACCAGTTCGGAGCCGAGAAGCGGATCGTCGTCGCCCTCGAGCAGGTCCCGAAGGAATTCGTGGAGGCCCTGGTTGCCACCGAGGACTCCCACTTCTACGAGCACGTCGGCATCGACCCGTGGGGCATCGCGCGGGCCGTCGTCATGGACATCATCCATTTCCGCAAGGCCCAGGGCGGCAGCACCATCACCCAGCAGCTGGCGCGTTCGCTTTTCTTGAAATCGGAGAAGACGATGCGCCGCAAGCTGCAGGAGATGGTCCTGGCGCTGCAGATCGAGAAAGCCTTCACCAAGGACGAGATCCTGGCCTTCTATTGCAACCAGGTCTACATGGGGCACGGGCGCTACGGCATCGAGGCGGCGGCGCAGTTCTACTTCGGCAAGCCGGCCAAGGGGATGGCGCTCGAGGAGGCGGCGCTCCTGGCCGGCCTGGTCCAGAGGCCCGAGTCGTTCTCCCCGTTGCGCTCCCCCGACCTGGCGAAGACGCGCCGCAACCACGTCCTCAACCGCATGGTGGAAGAGGGCAAGATCGCCCGCGAGGCGGCCGATGCGGCGATCGCCAAGCCGGTCGTGGTCGCCAAGCTGCCGGACGAGGACAACATCGCCCCCTACTTCGTCGAGGAGGTCCGGCGCTACCTCGAGTCCAAGTACGGCGCGGTGGCCCTCTACCAGGAGGGCCTCGAGGTGCACACCACGCTCGACCCGGCGCTGCAGCGGGCCGCGAACCAGGCGGTGTTCGATGGCCTCAGGGTCGTCGACAAGCGCCAGGGATTCCGCCCGCTCAAGCAGAACGTGCTGACGGACGCGAGCGTCGACCTGGCGACCTTCAAGCACCCGGCCTGGGGCAAGCCTCCGCTGGCCGGCAAGCTGCGCTTCGGGTTGGTGACCGAGGTCGCCCAGAAGAACGCCACGATCCGCCTGGGAGACTACACGGCGAAGATCGGCCCGGAGGCGATCGACTGGACCAGGAAGTCCTCGCTCAAGCAGGTCTTCAAGCCCGGCGACCTCGCTCCCTTCCTGGTTCTGGCGGTGGACGAGCCGAAGAAGGAGCTCAGGGTCAAGCTGGATCAGGAGCCGCTGGTCGAAGGCGCGCTGCTCTCGATCGACCCTCCCACCGGCGAGATCAAGGCGCTGGTGGGCGGCTACGACTTCAACCGCAGCGAGTTCGACCGCGCCGTGCAGTCGAACCGTCAGGCCGGCTCGGCCTTCAAGCCGTTCGTCTACGCCGCCGCACTCGACGCCGGCTCCACGCTGGCCGACAGCATCTTCGACGAGCCGACGGTCTTCGTCGACCCGGCGACCGGAGACGAGTACCAGCCGAACAACTATTACCGCAAGTACTACGGGAGCACCACGCTGCGGCAGGCGATGGAGGAGTCGCGCAACATCGTGGCGGTGAAGCTGCTGAACCAGACCGGCTACCGGCGCACGATCGATCTGGCGCGGAACATGGGGATCTCGAGCCCGCTGCGGCCGTACCCCTCCATGGCGCTCGGCACCATGGAGGTGTCGCTGATCGACCTGACGACCGCCTACTCGGTCTTCCCGAACCAGGGAGTGAGGGTGGAGCCGCACTTCATCCGCTACGTGGCCGACCGCGAGGGGAAGATGCGCGAGGAGGCCAAGGCGAAGGTCACCGAGGCGCTGCGCGCCGACGTCGCCTACGTCATGACCTACCTCCTCGAGGGGGTCACCGAGTCGGGGACCGGCTCGGCCGCCTCGCAGGCCCTCAACCGCGTCGTGGCCGGCAAGACCGGCACGACCGACGACCTGGCGGACGCCTGGTTCGTCGGCTTCAGCCCCTCGCTCGTCGCCGGCGTCTGGGTCGGCTTCGATCAGAAGAAGACCCTGGGCGAGGGCGAGACCGGCGCGCACGCCGCGCTGCCGATCTGGATCGACTTCATGAAGAAGGCGCTGGCCGACAGGCCGAACGAGAAGTTCACCAAGCCGGCCAATGTCGTCTACCTGCCGATCGACCGGCGCACCGGCCTGCGCGCCACCGTCGAATCGAACTGCCCGAGCCCCTTCCTCGAGGCGTTCGTGGAAGGGACCGAGCCGGCGCAGGGCTGCTCCGAGGCGGAGCATTTCCGCATCTCCCTCCCCTACTATCTGCAAAGGTTCAGCGTCACCAGCGACCTCGAGCTGCAGGTCGACGCCGACAGCCTGGTCAAGATCGTGAGCGAGGGACAGGGAGAGGTGGAGCTGCTCGACGGCGGGAAAGAGCTGGTGGTGCACGGCGCGGCGGCGACCGGGAGCGCCCCGGACGGCGCCGCCGACCTCCACGTGCGTCTCGACCTCTCCCGCGGCGAGCGCCACCAGGCGATCGCCTCCCTCGGGAACCCGCCCGATCCGCAGGCGACGCCCACGCCGGCCCCGACGCCCGGCGGCACGCCCGGTCCGGGTGGCGCCGACGGCGCGACGCACTTCGGGGTCGACGGCCGGCCCGCCAACACCATCCCGATCAAGCCCGACTGAGCGCCCTTCGTCCCCTGCCCTGGCGCGGCCGTTTCAGACCAGGGAATCGATCGGCGCGTACGGCAGGCCCTGGGACTGCGCCACCGCCTCGTGCGTGACCTTGCCGTCGTGCGTGTTGACGCCGGGACGCAGCGTGGGATCGTCGCGCAC
The DNA here is from genome assembly GCA_003223165.1 of Acidobacteriota bacterium. Lineage (GTDB taxonomy): Bacteria > Acidobacteriota > Polarisedimenticolia > Gp22-AA2 > Gp22-AA2 > QHXZ01. The sequence continues at coordinate 3,526 of QHXZ01000036.1, forward strand.
CGCGTCCCGGAAGCCGCGCGCGGCGATCCTGAGGACGTAGGGCAGGGTGGCGTTGGTCAGGGCGAAGGTCGAGGTGCGCGGCACCGCGCCGGGCATGTTGGCCACGCAGTAGTGCACCACGCCGTCCACCTCGTAGGTGGGGGCCGAATGGGTCGTGGGGTGGGTGGTCTCGATGCAGCCTCCCTGGTCGACGGCCACGTCGATGATGACGGCCCCCTTCTTCATGGTGCCGATCATCGCCCGCGTCACCAGCCTCGGAGCGGCGGCGCCGGGCACCAGCACGGCGCCGATCAGCAGGTCGGCGCGCCGCACCGCCTCGGCGACGTAGGCGGTGGTCGAATAGAGCGTCGTGACCCGGCCCTGGAAGATCTCGTCCAGGTAGCGCAGCCGCGGCAGCGAACGATCGAGGATGGTGACGCGGGCTCCCAGGCCCAGGGCCATCATCGCCGCGTTGATCCCGACCGTCCCGCCCCCGAGAATCGCCACGTCGCCGGCCGGGACCCCCGGCACGCCCCCGAGCAGGATGCCGCGGCCGCCGAGGGTCTTCTGCAGATAGAACGCGCCGACCTGGATCGACATCCGCCCGGCCACCTCGCTCATCGGGGTGAGGAGCGGCAACCCCCCTTCGTGGTCGGTGATCGTCTCGTAGGCGATCGCCGTGACGCCCCCGTCGAGGAGGGCCTTCGTGAGCCGCGGCTGGGGCGCCAGGTGCAGGTACGTGAACAGCACCTGCCCGCGGCGGAGCAGCGGGATCTCCGGCTCGAGCGGTTCCTTGACCTTGAGCACGAGGTCGGCGCGCCGGAAGATGGCGGCCGCGTCCGAAACGATCACCCCGCCGGCGGACTGGTAGGCGGCGTTGTCGATGCCGCTGCCCGCGCCGGCGTTCGACTCCACCAGCACCGTGTGGCCGGCGTCGACCAGGGCCCTCACCCCGGCGGGCACCATGCTCACGCGATACTCGTTGTCCTTGATCTCCCGGGGAACCCCGACCTGCATCGTCCCGCCGCGGCGCCCGGTCGGCGCCCTGGAATCGCCGGCCTAGCCGTTGTCGATCTGCGCTTTCTGGAGCTTGCCGGAGTAGTCGACGTACACCGTCTTCCATTCGGTGAAGATGTCCAGGGCCGTGTGCGCCGCCCCCTCCCGGTGGCCGTTGCCCGTCCGCTTGACGCCGCCGAACGGCAAATGTGTCTCGGCGCCGATCGTGGACGCGTTGACGTACGTGATGCCGGTCTCGAGGTCGCGCGCCGCCGTGAACGCCCGGTTGACGTCCTGCGTGTAGATCGAGGACGACAGGCCGTACAGCGTGTCGTTGGCGATCGCCAGGGCGTCGTCGAGCCCATCGGCCGCCAGGACGCAGACGACGGGACCGAAGATCTCCTCGCGGGCGATGCGCATCTCCGGCGTCACCCCCGTGAAGATGGTCGGCGGAAAGAAGAAACCGCGGCCGTACTCCGCCTTGGTCAGCCGCACGCCCCCCAGGACCGGATCCGCGCCCTCGTCGCGCCCGATCTGCACGTAGTCCATGACCTTCTTGAGCTGCGCCTCGTTGACCAGCGGCCCGAGGTCCACCGACTCTTGCAGGGGATCGCCGATCTTTAGGCCGCCGGCCCTCTCCACCAGCCGGTCCACGAAATCCTTCAGCACCTTCTTGTGCACGATGATCCGGCTGGTCGCGGTGCAGCGCTGGCCCGCCGTGGCGAACGCCCCCCAGACCGCGCCGTCCACCGCCAGGTCGAGGCGGGCATCGTCCATGACGATCATGGCGTTCTTGCCGCCCATCTCGAGGGAGGCGCGCTTGAAGGTGTCGGCGCAGGCCAGGTTCACCAGGCGCCCGACCTCGGAGGATCCGGTGAACGAGATCAGGCGCACCTCGGGGTGCGCCGTGAGCCTCCCTCCCACCGCCGCGCCGGATCCGGTCACGTAATTCACCACGCCGCGGGGAATGCCGACCTCCTGGCAGATCTTGACCAGATGGTAGGAGGAGAGCGGCGCGTCGCTGGCCGGCTTGAGCACGACGGCGTTGCCGCACACCAGGGCCGGGATCAGCTTCCAGGACGGGATCGCCATCGGGAAGTTCCAGGGAGTGATCAGGCCGCAGACCCCGATGGGCGCCCGTACCGAGAAGCAGGCCTTGTTCGGGAGCTCGGACGGCGTGGTGTGGCCATGCAGCCTGCGCCCTTCTCCCGCCAGGTGGTAGCAGACGTCGATCGCCTCCTGGACGTCGCCGCGCGCCTCCCTGATCGGCTTGCCCATCTCGCGCGTCATCTCCCGGGCATACTCCTCCTTCCGCTTGAGAAGGATCTCGCCCATCCTGAACAGGTATTCGGCCCGCTTCGGGGCCGGCACCAGGCGCCAGCGGCGGAAGGCGCGCGCGGCGGCGGCGATCGCCGCGTCGGCGTCGGCCTCGCCGGAGTCCTGGAAGGTGCCGATGACCTCGCCCTTGTCGGCGGGGCTGCGGTCCTCGAGGGCGCCCCGCGAAGACGCCTCGACCCACTCTCCGTCGATGAAGTTGCGGTATGACTTGGGCTCGGCCATCAAGCGCCCCCGCGACTGAAAGTCTTTTGCTGGCAATCTGATGGAAGCCGGATGCTAGCAGGGGGAATGGGGGATGTCAAGGAAGCGGAGTCGTACGCCGAAAGGGCGCACGAAGCGCCTGGATGGCATAATGGCCGCTTTCCCGGCGGGTGAGGCGTGAGGCAAGAGTCCACGACGGTCGGCCCCGAACGGCTTGTGCCGAGGCCCGCCCTCGTCGCCCTCGTCGTCACGTCCCTCTTCTATTTCTTTTCTTATCCCGGGGTCGACAACGACCTCTGGGGACACCTCTTCTTCGGAAAGGAGATCCTCAGGGAGGGCCGCCTGCCTTCCCTGAACCTGTACTCCTACACCGCGCCGACGCACCCTTGGATCAACCACGAGTGGCTGGCGGAGCTCGGCTGCTATGCGATCTATCGGGCCTTCGGTTCACCGGGGCTCGTCTGGCTCAAGCTCCTGGTGGGTGGCGCCATCGTGTGGCTGCTCGATCGCATCCTTCGGAGGCGGGTGCCCTCGTTGGAGGCGAGGGTCGCCGCTCTCGTCTGGGTCATGGCGATCCTCTCGCCCGGGTTCAACGTCCGCCCGCAGCTCGGGAGCTTCCTCCTCCTCGCTGCCCTGATGTTCCTCGCCGACAGGTTCGAGGCACGCGGCGGTCTCGTGCTGTACCTGGCGCCTTGCATCATGGCGCTCTGGGCAAATCTCCATGGGGGTTTCGTGGTCGGACTCGGCGCCCTGGCCTGCTTCGGGGCATGGTCGGTCCCCGGCCTCTGGAAGACCCGGGACACGAGGCGGCGCGTTCCCGTGCTCCTCCTTCTTCCTCTGGGCCTCTGCCTGCCGGCGCTGAGCCTGAACCCCTTCGGGTCCCGCCTTCTGGGGTTCGTAGCGCGCGATCTGCAGATCGATCGTCCGATTACCGAATGGCAGCCGGTCAACATGCTCGATGGCTCCTTTCCGGCGTTCAAGCTGGCGCTCGTGGCTCTCATTCCGAGCCTCTTCAACGCCGGCTCGTGGCGCCGCTGGCAGGTCCCCCTGGCGACGCTCGCGGCGCTCTTCGCCGTGCAGCACCAGCGGCACATCCCGCTCTTCGGGATCGTCGCCGCTCCCCTGCTGGCGGAATCGGCGCAAGGTCTCCTGCGGCGCGCCCGGATTCCGGCCCTTTCGGCTCTCCCTTCCAAGGTGGCGCGCGGCGTGGCGCTGGCCGCCCTGCTGGGCGGGGCGCTCTACGAGGCGGCCTGGATCGGCCGCATCCACCTGAGGCATCGGTTTCGGATCGTCGTCAGCCCGCTCGAGTACCCGACGCTCGCGACGGATTTCCTGATCCGCAACGGAGTGCACGGCAACCTGGCGGTGCCGTTCGACTGGGGCGAGTACCTGATCTGGAAGCTCTACCCGCAGGCGCGCGTCTCGATCGATGGCCGCTACACCACCGCCTATCCGAGGGAAGTGATCGAAGGTTTGTGGGGCTGGCAGCAAGGGCGCCGGGAATGGAGGGACCTGGCCGAGCGCTATCCGACCGATCTGGCGATCACGCGGCTTGAGCAGCCGATCACCGGCCTGCTCTTCACCGACCCGCGCTGGGTATGCCTCTACCAGGACGCGACGGCGGCGATCTTCGTCAGGGACGTGGCATCGCAGGCGGATCTCCTGCGACGCTCGAAGGAGGGGCTGCTCCTCCCGCCTCGCGATCCGGGCCCCTATTTTCCGGGATGACGATGGCGATCAGGCGATGGCGCTGGCCGTGCGTGGGGGTGCCGGGCGCCGGCGCAGGCGGCGCGCCACCTCGAAGCAGCGCTCGGCCCTGCGGGCGTCCTCCATTTTCATGAAGACCTCCGCAAGCCCGAGCCAGGCCTCGTAGCAATCGATGTCGATCTCGAGAGATTGCTGGAAGCAGCGCAGCGCCCCGAGGATGTCGTCCTGTTCGGCGCATACGCGACCCTGCGCCGCCCAGCCGATCTGTCCCCTGCCCGCCCCGACGACGGGGTCGAGGGGATCGAAGGGGTTGGTGCGCGAAAGCGGGCTTCTCAGCATCGTTTCCTCCCTATCGGGCCCCGTGTGCCGCACGGGACGGTGGATCGATCGAGATATGAGGACAGACTGTCCAGCAGCCGGCGTCGCCGAAGTCTTTGTGCTCTGCTATAGAGGGGTGTTCGGGAATGGAGGGAAAGGGGGAAGTAAGGGTACTGCCGCCGGCTGCTGGAGCAATCTTCGTTCGCCATTTCCAACCGGATGTAGCAAACTGCGTGCCCGCCCTCGCTGAAGCACCGTGACGATGATCCCCGGGTGGCTTAAGTCGGTGTAATACAAGCGTTAATCCGCTCCGCCTCGGAACAGGGCCTCCCCCCTCCTCACATAGTCATGATGTCCCGCCCAACGGCATTTTGACGCGCCGGCGGGTCAGAATACGCTTTCTGCTTGAGGGAGAGGGACTTAGAGAGGTGTCAGCAGGCGGTCAGCCCAGTTGGCGGCTTGACGCGCGGAGAGCGGAATCCGCGCACATAAGCCCTGCAAACCAGCGTTGGACTGGCATCTCCCGGATCCTCCCCGGTGCGAGGGGTGGCCGGGTTGGGTGGCCCAAATGGCCACGAGTGTTGCCGGACGCCCCTGTCCGCTGGCGCTCAGCCCCCTTCGCGGCGACGCGGGATAGGCCGGCCCAGGATGCGGCACAACCGCATCACCCCGATCTCGATCTTCGGGTCTTCGATCGTGCCTTCGCAGCACATGTCGAGGGCCCGGCGTGCCTCGAGCGCCTCCGTCCCGGAGTCGGCCTCGTTGATCGAGCCGTCGGACGGC
>QHXZ01000006.1:0-1913 GCA_003223165.1 Acidobacteriota bacterium
CGGACGGGAGGACGTGCTCTCGACCGTCAAAGGCGACGTCGAGGCGGGCCGCGTGGATCTGTTCTGGGGCACCTCGCCCCTGCCGGCGATCGCCCTGGCGCGCGCCGGCCTGGCGGTTCCCTTCCGGCCCCTCGGGGCGCGCCCCGTGCCATCGCAATACCGCGACAGGGGGTTCCGCTGGATCGGCTTCGGGGTCGACCCGCGCGTGATCATCTACAACAACGAGCGGGTCGAGCGGGAACGGGCGCCCACGTCGATCCTGGACCTGGCCCGGCCACCCTGGGGTGGCAAAGCGGCGCTGGCCCGCATCGACCGCGGCTCCGCCGCCTTCCACGCCGCGGCGCTCTTCGCGCTCTGGGGGCCGGAGCGTGCCCGCGCCTTCTTCGAGAGCGTGCGCACCAACGGCAATCGCGTCGTCGAGGACGACGGGGCGGTGCGGCGGGCCGTGGCCGCGGGAGAGGCGCTGTGGGGCTTGATCGACCTCGATCAGGCCATCGGCGCCAAGCGCGAGGCCGACCCGATCCACATCTTCTTCCCCGATCGGATGTCCCAGGGCGCCGTGGTGACCCCGCACGTCGCGGTCCTGCTCGCGGGCGCGCCGCACCGCGACCAGGCGCGCGGCCTGTTCGCCTATCTCTTCGATACCGAAGCCGCCTGGCAGCTGGGTATGAACGATCGCGCCCTCATCACGCTCATCCCCAATGTGCCGAAGCCCGACTGGGTGCCTGCCCTTGGCGCCTTCAACGTCACCCAGCTCGACAACGATGCCGTGGCCGACGCCTTCCGCGCCAACCTCCCCTACTTCCTTTCCTGGGGCCCGTCCGCCTCGCCCGGCCCCCCGACCGCGCGTTGACGGACGCGACGACTCCCTGACGGGGGACCCCGCGGAAATGCCCGTCAGTCATGGATTTTCGCGTTGCCCGACCCCTTCGGCGGTGGTATAGAATACCCAACACATCGGGAGAGGAGAGCGCCCCGCCCCCCGGGGCTCGACATGCAAGGTGGGGTTCAGGTCAGCCCGCCGAAATCTCCGGTCGCGCCGACGCGGCGGTTTCGCATCCTGATCGTCGATGACGACCGGGACAGTGTCGATCTGCTCAAGAAGTGGCTTGCCATGGAAGGGTACGACGTGGCCAGCGCGGCGAGCGGGCGCGAAGCCTTGGAACGCATCAGCCGCGATCACCCCGATCTGATCCTGCTCGATCTCCTCATTCCGCCGCCGGACGGTCTCGAGGTCATCCGCGCCGTCAAGAAGGACCGCGTCACATCGACCATCCCTCTCGTCGTCATGACGGTCAAGCGCGACGTGCAGAGCAAGGTCGAGTGCCTGCGCAGCGGGGCGGACGACTTCATCGTCAAGCCGTTCCATTTCGACGAGCTCGACGCGGTTCTGAGGGCCTCGCTGAAGAAGCGCTACCTCTACGCCTCGCTGGAGCGGGTCAACCGCCAGCTGCGCGAAGCGAACGAGAAGCTCCTCACGATCGCTACCTCAAGCGCCGGCTGGCCGAGGAGTTCAAGCGTGCCCAGCGCTACGCTGCCTCGCTGTCGGCGATGATGCTCGACCTGGACCATTTCAAGCAGATCAACGACAAGTACGGGCACGACTGCGGCGACCAGGTCCTCAGGGACTTCGGCAAGCTGCTGGTCGAAAACGCCCGCGAGATTGACATCGTCGGCCGCTTCGGGGGGGAGGAGTTTCTGATCGTTCTCCCCAACACCGACGGGATCCGCGCCGCCATCGTGGCCGAGCGCGTTCGCAAGGCGGCCGAGGAGAACGTCTACAAGTACAAGGAGTTCCTCGTCCGCATCACGGTCAGCGCGGGGATCGCCTCGTTCCCCGCCAATGTGGAAATCCGCAACGAGTCGGACCTGCTCAAGGCAGCCGACGGCGCCCTCTACCGCGCCAAGCAGGC
>QHXZ01000006.1:1952-2587 GCA_003223165.1 Acidobacteriota bacterium
ATCTTCAAAGCCTCCTACGAGGACGGTCTCAGCCAGAGGCCGGAAGACGAAGAGAACTGAGCGCGGCAGCCGCGCCGGGGCACCTCGGCCGGCACGGCCCGATCTCGGCGCCGGCCCCGCGCGGGCCCGAGACCTCCCGCCGTGGTACCCTATGAAGCCTCCGATCCTTAAGGAAGCACCAGGCCTCTTCGAGGAAGGAGATCGATGGCCTCCAGCCGCGGCGGCGCCGGCGCGCCGCGCCCGCATGCGCCCATCCGGCCCATCACACGGATCCTCCTGAGGCTGACCCTCGCCGGCGCCGTGATCCTCGCTGGACTCATGACGGTCGCCTTCATCGACGCCAACTGGCGTTTCTCCCATCTCGAGGCCGCGGCGCCGGCCCGCATCTTCTCGGCCCCCTACGTGATCCGGGAGGGCCTCGCCGTGTCGCGCGAGGACCTTTCCGAGCGGCTGGTGCGCCTGGGCTACCGCAAGGTGGAGGGCCATCCGCAGACCCCCGGAGAGTTCTCCTTCCGCTTCCGTTCCATCGAGATCTACCTGAACACCTTCGATTATCCGGAGGGGCGCGCTCAGGCGATGCCGGTCCACCTCCGGACCGGCTCCGGGCACGTCGGACGCATCGAGAACCTCGAATC
>QHXZ01000006.1:2641-10357 GCA_003223165.1 Acidobacteriota bacterium
CGAGGAACGCACCCCGGTGACCCTCGACCAGCTGCCACGCTCCCTGCTCGATGCGGTGGTGGCGGTGGAGGACCGGCGCTTCTACAGCCACCCCGGGATCGACCCCCGTGCCGTCCTCCGCGCCCTGTTCGCCAACGTGCGCAGCGGCGAAGTGGTGCAGGGCGGCAGCACCATCACCCAGCAGCTGGCCAAGAACCTCTACCCGAACGCGGGCGACCGGACCCTCTGGCGCAAGGTCTGGGAGACGCTCGCGGCCCTCAGCCTCGAGGCCCTGCGCAGCAAGTCGGCGATCCTGGAGCGCTATCTGAGCCAGATCTACCTGGCGCAGCGCGGCCCGATCTCGATCCTCGGAGTGGGTGCCGCCTCGCGGCACTACTTCGGTAAGGATCCGCGTTACCTCGACCTGCCCGAATCGGCCCTGCTTGCCGGGCTCATCCAGTCGCCGGGCCACTACCATCCCTACCGGCACCCCGGCGCCGCGCTCGAACGGCGCAACTTGGTCCTGCGCCTGATGGAGGACGAGGGCTTCGTCTCCCAGGAAGAGTACAAGCGGGCCGTGGCCGCTCCCCTGCTGCTCCGCCCGGAGCCCTCGCAGGACTCGCGCCAGGCACCCTACTTCGTCGACTACGTGGCCCAGGAGCTGCAGGCGCTCGGGCTGCGAGACCCCGCCTCCAACCTGGGCCTGCGGGTGTTCACGACGCTCGACCCCCTGCTGCAAGCGCGGGCGGAGTCGGTGGTGCAGGTCGGCCTGCAGGGGTTCGAGCGGGGCTACCGTCAGCTGCGCCAACTGCCGGGGGGCGAAATCCAGGGGGCGATCATCGCCCTGCGCCCCGCGGACGGTTCGATCCTGGTGATGGTCGGGGGACGCGATTACTCGCGCAGCCAGTTCAACCGCACGACCCAGGCGCACAGGCAGCCGGGCTCGTTGTTCAAGCCGTTCGTCTACCTGGCGGGATTCCGCAAGGCCCAGGACGGGCGCGACTCCAGCTTCACCGCCGCCACCGTGCTCGACGATTCTCCGCTCGAAATGGAGGTCGCCGGACAGCCCTGGTCGCCGCGCAACTTCGACGAGGAGTACCGGGGTCCGGTCAGCGCCCGCGAGGCCCTCGCCAAGTCCCTCAACGTCCCCACCATCCGGGCGGCTGAGATGATCGGACTCCCCGATGTGGTGCGCACCGCCCGGCGCTGCGGCATCGAGAGTCCCTTGCAGCCGGTCCCCTCGATCGCCCTCGGGACCTTCGAGGTCACCCCGCTGGAGATGGCTTCCGCCTTCACCACCATCGCCAACCTCGGGACGCACACATCGCCGCGCGCCATCACCGGCCTGGTGGACGACAGCGGCCGCGCCCTGGACGTCCCCGGATCTTCACGCGATTCGGTGATCACGGCTCAGGCGACCTATCTCACGCTCGATCTGATGCGCGATGTGGTGCGTTACGGGACGGGGGCCGGCGTCGCCGCCTACGGGATCGAGGGACCGATCGCCGGCAAGACGGGGACCACCGACGACGGGCGCGACGCCTGGTTCGTGGGTTTCACGCCCGATTACCTGGCGCTGGCCTGGGTCGGATTCGACAACAACCGGCCCCTCCGCCTCGGCGGCTCGGCTCTGGCCCTGCCGCTCTGGGCCGAGCTGGCGCGGCACGCCGGGCTCGACCCCGACAGCGCCTGGGAGCAGCCGGAGGGGATGGTCGAGGAGGAGATCGATCCGACCACCGGCAAGCTGGCCGGCCACGGCTGCCCGGAGGTGGCGCGGGAGATCTTCATTGCAGGGACCGAGCCGACCGAGGTGTGCGAGCATGCGGGACAGTTCGAGTCGTGGGCCACGCGATTCTTGAACTGGTTCCGGCGCGACTAGAGGCCGCATCCCGCATCTGGGGGATTCAAGGGACCTTCACGATCAACTTGCCGGCGCCGCTGTTGCCCGCCGCGTCGGCGGCGCGCACCACGATGCTGTGCTCCCCCGGCGGCAACGAAGGCACGACCAGATCGTAGCTCTCCTTGAGAGAGTCGCTGACGCCGTCCACGGGCCGGCAGGCGACCCAGTCGCCCGCGTCCACGGCGTAGCTCGCCTCCCGAACGATGCTGAAGGTATCGGTCACGCTGAAGGTCAGGCGGAGCGAGGACCCCTGTGGCTGGGCCTTCATTCCCTCGACGCGCGGCGGCGTATTGTCCACGTCGAAGTGCTCGGAGAGCTTCTCGGACGTCAGGGCCTGGCCGGAAGGGTTCGAAGCAGCATCGCTCGCCACGATGCGGAAGACGTAACTGCCGTCCGGCATGGCGGTGCTGTCGAGCGTGACGAAATCCTCGTCGATGCGCGTGCGGATCGGCTTCCAGGTGGTCTCGTCGATGGCGCGATAGTACACGTCGAAGACCAGGTCGTCGTCGTTCGGATCGTTGGCCTGCCAGCTGACGCTGCGCGCGCCGGGATCGAAACCCCGGCGCGACTGCGGGCGGCCCTTTTTGAAGACGGACGTGCCGTCGGTGGACGCGCCGCCCTTGCCTTCCGGCGACGCGCCCGGCTGGGTGGCCGGGATCTTCTGGAAGGAGACGCCCGGAGAGAGCACCTCCACCTTGCGGATCTCCGGTGGCAGGTTGCGCTGCAGGTAGGTGACCGTGACCTCCCGCAGCACCGGGCTGCGCGACGCGTCTTCGGTCTTGAGCTGGGCCCTCCATTGCAGAAACCGGGCGGGCGGACGCTCGAGAAGGGAGCCCTCCGGGTCGGGAAGCGCCGGCCCCCACTCGGACCAGGTCCGGTCGGGCTCTTCGGTGTTGCCGCTGCGCGCGCTCAGGGCGATCGAAGTTCCCTTCGGCGTGTCGGCCCGCCAGCTGACGCGGCCCCAGGTCGCGAAGGAGCGCGCGTCGAAGACGCGCGACTCGAAGCTCCCCGTGGGCGCGAAGCCGGTCCGCAGCAGGGATACGGTGCCGAAGTTGCTCCCCGCGACGGCGACATCACCCGGGGCCTGGGCCGCGGCGCCCTTGGCCCCCGCCCGGCGCAATAGCGCTGTCACTTGGCTCGACGAAGTGCGGGCGATCTCGGCGACGGTGTCGTCCCCCTCGAGGGCATAGAGCTTCCCCTGGGCGCTCGACCCCAGAAGCAGCCGACCCGGCCCCGAGAAGGCGAGGCTCAGGACCGCCTCCTGGGTCCCCGACCAGATCTCGCGCCCGTAGCCGTCGGGCGAGATCATCAGGAGTTTCCCTTCCATGTTGATCGGGAACTTCTGGTCGGTGGCGGCCTGGCCCTCGACAGACGGCCCCGCCGACGGCTGCGACGGAGCCCCGCCTCCTTCGCCCGACGACGGTGGGGTGGGGCTGGGCGAGGGCTGCGGCGACGGCTTCTCGGCCCGTTGCGGCGCGCGGCCGCTCTCACCCACGACCGCGGCGTAGATCGTCCCTTGAGGGGCGATGGCCAGCGCCGCGACCTCGTTGAGCGGGGCATCGTACAGCACGGTGCCTTCACCGCGCGGCGAGATCCGGAAGATCAGCCCGTGGCCATCCGAGCCGGCGAGCAGGTTGCCCGCATCGTCGGGGATGAGAGTGCGGATGTGGGTCTCGGCGCTGTCGAAGAACACCTGCTTGTGGCCCGATGCATCGATCTTGATGACCCGCCCTTCCACGCCGGTCCCCGCGAACAGGTTCCCTTGAGCGTCGAGGACGAGGGCCCAGACGTACGATTCGCCGCTGGGCTGCGTCCAGGCCTGCCGGCCGTCCGGAGCGATCTTGTAGATACGACCGCCCGGCGCGGTGCCGGCGTAGACGTTCCCTCCTCCATCCACGGCCAGGGCGTGGACCTCAGGCTCCGCGGCCCGGAATAAGACTTCTCCCTTCCCTGACGGCGTGATGCGGTAGATCGCGCCGTCATTGCCGCTCGAGGCGAACAGGTTGCCGCCCGAATCCTGGGCCAGCGCCCAGACATACGGCTGCCGTGCCTCGAAGAGGGTGTCGAGCTTCGGAGAGAGGCGCAAGGTCCCGTCCGGCGCCAGCGATACGCCCTTGGGCTCCCCCTTCTCGAAATCGGCTCGCTCCCTCACCCTCCAGGTCTGCGACACGACCGCCTCGGAGGGGGGGCCGGCGAGCACGACCGCCGCCAGGGCGAAGGCGCCGGTGAGGATCGAACGGAGGCGAAGCGGACCTGCGATGCGGCGCGTGGGCGTGGTCATTTCAACCTGACCGAGATGCGGCGCCCCCCGACCACCACGAGGTCGAGATCCTTCGGGACCTCGAGGATCGGCGCCTCGATCATCAACGTGGTATCGGCGCTGAGCCGCGGGCTGTTGAAGACGCTGAAGACCGACAGCGGCAGATCGGGCAGGACCTCGCTGCGCACGATCGCCGAGGGCGAACGGCGGGTCACGCGCAGGTAAAGAGTGCGGCTCTTCCGTTGCCTGCCGGCCAGCCTCACCAGGTCCCCCAGGCTCGTCGCCTGCGCCAGTTGCCGTTCGATGACCCGGCGATCGAGACCGTCGAGGGTCGGCCCGCCACCGACCGTGATCGCGGTCTCGCCCGGCGTGCTGTCCTCCGGCAACATGACGTCCCAGGTCACCTGGCGGTCTTCGCCGCGAAAGAGGCTGAGCACCGCCGTGACCGTGAAGGGCTCGCCGGGCTTGACCTCCGGCCGCGAGGCGCGCAGGGACGAAAGCGTGGCGACCTGCGCCGCCGCCAGCACGTCCACGGTGACTTCCGCGCCGCGCACCTTGGGCTCCTCGAACGGGTTGTTGTAGAGGAGGCCGAAGAGGCCTCCCACGTCGTTCGCCAGGGCCAGGTGGACCGGCTGGGCCGGGTTCGTGCCGGCATACAGATCCTCCACCTCGAGCGGCGGGAAGCCCTCGAGGTCGAGGCGGTACCGGAGGGCGAGCGTCGCCGTGGCGTCGAAATCGGTCGTGCGCACCAGGCTGTTGGCGGTCGTCAGGGCGACCATCACGGGCGACCAGGTCCGGTTCCGCAGCACTTCGTAATGGAAGCGTCGCGTCCCGCCGCGCGACGTCACGCGCACGTCGACCGGGAGCGCCGGCGTGAGGCGGCCCACCTGGCCGACGACGGCGGTCAGCCGGTCCTGCACGATGGTGCCGACCGGGCGCGTGGCGTTGGCGATCTTGAACGACGCCTCGCTCGAGGCGAAGGTCACCAGCACCTGGGCCTGCGTCATCGGCAGCTCCAGGGGGCCGACCCCGAGCAGCGGATGTCCGAAGGCGAACACGCGGTCCCCCTCGACGTGGGTGAGGGTCCCGATGCCGGCGAGGCTGAGGTCGCCGGTGACCAGGGCGCCACCGATCGGCGATCCGGGCGTGAGGGGCGGGAGGGGCGCGTCGGCGGCGGCGCCGCCACCGCCCGCCGTCGGCTGGAGCCCCTGAGCCTCGAAGATCGGTGCGTAGTATTGCAGGACGCCCGCATCGCAGCCGGAGCAGACCAGGGGCGTGGCGATCGGTTGCATGCCGTAGGTGGCGCCACCCGTCACGGGGACGCTTCCCCCTAAAGACCAGCCGGTCCCCTTCGCCGCGCCGCCCTCGCCGGCGTGCAGCCCGGCCCGCCCGTCACTCGCCAGGAACCGTCCGAGGAGGTCGGGGCCCGCACCGGCCTGCCCCGCCTCCGCCGTCGCCCCGCCTCGCGCCAGCTTGAGCATGTCGGCGATGGGGGTGATGCCGGCGATCGGCTCCTTGGCGAAGGCGCCGATGCGGTAGGAAAGAGCGCCGATCAGCTTGCCGTCCACGTACACTGGACTGCCGCTCATCCCGGCCACCACGCCGGTGAACTCCACCTTGGTCCCGTGCAGGCGGGCCAGGATCATGTCCTGCTGCGGGCCGATGCCGTTCTTCAGGACCCCCAGGATCCGCACCCCGAACTCCTCGAGGGAGTTGCCCTCGAAGACCGTGCGGGCCGTCCCCTCCATCCCCGGACGGATGGCCTCGAGGGGCATGAAGGCGGTGGGCTCGGGGACCGGCTCCGCGGGCTGGGGGACGGCGGCGGCGAGGCACAGCGGCAGGCAGGCGATCGTGGCGAATGCCGACGCGACCCTCCACCCCGCCGCCCCGCTCCGGGAGCGATGGGCACCTCTCGCCCGCGCCGGGGTCATTCCTCTTCCTTGCTGCTCTTGTGGTTCTTGAGAGCGGCCTTCACCGCCTCGACGATGAAGTTCTGCATCGAGGGGTTCTGATTCTTGACCGCCCCGTAGACCAGGAAAGGGAGCTTCAGGGAGATCTGGACTCCGTCCTCGTCGAGGGTATCGAGCCAGCGGCAGAACTTTTCCCACGAGTCCCAGGTCAGCTTCTGGATCGCGCCCTTGCTGTAGAGCTCGACGAGCGTCAGGTCATCCTTGAGCTTGAAGATGACGTCCTTCTCGGTGTAGTCCTTGAAGTCGCTGTAGGCGAAGAACTTCACTTCCCCGGCCGTCTGGTCCTTGCCCTTGATGCTGATCTCGGGCTCCTTGTTGCAGCGCGCGATGATGTAGTCGTTCTTCCCCTTGAAGTGGAACGCGAGGATCGGATCGGTGGTGCGATCGATGTCGCTCGGGGTCTTGCGAGCGCGATAGACCCTGCGGGCGATCTGATCGTTGGCGCTATACGTCTGGCTCTCTCTGGCTAGTCGTTTCGCCACGTCATCAATATACCATATCAATACTTTGGCAACTCGCTCAGCGTGTTGGATTTCCCGACACGGACCCATTCCCGAACTCTTTTGCCTTGAGTGAAGAGGTCTTTCGTCGTACATGAGGAAGCGTCATGCGAGAACAGTGGAAGGGTCGGGCGGGCCCGATGGCCAGCGTCGGGGCCGCGGGTGTCCTGGCTTCGACTCTCGGGGCCGCCCTTCTCTCGAGCGGGGCGCTCGCCGCGGGACCCGGGCCGGTGGGATCGCCGATCGCCGCGCCCGTGACACCGGCCGCTTCCACCTCCGGCCCGGTCGCTCCCGGATCGGGCGATCCGATCCTCGACCCGGGGCGGCTCCTGGCCACCATCCATCCCGACTACGCGCTCTACATCGGGCGGGTCAGGCCGCTCGGGCAGGACGAGGGGATGGGGCTCTACATGGCCCTGGTGCGCCCCGGCGCCACCGATCCGGCGCGTCGCGACAGCGCTCCGTTCACGGGGCCAGGGAGCAGGAACGACATCCTCTACAACGTCGCCTCGATCGCGGGGGACCGCTCGCCTGCCTGGCGCCTGCTGCTCCTCGACCACGAATACTTCCACGCTCGCCACCTGGCCGGGACAACCTCTCTGCCGCGCAGCGTCCCGGCCGCCGTCGAGAGGCACTACTATGAAGCCGCCGCCTGGGGATTCAACGTGGGTGAGGCGCGGGCGGGCCGCTACCCGGGGTTGCGGCCGCGCGAGTTCCGCGAGGCCCTGGATCGCTACGGGGAGCACTACGCGGCCCTGAAGTCCCTGCTGCAGGAGCGGGACTCGGGCCTCTGGGAGGCCTGCGCGAAGATGCTCCAGGCGCCGGCCGCACTGCTCACGACGAGCCGCCCACCGCGCTGAGGAGATCCTTCGCGTCCTTCTGGTCTGGGTCGATCGCCAGGGACTCCCTGAGGTATTCGAGCGCCTTGTCACGCCGGTGGTCCTGAAGGTAGGCGAGCGCCAGCGCGTTGTAGAGCGTCGTCGTCCGCACCCCCTTGCTGCGCGCTGTCTCCAGGGCCGCGATGGCCTCCTTCGGTCTCCTCAGCCTCCCCTGCGCCGCGCCGAGATTGACCCAGGCCTCCTTGTTGTCGGGCTCCTTGGCGACCGC
>QHXZ01000006.1:10418-22813 GCA_003223165.1 Acidobacteriota bacterium
ACGGCCCGGTGGAACTCGGCCTCGGCCTGCGGCAATTCCTTCTTCCATTCGTGGATGAAACCCATCCAGTTGTGATGGATGACCGATTTCTCGTTGATCGCCAGTCCTTTGCGGACCAGCGGCTCGAGCGAGAGCACCCGCTCGGTCCCCTGGTAGATCTTGTGCAGCTCGGTGAGCGGATCGCCCAGGGCCGGGTTCAGGCGCAGGGCTTCGAGCAGCTCCTTCTCGGCCGCATCCGACTCCTGGCGCTTGAGGCGGATGGTGCCGAGCGCCGAATGAATCTCGGCCATCTGAGGATGATCGCCCTCGAGCCGCCCCAGGTACGCCAGCCCCTCGTCGGTCCGGCCGCTCTCGGCATAGATGCGGCCCAGCTGCAGGTAGAGCCCCGGCTCCGCCTCGGGACCGGCCTCGATCACCTGGCGCGCCGTCTCGATGGCCGGAGCGTAACGCTTCTGCTCGGCGTTGATCTGGACGGTCAAAAGGAGCGCCGGTGTGTAGTGCGGGTCGATCTTCAGGGCCCGGGAGATGGCCTCTTCGGCCTTGTCGTATTCCTTGTTCTTGATCAGGATGCCCGCCTCGTTGAGGTGGCCGGTGAGCAGCTTCTGCTCCTCCCCGCCGCCCGCCGCCGGCGAGGCGGCCTCCGGGGCCGCCGGACCGCCGGCGGGCGCCGCCGGGTCGCCGATGTACCCGAGGGAATGCAGCTTCTCCATCATCTCGGCGTTCGCGCCGCTCTCCGCCAGCAGGTCACGACCCGGTTCCGCAGACTGACCGGACCCCTCGTACGACGGGATCGAGCGCGGTGGGAATCGCGCCTTGAACCGCACGTCGATCGCCTCCAGCACCACCCGCCCCGGCATGTCCTCCGCCACCGGCAGACCCGCGAGGTAGAGCGCCGTGGGCGCGATGTCGAGGAGGGCCGTGGTGTCGAGGCGGCCGGGACGGATGGGCGGGCCCGCCAGGATCAGGATGCCGTAGCGGCGGTGCCAGAGCCCGGGCTTTCCTTCGATGTAGGGCGGGTCGTTGGGCGGGCGATCGCTGCCGTTGCGGAACCCGTGGTCCGAAAGCACCATCACGGTCGTGTCGGGCGCCAGGCGCGCGAGCACCTGGCCCAGCAGGCGGTCCTGGTAGCGGTAGTAGGCGAAGACGGCGTCGCTGTACTTGCCGTACTCCTCCGGGCTCACCATCCCCATCTTGGGCGGCATGTAGTGCGCGAAGCGATGGCAGACCTCGTCAATCCCTTCGTAATAGATCGAAAAGAGATCGGGTTGGCCGCGCGTCAGGATGTCGAGGCCGATGGCCTGGTAGGAACGGGCGCTCGCCAGGATCTTCGTAAGGTGGTTGACCGGCAGGCGGTAGGCGCCCTTCGAGTCTTCGCGGATTTTCTCCCGGAAGCCGGCGAACTCCGCGGGGCTGACCCGGACGAACCTCTGGATCTCCGCCAGGGGGATCGAACCGTCGTCCACGATTTTCGGGCGGATTTCTTCGAAATAGCCGGGAGGGTACGTCATGCCGGTGCCGCCGGCCGAGGTGGGGTCGAGCCCGAACAGGCTGTAGGCCACCCAGTCCGAGACCATGTGGCCGAGCACCGGCTCCGCGGGATAGGTGGCCCACCAAGCCACGAAGGCCGAGCTCCTGCCGGCGTCGGTGAAGATGTTCCAGAGCGCCTTCACCTTCCGCCAACGGCTCGTGACCGGGACGGAACGCCCGGTCTGCGCATCCTTGGCCAGGAAGTCGATGATGCCGTGCTTCTCGGGGGGCTCGCCGGTCGCGATGCTGGTCCAGAGCAAGGGCGACAGCATCGGGTACATCGACTTCAGGTTGCCCCAGGCCCCTCGCGACTTGAGGCGCGCCAGGTTCGGGAGCTGCCCCTTCTCCAGAAGCGGATCGAGGATCTGCCAGTCGGCCCCGTCGAGCCCCAGGATGGCGATCTTTGCGCCGGTCGCGACCGTCCGCTCACGCAGGGCCCGCGAGGTGATCGAGGCGATCAGCTCGGCCGGACCCCGGGCCCGATCGAGACGGACCACCACCGACTCGAACCCGCGCTCCTCGAGCCGGACGCGGACCTCCGATTCGATCGCGCGCGCGCCGATGCCGAGGATGAGCGTCTCTCCCGAGGCGCCTTCCCCCCAGCCGCGGATCCGTTCCGAGGCCAGGCTTCGGATGAGGCTTTCGGCGGGACCGTCTTGCCCCGCGCGGTCCCGTAGTGGCAGCGCCGCAAACGCGGCATCGCCGATCTCCCCGGTGACCTCGAACGGCACTTCCAGGGAGACACCCTCCCGCGATCGGACGGGCAAGGATCCTTCGACCCGCACTCCTCCGGCAGGCAGGCGCTCGATGGCGTACACGAACGGCAGCGCCAGGTGCCGGCCCGGTGCCAGCCGGACCGCCGCCCCGCCGAAGGCGCGGCGGAAGATCCTCTCACCCTGGGCGACCCTGACCGTGCCCAGGCGCGCCCCCAGGATGGCGATGCCGGCGGCCAGGACGACGACCGCCGCGCTCCTCCAACGTCGCGCCGGGCGCGCGCCCTCTCCCGAAGGAGCCGCCGGGCCCGTCGGACCTCCCGTCCCCCTGGTCGTGCCCGGAAGAGGGACGGCGGCGCGCCGCTTCTTGTTGGATTGCGAGGACATGCCGGGCCTCCGGGGGCGGCGCGGAGGGCCGTCCTTCAAGGTGTTGCGAGTATAGCACCCGGCGCGCACGGGCCCCGGGGCGGCACCGGGGCCCCTCGAGGCCACGCCGCCCCTCTGGCGGCCCGACGGGAACCTGCCGGGGGGCCCCGATCCCGAAACTGAAATGGACTCCATGAAATCGCGACCCGATCTTTAGGCAGGATGGCGAGTCGCGCCGGGGCCGCCCGGCTCGCCGGGCTCGCGCTCGAGAGGTCCCCGGGGGGGAGAGTGTCCAGCCTCAGTCGCATCGCGCGGTTCTACGTGCTCAGTGTCGATCTGCTCGGCCTCCTGGCCTGCGGGGCCGCCTGGTGGCACGCCCCGTTGCCCGCCGCCTCTTTCTGGTGGATCGTGATCGCCGTCCTGGCGGCCGCCGGCGCGGCCCCCTTCCGCATCCCTCTCCCCGTCCTGGGCAACGTCACCATCGCCTTCGCCTTCGTGCTGACCGCCCTCATCCTGCTCGGGACGCCGAGCGCCGCGTTGGCCGCGGCGGCGTCGGCGGTCACGGCGTCGGTGATCCGCCGTGGCCGGCGGCCGCCCCTTTACAGGGTGATCTTCAACACTGCCTGCCTCTCACTGACCACCGTGGCGGCCGGAGCGGTCTACCGGGCGGCGGGTGGCGAGCCGGGATTCCTCGACCTGGCACGGGACGGCCTGCCGCTCCTGCTGGCGGCCACGACCTTCTTCCTGTTCAACAGCCTCCTGGTCGCCGGCGCTATCAGCCTCACCGACGGCATCCCGCTGGCGAAGAACTGGACCGGGAATTTCCTCTGGACCGCGCCGGCCTACCTGGCGGGAGCGGCCCTCGCGGCCATCCTGGTGGTCGGCCTGCAGCGTTTCGGTCTCCGGTCGATCGCCCTCGTGGTGCCGGCGTTTTACGCCCTGTACTTTTCGCTGCGGCTTTACTCCGATCGGGTGCGCCAGGAACGGGAGCACGGCAAGGAGATGGCCGACCTCTACCTCTCCGTGATCGAGGCGCCGCACCACGCAGCGCCACATCCGCAGGGTGCAGACCTTCGCGGTCGAGCTCGGCAGGCTGATGGGCCTGTCCCAGCCGGAGCTTGAGTCCCTCAAGGCAGGCTCCCTCTTGCACGACATCGGCAAGCTGGCCGTCCCCGAGCACATTCTCTGCAAGCCCGGCAAGCTGACCCGCGACGAGTTCGAGAAGATGGCCATCCACCCGCGCATCGGCGCCGAGATCATCGAGACGGTTCATTTCCCCTACCCGCTCGCCGCGGTGGTCCGTTCGCACCACGAGAAATACGACGGCACGGGGTACCCCGACCGGCTGAAGGGAGAGGAGATCCCCCTGGCGGCGCGCATCCTGTCGGTGGTGGACTGTTTCGATGCACTGACCTCGGACCGCCCGTACCGTCGGCCCCTCTCGAAGGAGGAAGCCCTGCGCTACATCCAGAGCGAAGTGGGGACCTCGTATGACCCGCGGGTGGTGCAGGTCCTCACCGAGAACCTGGACCGGATGGAAACCCTGGCCGCCGAGGTGAATCGGACCCGCGAGACGTGGTCCGCCCCGGACAAGAGGAAGGTGAACCGGGGCGACGACCGCCTCAGCCGCGACACGAACGAGGTGCGCCGCTCCATCATGGAGAACGTCTCATCGGCTCACAAGGAGCTGTACGCCCTGTACGAAATCGCGCAGGGGATGGCCAAGAGCCTCAACCTGGACGAGGCGCTGTCGTTCATGGCCAGTAAGATCGCCTCCCTGCTGCACTACCGCTGCTTCGTCGTGTACCTGCGCGACCCCGAGCGCAAGGTCCTGAAGGCGCGGCACGTCACGGGGCACGACGCCTCGCGTCTCCTGAATCACGAGGTGCCGCTGGGCGAGAGGATGAGCGGATGGGCCGCCGTGCACCGCATGCCGCTCCAGGGCCGGGCGCACGCGGACCCGGTGAGCCGCGATGGGGCCCGTTCGGACCTAGAGGAGCTTTTGGCGCGCGGCAGCATCGAGCGCCTGGAGAACGCCATCGTAGCGCCGCTGCTCGACGGGGATGCGCTCACGGGGGTCCTCGCTCTGTACGACCGGCCGGACCAGCCCTATGAAGAGGACCATCTGCGCGTCATCTCGATCATCGCCAAGCACGTGGCGAGCGCGGTCAAGAACGCGGTGCTCTACGAGAAGACGCACGAGAGCGCCCTGACCGATCCGCTGACCAGCCTCCCGAATGCGCGCTACCTCTTCGTCAGCTTCGAGGAGGAGATCAGCCGCGCCGTGCGCCAGCAGGTGCCCCTGAGCATCATCGAGCTCGACGTCAACAACTTCAAGGACGTGAACGACCGGTACGGACATCCGGCCGGAGACCGCATCCTGCGCGGCCTGGCGCGGGCCATCCGGAGCCAGCTCCGGGGCTGCGACACCTGCGTGCGCTACGCGGGGGACGAGTTCATCGTCACCGTGCCGGGCGTCGGCCAGGGCGAGATCGCCAAGGTCGAGCAGCGCATCCAGGCGGCGATCGAGAACCACAAGTTCGCCGTGCATGGCGGGAAGGGGCTGCGCATCTCGGTCAGCATGGGCTCGGCCTCGTTTCCCGAGGACGGCCGCTCCTTCGAGGCCCTGATCGCGGTCGCCGACGCCCGCATGTACGAGGTCAAGTTCGCCCGCCGGCAGCGCCCCAAGGACGACCCCGAGGGGTACCAGAGGTTCACCGGGCGCCGCAGCGTCCCCGTCAACTAGGCCGGCCGCCCCGGGCCGGAGCGGCCTCTCCGAAGCGCCTCCTCGCACCTCCCAAGCGGTGGATGGACCCCGTCCGATCGCGCAAAACCCTTGCTGCATGAGGGTGTTGGTGGTACTTTTTCGCCCAGCAGCCTGGGGTGGTGATCCTGCGAATCATCAATCAACGCTACGCCGTCGACCGCCCTCTGGGCGAGGGCGGCATGGGAGCCGTCTACCTGGTGCGGGACACCCTCCAGGGGGACCGCCCCGTGGCCCTGAAGATCCTGCGTCCCGAGGCGATCGATCCCATTTCCGTCGACCGCTTCAAGAACGAGTTCCGCTCGATGTCGCACCTGCGCCATCCCAACCTGGCCGAGGTGTACGACTTCGGGACCGTCACAGGCGACGGCCGCCATTTTCTGACCATGGAGTACGTCGAAGGCCGGGAGCTGACGTCCCTGCGCTGGCCGGCCGTCGCGCCGTCCTTCGACGGGCTGGTGGTGCAATGCCTGCGGGGGCTCGACTACATCCACGCGCGCGGGCTGCTGCATAACGACATCAAGCCGCACAACATCCTGATCCGCGAGCCGTTCCAGGCGAAGATCCTCGACTTCGGGCTGGCCCAGCCGCTCGCCGGCCCGTCGAGCGCCGGAACGAGCGGCACGCTGCACTACGTGGCGCCCGAGAGGCTCCGCGGGCACCGTCCCGACGCCCGGTCCGACCTCTATTCACTGGGCGTCGTCCTGTACGAGATCCTGACCGGAAGGCTTCCCTACCAGGGAGAGGAGGCGGGCGCCGTCGTTTCGGCGATCCTCGAAGGACGCCTCGTCCCCCCACGCGAGCTGAACCCGGACCTGCCGCGGCGCACGGAGGCCTTCGTCCTGGGGCTGCTGGCCCGTGATCCGGACGACCGTCCCGCCTCCGCGGCCGCCGCCCTCGATCTCCTCAACGCGGGCGCTTCGGCTCCCCAGGAGCTGGACACCGACGAGACCCTCGCCAGCTTCGTCACCTCCGGCCGCTTCGTCGGCCGGGACCGCGAGCTGACGGCCCTGGCCGACCTGGCGAAGGCGCACGTGCGCGAACCGGGCGACGAAACCCGGCCGCGCTTCGTCCTGCTGGCCGGGGCGAGCGGGATCGGCAAGAGCCGCCTGCTGCGCGAGCTCAAGCACCGCCTGCAGCTGGCCGGCATCCGCAACCTGACCGGGCGCTGCTACGAGGACGGGGGCGCCCCCTTCCAGCCGTTCGTCGAAGTGCTGCGGCAACTGCCCACCGCCGACGAGGCCGGCCTGCCTGCCGGACTGCGTCCGGTGCTGGGCCGCGTCCTGTCCGGGGGAGGATCCGAGGATGGGCGCCGCGACGCCGGGGGTGGAGGCCAGCCGACGCGGCTCGACCGGGAGCAGTTCATCGACGGTCTGAGCGCCTGCCTCGACCTGCTCGCCGGAGGCACGCCCGGGGTGATCGTCCTCGAAGACCTGCACTGGGCGAACGCTCCCGAGATCGAGCTCCTCGAGAGGCTGGTCCTGAAGCCCGCCGGCGGGCCCTGGCTCATCGTCGCCAGCGCGCGCGACGAGGAGGCCCGCACGGCCCCGATCGGAGAATTCCTGAAGCGCTTCACCGGCCTGGGCCGCATCAGGCGGTTCGATCTGAGACCCCTCGACCTCGGGGAGAGCACCGCGCTGCTCGCCTCGATGGTCCCCTTCGAAGAGCAGCCGGAGCGCCTCGCACGCCTGCTCCTGGACCACACCGAAGGGAACCCGCTCTACATCGAGGAGCTGATGAAGGCGCTGGCGGAGGAAGGGACCCTCCGTCGCAGCGGTGGTTACTGGATCGCCGAAAGCCGCAGCCTCGACACGATCCGCCTGCCGCCGAGCCTGGCCAGCGTCATCGCCCGGCGCCTGGGCTCGCTCGATCCCCTGGCGCGCTCGGTGGCGGAGGTGCTGGCCGTGTTCAACCGGCCGGTCTCGCGCCCTCTGCTCGGGCGCGCCCTCGGCCGGGATCTTCCCTCGGTGGCGGGAGCCATCGAGGCGCTGGATCGGCTCCGGGTGGCGAGCGTGGAGGCGCAGCGATCGGGCCCCGAGCTGGCGGGCCTGTCGCACGCCCGGATCCGCGAGGCGATCTACTCCGCCCTTCCCGAAGAACGCCGCCGGGCCCTGCACCGGGCGGTCGGCCGAGCCATCGAGGCCGAGCACGCCGCATCCCTCGGCGAGGTCGTGGAAGAGCTGGCGCACCACTTCTTCATGTCGGGCGACCGGGAGGCCTCCGTCACCTACAGCCTGCGCGCGGCGGAGAAGGCCGAGATGTTCAACCTCAGCCGGCACGTCGAGTTCCTGGCCCGGGCGCTCGACTGCCTGCCCCCGGGCCCCTCCGAGCGCCGCCGGACGATCCTGTTCCCCCTGGCGCAGGACATGCTGGTGGATCTGGGCGAGTTCGAGAAGGGCCGGCGCCACGCCGAGGACCTGCTGCAGGAGTCCCGCCAGGCGGGCGACTCGCTCCACGAGCTGCGCGCCCTGCGGCTGCTGGCGTGGGCGGCGAGCAGCTCGGGGGACCCCCGGGAGGCCGGGGAGCTGGGGCGGCGCGCCCTGGCGATCGCCCGCACCAAGCGCGAGTCCCGCGAGACCGCGGTCTGCCTGAACGTCATCGCGATCATCAGCGCGCGCCAGAGCGAGCCACGCAAGGCCCTCGAGGCCCTGCAGGAGGCCCGGGGCATCTACGAGTCGCTCGACGACACGTCAGGGATGATCACGACCATGAACAACATCGCGCTGTGCTACCTGGGGCTGGGCGAGGCCGTGGCGGCGCGCGATCTCCTGCAGCGCATGCTGGATCTGGCCCGCGCCAGCGGGCAGACGAACGCCTATTACCGCTTCGTGTCCAACCTGATCATCGCCGTGCTCGAGACCGGCGACCTGCCGGGGGCCATCGTGATCGGCGAGGAGGCGCTGGCCTGGTCGCGCGAGCACGCCGGCATCGACCAGGCCGGCCACCAACTGGAGCAGCTCGGCCAGATGTATGCCGAGCAGGGGCGGTTCGACCGCGCCATCCGCACGCTCGAGGAAGAGCGCGCGCTGCGCAAGGGGACGGGCGACGCCGCGGGCCAGCTGCCCCCGCTCGACTACCTCGGAGGCGCCTGGCGCGATCTCGGGCGGGCCGACCTGGCGGAGCGGCAGCATCGCGAAGGGCGCGACCTGGCCCGCAGCCTCAATCTGCGCATGCAGGAGGCCTACCTGCTCAACAGCCTGGCGGTCGATCGCCTCCTCCTCGGAGGCGTCGGCGCGGCCGAGGAGATGGCCGAGGAGGCGCTGTCGATCGGCCGCGAGCTGGCCCATCCCCGGATCATCTTCCACGCCACGTCCGTGCTCGCCCGCGTGGCGTCCCTGCGGCGCGACCGCAAGGCGGTCCTGGGCGTCTCGCGCAACCTGACGCGCATCGATCCGCGCACGCTGCGCTACAAGGATCGGCTGCAGATGAACCTGGTCCTGGGCCGCGCGGCCCTCGAGGTCGGCAAGATCGCCGACGCGGAGCGCGAAGCGCGCGTCGGCCTGCAGCAGGCCGAGAAGGCCGGCTTCCGCGAGACGCAGTGGAGGTTCCAGGCGTTGCTGGGCGACGTTCTCGCCGTCAAGGGGTTGCCGGACGACGCGCGGCACGCTTATAATGCTGCTTACGCCCTCATTCGTGGCATCGCCGACGACATCGAGGATCCCGCAATGCGCGACGAGTACGAGAAGAGCGAGCCGCGCCAGGAGGTGGCGCGCAAGGCGTCCGACAGCGCCCCCCCTCCGCTTGCCGCGCACACGGCGGCGGCCGACGCCAGGACCGCGCCGCTGCGGATGCTGACGACCCTCTACGAGATCGCCCGGACCATCAACTCGATCCTCGACCTGAAGGAGCTGCTGAACAAGGTCATGGACCTCGCCATCGACCTGGTCGGCGCCGAGCGCGGGCTGATCTTCATGTACCGCAGCGAGACCGACGAGATGGAGATGGTCGTCGGCCGGAACCTCGAGCATCAGACGATCAAGGACGCCACGGAGTACAGCCGCAGCATCCTCAGGGAGGCGGGCCTCGGGCGCTCGATCCTGTCGCACGATGCCGGCGTCGACGAGCGCTTCAAGAGCTTCAAGAGCGTCGCGATGTTCAGCATCCGCTCGCTGCTCTGCGTGCCGCTGCGCATCCGCAACCGCGTCCTGGGGACCGTCTACGTCGACACCCGCAAGCCGGGCGTGGTCTTCACCGATGACGACCTGCGCTTCCTCGAGACCTTCGCCAACCAGGCGGCCGTGGCGATCGAGAACGCCCGCCTCTACGAGCAGGTGCGCCAGGAGAACCAGTACCTCAAGGCGGCCGTGCAGGAGCGCTACGGGTACGAGAACATCATCGGGCGCAGCGAGAAGATGCGCGATCTCTACGCCACCCTGTCGCGCGTCGCGCCCAGCAGCCTGCCGGTGATGATCCGCGGCGAGAGCGGCACCGGCAAGGAGCTCGTCGCCCGCGCCGCGCACCAGAACAGCGCCCGGCGCGAGAAGAGGTTCTTCAGCGAGAACTGCGCCGCCCTGACCGACACCCTCCTCGAAAGCGAGCTGTTCGGGCATGTGAAGGGCGCCTTCACCGGCGCCGACGCCCCCCGCAAGGGCCTCTTCGAGCTGGCCGACGGCGGCACGCTCTTCCTGGACGAGGTCGGCGACATGAGCCTGGCCATGCAGAGCAAGCTCTTGCGCGTGCTCCAGGACGGCGAGATCCGCCCGGTCGGGTCGGAAGCCTCGCGCCGCGTGGACGTGCGCATCATCTCGGCCACCAACCGCGATCTCGAGACGATGGTCAAGGAGAAGGCCTTCCGCGAGGACCTGTACTTCCGGCTGAACGTCATCTCCGTGAAGCTTCCCGCCCTGCGCGACCGCCGCGACGACATCCCGCTGCTCGTCGACCACTTCCTGACCAAGGTCGCCAACGAGAACAAGACCCTGCGGCTGCGCGTCGACCCCGGCCTCATGTCGAACATGATGCGCTATGGCTGGCCCGGAAACGTCCGCGAGCTGGAGAACCAGGTCTACAAGCTGGCCCTCTTCTGCGCCGGCGACACCCTGACCCTCGAAGAGGCCCGCCACGACCCCGAATTCTTCGCCAAGATCTCGGGCCTCGTCGCCCGGGCCGCCGACGGAGCCCTCACCCGCGACGACCTCGAGCGCGCCCTGGCGGAAGCCAAGGGAAGCCGCGACGAAGCCGCCCGCCTATTGGGCATCAGCCGGGCCACCATGTTCAGGCGGCTGAAGCAGCTCCGCATCAACCAGCCCGCTCCAAGACCCGCCAGGCGGATTCAGTCGGAGGGGTAGTCCCTTCCGGTCGCAGTCTCACGTCTCCAGCGTCTCGCCCAACTTGCGAGAGACTCAAACCTGAGCAATTGTTTTGTTGATAGATACTTACAAGTGAGTCTCACGCGTAGCCTGCAGTCCTTATGGTGAGACTGATGAGATCCTATTTAAATTCATCTTCTTACGGCAAGAGGGGCTTCCAGGTGAGTCTCACAGCCCCATCGTCACCGCGACGCTATCGTTGGCTGATACTCTCACGTTTATTGGGTATCTCTCTAATTTTTCAATACCTTACAAAATCTCCTCACGACCTGATTACACTCCTGGCATCTCAGTTGCTGAGACCTATCCTCGAACGCGGACTTCAACCGCGAAAAAAGAGGGGTGGAGGGGATCATGAGGAAGATGGTGAGGCTGGTGGCGGTGCTGATGGTGGTGCTGGCGCTCGGGGTCGGGTCATCGATGGTGATGGCAGCCCCCATCCAGGGAGCCCAGAAGGCAGTGGCGCACTCGAACAACGATGGAATGCTGGCGCATTTCATGAACATTCTCGGGGCGGTCTGGAACGGGTCGATTTGGGGTCACTGCACCGGCCCGGTCTGCTAGCTGCTTTCCCAGGCGTCGCTCAAGCTCGTGCTGAGCGTTTCGACAAACGCGAACTCGCACTCGATTTAGGTGAACATGGGGGGTCCATCGGGACCCCTCTTTTCTTTTTGTTGCTTGGGTTGATTTGCATCGTGGTCAATCACTAACTTGAAGCAGCATGGAGACCCAACCTGCCTTCGCGTGCTACCGAATCACCAAGCATCTGGCAGAGGGCTACTGCTCCAAGGTCTATCTTGCGGACCACACGATCACGGGTGAGGCCCGGGCGTTAAAGGTCTTCGAGTCGAACGAGCCTGCGGCTGTCGATTTCTTCGCCAACGAGTTAGCCGTTCTTGCCGAAACGAGCCACCCGAATCTGATTGCCCTCCTTGACCATGGACGAACGACCGACAGCGGTGCAAACTTCCTCGCGTTCGAGTATGTGTCCGGGACGGATTTCGTCTCCGCGTCGCGGGATGTGTCGCAGCACCAGTTCTATGCCATGCTCGCCCAGGTGTGTCGCGGCCTGGATTACCTTCACTGCCGCGGCCTGATCCACGGCGATCTCAAGCCTCAAAACCTGCTGGTATCCGCCCAGGGCGCATCGAAGCGGGAGGCCCCTCTAGTCAAGCTGGTCGACGTCGGGTTCTCGACCTCCCTCCGCAAGCCCTCGGATGGGAAATTGCGCGGCAGCGCGACCTATCTTGCCCCGGAAACCATTCTGGGAGAGAGGCCCACAACCTCCTCCGACCTCTATTCGTTTGGAGCCGTTCTATACGAATGCCTCGCCGGACGGCCTCCGTTCATGGGCGACGACGTGGGGGCTGTCCTCCAGCAACAACTCCAGGATCAGCCGCAACCGATTGAGGGGGAGGTGCTCAAAGAGCTCCACCCGATCGTCTACAGGCTGCTTTCCAAGATCCCGACGCGGCGGGCTGCTTCAGCCGCCGAGCTCCTTCAACAACTTAATTCCGCATCACCGGCCGGCCAGTTTCGCCTGCACACCGCGGACACCTGGGCTTCGATCACGCGCTCGGGCCCGATGGTCGGGAGGCAAGGGTTGCTCCACGTGCCGCTCGAGACTCTGCGGTCGCTGCGTGGCGGTACATCGCGGCAACGAGCGCCTTGTCTGCTAATCATTGGCCCACCCGGTGTGGGCAAGTCGCGCATGGT
>QHXZ01000196.1:0-854 GCA_003223165.1 Acidobacteriota bacterium
CTCCTGCGCCGCGCGCGCGAGGTCGTGCTGGACGCGCAGGCGCACCAGGACCTGCCGTTCGAGAGGCTCGTCGAGCTGCTGTCGCTGCCGCGCGATCCGGCGCGCCAACCGCTGTTCCAGGTCGCGTTCGTGATGCAGAACCTGCCGATCCCCGAGCTGCGCCTGCCGGGTCTCGCCATCGAGCACCTGGACGTGGACACCGGCACGGCCAAGTTCGACCTGACGCTCCAGGTCGAGGAAACCGACTCGGGACTCGCGGGCTCGCTCGAATACAGCACCGACCTGTTCGACGCGGACGCCATCGCGCGCCTCATCGGCCATACCCGCGTCCTGCTCGAAGGCGCCGCCGCGGAGCCCGACCGGCGCGTCTCGATGCTGCCGCTTCTGACGGGGGAGGAGAGACGCGAGCTCCTGATCCGGGCGGGCGAGAACGCGCCGGAGAGGTCGCCTCGAGGAGAGTCGGCGCCGCCGGCCCAGGCCGGGCGCACCCCGGAGGCGGTCGCCCTCACGTGCGAAGGCCTGAGCCTGACCTACGGGGAACTGAGCGCCCGCGCCGGGCGGGTCGCGCGACTCCTGCGCGCCCGCGGTGTGGGGCCCGAGTCGAGGGTCGGCGTCTGCCTGGACCGGTCGCCGGAGATGATCGTGGCGATCGTCGGGATCCTAAACGCGGGCGGCGCGTACGTGCCGCTCGATCCAGCCTACCCCCGCCAGCGCCTGGCGTTCATCCTGGAGGACTCGCATGCGCGGGTGATCCTGACGCGCGAGCGTCTGCGCGAGATTCTCCCGTCGCCGGGGTCATCCGGGGCCGTCGAGGTGCTCAGTCTCGACACGGCCGGAGCGGAGAGCGAGCGGGA
>QHXZ01000196.1:888-2492 GCA_003223165.1 Acidobacteriota bacterium
CTACACGTCCGGCTCGACCGGCCGGCCGAAGGGGGTCGTGGTCACGCACCGGAACGTCACCCGCCTCTTCGAGGCGACACGCGCCTGGTTCGAATTCGGGCCGCAGGACGTCTGGACGCTCTTCCACTCCTGCGCCTTCGACTTCTCCGTCTGGGAGATCTGGGGCGCCCTGCTTCACGGCGGCAGGCTGGCCATCGTGCCGTACGCGACCAGCCGTTCGCCGGAGGCGTTCCTCGACCTGCTCCGGCGGGAAGGGGTCACTATCCTGAACCAGACGCCGTCCGCCTTCCGCCTGCTGATGCACGCCGAGCGCGCCTCGGGGACGGCCCCGGACCTGCCCCTCCGCCTGGTCATCCTCGGCGGCGAGGCGCTCGAGCCGGCCACCCTGAGGCCCTGGTTCGAGCGCCACGGCGACGATCGGCCCCGGCTGGTGAACATGTACGGCATCACGGAGACGTCCGTGCACGTCACCTACCGGCCCCTGCGCGCGCCGGACGCCCGGCGGACGTCGAGCCCGATAGGCCGGCCGATCCCGGACCTGCGGCTGCACCTCCTCGACCGGCGCATGGAGCCGGTGCCTTACGGGGTCCCGGGGGAAATCTACGTCGGCGGCGCGGGGCTGGCGCGCGGCTATCTCGGCCGGCCGGACCTGACGGCCGAGCGCTTCCTCGCCGATCCGTTCGGCGACCGGCCCGGCGCGCGCCTCTACCGGAGCGGCGACCTGGCGCGCCGGCGCGCGGACGGGGAGATCGAGTACCTGGGGCGCGCCGACGACCAGGTGAAGATTCGCGGCTTCCGCATCGAGCCGGGTGAGATCGAGGCGACCCTGGCGGAGTGCCCGGGCGTGAGGCAGGCCGCAATCGCGGCGCGGGAGGAGTCGCCCGGAGAGCGGCGCCTCGTCGCGTACGTGGTCCCCACGGCGGGGGAGCCGCCGACGATCGACGCCCTGCGCCTCTTCCTGATGGAGCGCCTGCCCGACCACATGGTGCCGGGAACCTTTCTCTTCCTCGAGTCGCTGCCGCTCACGCCGAGCGGCAAGGTCGACCGACGCGTCCTGCCGGCGCCGGAGCGCGCCCGTCCCGACTTGCAGGAGCGCTACGCCGCGCCGCGCACACCGGAAGAGAAGGCGCTGTCCGACGTCTGGTCGGAGGTGCTCGGCCTGGAGAGGATCGGCATCGACGACAACTTCTTCACCCTGGGAGGCGATTCGATCCGCAGCATCCAGGTCCGGGTGAAGGCGGGAGAGAGGGGCCTCGACCTGTCCCTGCAGCAGATCTTCACCCACCAGACGATCCGCGGACTCGCCGCCGATCTGGCCCGCGTCCTGCCCGGGGGCGCGCCTGCGCGCCGCCCAGGGGCGTTCGATCTCGTCTCCCCCGAAGACCGCCGCCGCCTGCCCGAGGACGTCGAGGACGCCTACCCGCTGTCGCGCCTCCAGGAGGGGTTCGTCTTCCACGGCGAGTATAGCGCCGACTACATCATCTATGTCAGCAGCGTCGAGATCCGCGCCCCCTTCCTGCGCGACCGGCTGGAGGCGGCCGTGCGACGGCTGGTCGATCGCCACGCCATCCTCCGGACGTCGTTCGACCTGGCAGGCTTCGGCG
>QHXZ01000197.1 GCA_003223165.1 Acidobacteriota bacterium
ACTCCGCCCTCCTCCACGGGGAGACGCCGCCGCCCGAGGCGGCGCTCCGGTCGACCTACCGCGACTTCGTGGCGCTCGAGCGGGAGGCGCTCCGTTCGCCGGCCGTGCGCGACTTCTGGGCCGGGAAGATCGGGGATGCCACGGCCACGCGCCTGCCGCGAGGAGAAGTCTCCCCGCCCGACCTCGGGGAGCTCCCGGTCTGCCGCGTGGACGTGCCGCTCGCGCCGGAGGTCTCCTCGGCGCTGCAGCGCCTGGCATGGTCGGCCGGGGTGCCGCTGAAGAGCGTCCTGCTGGCGGCGCACATGAAGGTGGTGGGCCTGCTCAACGGCCGCCGGGACGTGGTCACC
>QHXZ01000007.1:0-4965 GCA_003223165.1 Acidobacteriota bacterium
GGGATGCGGTCGGTGGTCCACCCCTTCTCCGAGAAATGATACGGGGCGTCGATGTGCGTCCCGCCGTGCTCGCTGGCGCACAGGCTGTTCGAGGCGTAGAAGTAACCAGTCTCGGTCCGGCCGGCATGGTCGCGCGTCAGCCGGAACGGCTGCGCCGTCGGCCAGTAGATGGTCCGTTCGTCGAAGGGGTAGGAGAGGTCCACCAGGCGGTCGTCGCCGGCGGACGCCAGCAGGGCGGGCAGCGACGGCGTCGCCGCCGGAGGAGCCGGCGCCGTGGCGGCGGGGGGCGCGGCCCCGGGCAACGTGGTCCCGGGCGGCGCGGCCCGGGCCGGTACCCCCGGCACGATCGCGGCCAACAGGACGACCCAGGCGATCGGCACGCTGCGCGAGGATCTGGTGGTCATCCCGTTCCTCCCGGCCCCGGCGAGTGCGCCCCGGAAGGCGCCAAGGCGGCCCCGGGTCGCGCCGAGATTATAATCCCCCGGTCCCACCCCGGAGGAGCCGCCCGCGCCCCGTGCCGACCCTGACCTTTTCGCGCCTGCGCAAGTCGTACGCCACCACCGTCGCGGTCGACGACGTCACCTTCGAGGTCCGCTCCGGCGAGGTGTTCGGCCTGCTCGGCCCGAACGGGGCGGGGAAGACCAGCCTGATCCGGATCCTGATGGACATCATCGCCGCCGACGCGGGCGAGATCCTGCTCGACGGCCGGCCGGTCGGGCGCGCCGACCTCGATCGCATCGGCTACCTTCCCGAGGAGCGCGGGCTGTACCGCAAGGAGAAGGTCCTGGAGGTCCTGATCTACTTCGGCATGCTGAAGGGCCTCGAGCGCGCCGCCGCCCGCGAGCGGGCGCGGCGGTGGCTCGAGCGGGTGGACCTGCCGGCGGCTGCGGGGCGGCGGGTGGACGAGCTGTCGAAGGGGATGCAGCAGAAGGTGCAGATCGCGGGGGCCTTGCTTCACGATCCGCGCCTCATCGTCCTGGACGAGCCGTTCTCCGGCCTCGACCCGATCAACACCGTGCTGGTGAAGGACCTCCTGGCCGAGCGCAGCCGCGCCGGCTGCCTGGTGATCCTCTCCACCCACCAGATGCCGCTGGTGGAGAGCCTGTGCGACCGGGTGGCGATGATCGACCATGGCCGCCTGGTGCTGTACGGCGGCCTCGAGGAGATCCGCCGGCGGCACGGCACCGCCTCGGTCCTGGTCGGCCTGCCGGAGGGAGGGGATCTCGAGCGGCTGCCGCACGTCCTGCGGGTGGAGAGGCAGGGGCGCTGCTGCGCGTCGTCCTGGACCCGGAGTCGCGGCCGCGCGACCTGATGCGGTCGCTCCTCGAGCGCGGGCTGGCGCCCGATCACTTCGAGGTGGCGCGCACGCCTCTCGAGGAGATCTTCGTCGCCACCGTGCGCGGCCCCGCGGCGCGGGCGGCGGCCGGCGCGCGCGGCGGCGAGGGGGGACCGGCGTGAGCAAGGTCGCCGTGGTGGCCGGCCGGGAGTTCCTCTCGACGGTGCGGCGCAAGTCCTACCTGGTCGTCACCTTCGGGATGCCGTTCTTCGCCGTGCTCTACTTCGGCCTGTTCGCGCTGCTGCCGGCGCTGTTCATGGAGAAGAGCGCCGCCGGGCGCCGGGACGTGGGGCTCGTCGACCTGGCCGGGGTCGTGCGGCTGGAGGAGGCCGGCCGGGCCAGCGCCGAGGACGAGGAGCTCCGCCGGCAGGCGGAGGCCGTCGCCGGCCGGCTGGCGGCGGGCGATCCGCGCGCCGGGGCGGCGCGCGGGATCCTCGAGGCGGTGCTGCTGCCGGTGCGCTTCCGTCCCTTCGCCACGCGCGACGAGGCGATCGCGGCGCTGCGCGGCGGGGCGATCGATCGCTTCTACCTGGTGCCGGCCGACTACCTGGCGACGGGCCGGGTCGAATCGTACCTGCCGGACGAGGCGACGCTCGGCATGGCGGAAAAGCGCGCCGAGCGCTCGCTCGAGAGGCTCCTCGCCCGCTCGCTCCTGTCGGGCCGGCTCCCGGAAGAAGTCCGGTCGCGGGTCGAGACCCCGGTCGACAGCCGGCGCTCCGCCGCGTTCGTGGTCGGGGCCTCCGGACGTCCCGAGCCTCTCGATACCGCGGTGCGGCTGGCGCGCGTCGGCATCCCCTTCGCGTTCGGGTTCCTGCTGTTCATGTCGCTGATGGTCAGCGCCGGCTACCTGATCCAGGGGGTGGCGGAAGAGAAGGAAAACCGGGTGATCGAGGTGATCCTGTCGTCGGTGCGCCCGCGCGAGCTGCTGTTCGGCAAGCTCCTCGGGCTCGGCGCCGCCGGCCTGCTCCAGCTCGCCGTCTGGGTGAGCGTGGCCACCTTCGCGACCTCGTTCGTCGCCGCGGCGGCGTTGGCGGCGCTCGACCTGCGCCTCTTCCTGACCTGCCTGGCCTTCTTCGCCCTCGGCTTCCTGCTGATCGGGAGCCTGATGACCGGCACCGGGGCGCTCGGGACGAACAGCCGCGAGAGCCAGCAGCTCGCCGCCATCTGGTCGATCGCCGCCATCCTGCCGCCGAGCGCGGCCGCCGTGTCGATCCTGGACGAGCCGAACGGAATCGTGGCCCGCGTCCTCGGCTGGTTCCCCCTGACGGCGCCGATCACGATGATGATCCGCTGCGGCACCGGCAAGGTCCCGCTCTGGGACCTGCTGCTGGCGATCGCCCTTCTGGCGGGGGCGGTCTATCTGGCCCTGCGCGCCGCCGCGGCCCTCTTCCGGCTGGGGCTCTTGCAATATGGCAAGCGGCCGCCGCTGCGCGAAATTCTGCGCCAGATCGGCAAGGCCTGAGGGGTCCCGGCGGGTCGCGCGTCGGGTCGCCGTTGGGGGCGACCGGGCGCTAGTCCCGGGGCGTGGTGGGGGGCCGCCCTCCACCGGTGCCCGCCCCGTAACCGAAATCGTATCCGAGCCCGAACTGGTAGAGCTTCTCGTCGTAGTCGGTCGTGTCTTCGGCAGGCGTGGCGCCGAGGGCGGCCGGGGGGAAGTGCGATCGGTTGCTGTCCCGCTCGCCCTCCGCGGTCAGGAACCAGCCCTTCCTCAGATCGATCTGGAAGGCCAGGGTGGCGTAGCGACGCCGATCATTGCGCTCGAAGTGGAAGCGGTCGTTGGGGTCGGCCGAGGTGTAGTCGCGCGTCTCGCTCTCGTAGTGCAGGCGGATGGTCTTCTGGCGCCCCTTCCTGCCCCAGCGGATCCGCGCGTCGCCCGTCTTCCGTGAAGATCGTCCCCAGCCCCGCGCCGAGGGCATGCAGGTCCTCCCGGCGGAAGGAGACGCGGAACCGCAGGCGCTGATCACCGAGGGGATCCCAGACGAGATCGCCCTGCTCGTAAGGCATCCGGCTGTCCCGCTCGTCGAAGCAGCGGTTGTAGTTCCTCTCCTCGACCCCCACTGTCCCGAGGAAGCGCAGGCGGCGAGAGACGACCTCCTGGTCGATCCGGACCTGCGTCGCGCGCTTCCTGTAGGTCACCTCACGCCGGGGTGGCGGCGACAGGGAGAGCTCTTCGCCGGTCCGATCGCTGCGCAGGTTCCTCAGGTAGAAGGTCGGGACCAGCTCGAAGGAGGCGGACAACGTCGTCCCATGCTCCTTCGATCCCCGGAGCGGCTGGGAGATGGACAGCCTGTACCACTGGTAGTCCTTGATCGAGTCCTCGGCGTACTGGTAGGCGGCCATCTCGAGGCCGATCGTGGTCGGCCTTCCGTCCAGCCATCCCGCCCGCACGCCGGCCGAGACCTGTGGGATGGCGACGTAATCGTCCGGGCGGGTGATGCTGAACTTGTGGTCCGTCGTGACGGTCGACCCCGAGCCGCAGCCGAATCCCGTTCCCCCGCCGAGGCGGGCCAGGTCATCCAGGTCCCTGGGGGAAAGCTGGGTCGTATTGTCGTCGTAACGCTCCTCGAACGCAAAGCGGGCGGACCAGTCGGCGCCGGCTGCCGACAGGGAATCGACGGCGGCCGGCCCCAGCAGGAGGGCCGCGAGGCCGCTCCTCGCCCACGCGCGGCCTCCGCTCCTCCTCTGCCGACGGCCGCCTGCCACCGTCACTCCACTCTGTAGAAGTAGTTCACGCCGTCGGCGTCCGCCCCGACGTCGGTGAAGGTGGTTGCGGTCGTGACGGCGAGCACCTGGGCCTGACCGAACAAGGCGGGGGAGGCGCTCCGGTAGATCGTGTAGGAGGCCTGCCCGGTCGAGGGCCAGGAGAGGATGACGTTGGGCGCGCTCCGCGTGACGGTCAGATTGACCGGCGTGCCCGCGGGCGTGAACGTGAAGGCCCTCGGCAGGGTCGCGCCGGAGCCCGAAGCCGCCCCCACGTTGGCGACCGCCAGGTCGACCACCACCCCGGCCGATCCGACGGGACAGGACGGCGTGACGGCATTGATCTGGCCGGGGCTCACGATCGAGACGTTGAAGAGGTCCAGCCCGCCGAGGGTCACGACTGCTCCGGGCTGGAAGTTCGATCCGAAGATGCTGACGGCCGTCCCGCCGTCCGAGGGGCCGGTCGACGGGGTGATCGACGAGATCGCAGGACTCATCGTGGGGCCGAGAACGATATCAGTGAGGCCGACGTCGTTCTGCACGACCACGCCCCCGAGACTGCCGAGAGCCAACCCCGACCCGGCGGGCGGTGTGTAGAGAATGTCGTACGTGCCGGGTGGCACGAGGACCGAGTAGAGCCCCGTCGAGTCGGTGTTGTCGCGCGAGACGATCTGGCGGATCCCGGTCCCCGACTGGTAGAAGTTGAGGTCGGCGCCGGCGACGTCCGGGCCCAGGTAGCTCCTCACCCGCCCGGAGACGGCGAAGGCGTCCCGCAGGACGGCGTCGAGCCCGGTCCGGTTCGAGGTGATCAGCACGCCCGAGATGCGTCCCGTCTCCAGGGGCGTGCCGGCAGGCGGGACGAAGCTGACGTTGTAGAGCCTGGGCGGGACGACCACGCCGTAGGTCCCGTCGAGAGCGGTGTTGTCGTG
>QHXZ01000007.1:5063-5677 GCA_003223165.1 Acidobacteriota bacterium
CCGTGACGCCGATCCCGAGGAGCCGCCTCGCGGCCAGGGCGCTGGTCGGGGGCTCGAACCGGATGTCGTAGGTCCCGGGGACCGACACGATCGAGAAGTTGCCCGCCGCGTCGGTATGGTGATGGGAGACGTAGACCTTCGTCGTCGTCCCGGCGAGGAAGAAGTTGATGTCCACGTCGAAAATTGGTGCGCCGCCGAGCGTCACGTTCTTGCCCGTCACGAAGAAGCCATCCGGGAGCTGCACGGTCGGCAGCGGGGGCGGGTTGTTGCCGATGGCGATGCCCGTGCTCTTGACGCCGGCCAGGCGCAGCCCGACGGGAGGGGCGTACTCGATCGCGTAGGTGTCTCCCGGGAGAACGACGGCGCTGTAGGCGCCGGTCGGGTCGGTGTGGTCGTTCCAGGTCAGGACCTGCAGCCCGTTGCTCCCGAAGTAGCTGGTGTTGACGTCGTCCACCGGCGCCCCGCGCGTGTCGGTCACGAGCCCCTTGACCAGGACCCCTGCGGCCAGGCTGACGCGCGGCAGCGTCAGGTCGGCCGAGACCGCGGTCGGGGCGGACTCCAGGGCGACGAGCAGCGTGCACTTCTCCGGCTTGTAGTCGAAATGATAATTGCCG